>DATFWL010000453.1:0-38148 GCA_035259385.1 Vicinamibacterales bacterium | reverse complement strand
CGCGCTGGCGATGCGTCTCTATACGATGTTCGGCAACCGCAAGCAGGCCGAGGCGCTGCGCGCCGAGTCCCGTCGCGCATTCCCGCCCATCAAAGCCCTCCCCCACACCGCGCGCAACTGACGCCGCAAAGAAAGAGCGCCTGTTGATCTGTGTGGCCCGATCGAACCTAGAAGAAGAACCGCACGCCGATTCGCGCGATGCGGGGGTTCATCACTTCCAGCGTCTGTCCGAACCCGGTCGGACCGGTGAGCCGCACGTCGTACTGTCGCGCCAGGATCGTGCCGCTGTTGAGCAGGTTGAACACGTCGAAGTCGGCGGCGAGCCTGGTGCCGCCGAAGGTGAACGTCTTCCCGCCGCGCACGTCGAACGTCGTCACCGACGGCAGCCGGTGATCGTCGGCGTGCGTCACAATCATCACGGTCTTGTGGCCGAGCGGATCGCCGGTCGCGACGTCGCTCTGGAAGAACGGCTCGACGTAGCCCTCGCGTGTGACCACGCTCGCCGCGATGTCGATGCCCCATCTGGCGACGTAGGCGGCGTTGGCGACGAACTGATACCCGGGCGCCACCATGAAGACGGACGTCTTGCCGCTGCCCGCCGCCTGCCGGACGACGGGATCGCCGCTGACCTGCGGACCGGCGAACGGCCGGCTCGGCGACGGCGCCGGCGCGGGCGTCGGATCGAGAATGGCGCTGGACGGATCATCGAAGTACTCGCGCCAGTTGCCGGTCGAGAACGCCACCCGTCCGTTCCACCGCTTCGAGAGCCGCTTGGTCGCGGCAATCTCCAGTCCCATGAACTGCTGGTGATAGCCGGGCCGGTTGGTCATGACCATGCCGCCACCCGGCGGAACCGCCGTCGCCTGCAGCGCGTAGAGCGGCACGTTGTAGGCGCCGACTTCCGGCGCGGTGCCGGTGAGCGTCGCCGTCCGCACGTAGTTCGCCTGCGTGACGCCGATGAGCGGCGTCCACAGCAGGTCCTGCATCCGCCGGTAGGTGACGGTCGCGCTGACGCCGAATGCCGCCGCCAGCTCCCGGTCGAAGCCGACCGCGAGCTCGTTGGTGATCGGCGCCTTCACCCCCTGACCGACCTGGTTGATCGACGTCCCGCTCGACGGATTGCGGGGATCGAATCCGGAGAACCCCTGCAGCCCCTGGTTCAGCAGCACTTCGCTCTGCTGCGCGGTACCGTCGCCGTTGCGATCGACGGCGTTGTAGTACGCGTAGGCGTATTGGATCGGCGACACGAACGCGGCCAGCGATCCGGGCAGCTGGGACGCGAACATCGCGTAGCTGCCGCGGACCACCGTCTTGCGCGACTCGTCGACAGCCAGCGTCGCCGACACCCGCGGTGTGAGGTTCGACCAGGTGAAGACGTTGTCGAGCGGCACCGCGGTCACCGCCGGCAGCAGCTGCTCGAAGCCCGGAACCGCCTGCACGCTCGAGCGGCCGAGCGACGAGGACTGTCGATCGTAGCGCACGCCGGCGGTCAGCGTGACGCGACCGAGCGACAGCGTGTCGGTCGCGAAGGCGTCGATATAGCGGGCGGTGGTGTAGGAGTTGTAGTCGCGTGCGACCTGCACGAGCATGTTCGGATAGCCTTCCCAGGACGCCACGAGATGGCTGGCCGGCCAGTTCTGCTGCGTGTTGGCCGTCGTCGTCCGATAGCCGACGCCGAAGCGAACCTCGTTGATGCCGCGAAAGTAGCTGGCATCGCCGCCGAGGAAGTGCTGCGGCCGGCTGGTCGCGTGCGAGTAGTAGCTGTTGTGGGCGACCCCGCCGTCGTCGAAGTAGTAGTCCCTGAAGATTCCGCTGGTCGGCACCAGAGTGAAGCCGGCGTCCACGTATGCAGCGCGCACCGACGCGAACAGCTGGCGCGTCGAGAAGTTGCCCTCGCCCTTGACGTACCGCGACGGTCCGCTCTGCTGCCAGGTGGTCTCGCGCGCCCGCAGCGGGCCGGCGTCGCGGCCGTTCTCCGTCTTTTCGTTGAAGAAGTAGGCCAGGTTGCCGCGGACCGACGGCTTCAGGCGGCCTTCGACCTTCAGCGCGCGGGATGACAGATCGATGTCGTCCGGGGAGCCGTCGAGCGCCAGCAGGTTGTTGTGCATCATCCCGTACGAACCCCAGATCCAGATGTTGTCCTTGAGCAGGGGACCGCCGAGATCGAAGCCGTAGTCCTGAAAGCCGTCGGTGCGGTTCCCGCCGCCGGCGCCGGCGCTGCCGAGCGCCGCGGCGAGGTCGGGCGTCAGGTTGTCGCTCTGGAGATTGTTGCCGGCGAGGAAGTAGCGCGCGCTGGCGTGCGGCAGGTTCTCGCCCTTGCGCAGGACCATGTTCACCTGCACGCCGGCGGTGGGACTCTGCGCGTCGCCGCCGCCGGTCCGGACCGCCATCTCCCGCAGCATGTCGACGTCGTAGTAGAACGGCGACCCGCCGTTGGCGAGCCGCGGCCGTACCAGGTTGTCGCCGACGTCGGTCACCGGCACGCCGTCGAGCGTCCAGGTGTTGTCGGTGCCCTGCGCGCCCTTGCCGTTGAAGTTCGACTGCCGTCCGGTCTCCGATCCGCCGACGTTGACGCGGTCGGCGTACACCGCGGGGACCGTGTGGAGTGCGGCCCACGGATCGCGCGGTGTCGGCAGGTTCTGCATCTCCTCGAGGGAGATGTTCGTGGTCGTCGTGTCGCGGCGGACGTCGACGACCGGCGAGACCGCAACGACGTCGATGGTTTCGGTGGTGCCGGCGACCTTCATCTTCGCGTCGAGCGCAGTGCTCGACCCGCTCTCGACCAGCACGCTCGTGCTCGTATACGGCGTGAAGCCGGTGAGCGTGAGTTTCACGGTGTAGGTGCCGACGGGCAGGTTGACGAAGTGCGTCTGTCCCGTGGCGTCGGAGATCTGCGTTTCGGCGAAGGGGCCGCTCAGTTCGACCGCGACGCCCGGCAGCCGGCCGCCGCTCTCGTCTTCGATGGTGACGTCGATCCGGCCGGTGGACACCTGCGCGCGTGCCGGCGAGACGAACACGAGGGCGGCGAGAACAGCCGCAGCGAGTCTGCTAATCGAACGAGTCATGTCGAGCCATCATATCAGCGGCTGTCGGCGAGGTTTTTGGCTCGAGGTCCCGGGCGCCGGGCACACCGTCACGTTCGATCGAGACCTCGAATGTCTCGATACGTTTCGCGTACCGCAGGCCGGGCCGTCAGCGGTGGGCCGCGGCGGCTTTCTTCAAGTCGTCCTTGAACTGCGGGTTCACTCGATAGCCCGCCTTCTCCGCCGCTTTCAGTTCGGCTTCGGCTTCCTGGTACCGGCCGCTGGTCATGTAGATGACCGCGAGGTTGTTGTGCGCCTCACCCAGCTTCGGATTCACCTCGATCGCCGCCTTCCACTCCGTCTCGGCAGCCTCGCGCTCGCCGTTGCGGAAGAAGGCGCTGCCGAGCGACAGCAGGACCTCGGCCGGCGGACGGTAGCCGCTGTTGAGCGACGTCCGCTGCTTCTCGAGGTCGGCGAGATGCTGTTCGGCGCGGGTCGCGAGCAATTGGTGGCCGCTCGCCTGCAGCGCGTTCACGCTCTCGCGCATCTCACGGATGTCGTCGTCGCGCTGCTTCTCGACGGCGAAACGATTGGTCTCGGCGAGCGCGTAGAGCGTGCTGCTGGCTTCGAGGCACCTCTTGAACGCCTGAATCGCGCTCGCGTAGCGCTTCACGCTCATGTACGACTGGCCGGTCAGATAATGCGCCAGCGTGAACAGCGGATCCTTGTCGGTGGCCTTCGTGAATTCCTCGGCGGCACGGTCGAACTTCTCGGACGAATAGAACTCGAGTCCCGTCCGGTAGAACTGAATCGCTTCGCGCCGACTCTGCGCGTCCGCAATCTTCTGTGCGGCGGCAGGCGCGGCGAACGACGTCACGATTCCGACGAGCAACAGATCGCGCCATCGCACCATCCCGGCACCTCCGGGGAAAAAAAATGGGGGCCACGGTCGTGGCCCCCAAGTCTAGCGCGAAGGAGGTTGGTTAGAACTCGAACCGGACGCCGAAACGAATCTGCCGAGGCGTCTGGAACTGCGGCGGGTTGCCGGCGAACAAGCTCGACACCGGCAGACCGAAATTGGGGTTCGGCGGATCGCCGAAGTTGATCGCGGACCAGTTGTCGTAGTCGAGCACAGTCTGCTGGTTGAAGAGGTTGAAGATGTCGGCCATCAGCGTCACGCGGCGCGGACCTCCGACCCTCAGGCTGTAGGCGGCCTGGAAGTCGATCTGGCTCTGAACCGGCGTGCGCGTCCTGAAGCCGTCGGAACCGCCGGTGAGGGTCTTGGTGTTGATGCCCGATCCGCGCGGCGCGTCGGGAATCTCGCCGCCGTTGCCGTAGTTCGGATTCGGATCGAACAGCGTGAGCGGCTTGCCCGAAGACACGTTAAAGCCGAGGCCGACGTTCAGCCCCATCGGGAACTGGTAGTTGCCGAAGACCTTGCCCTGGTGCGGCCGGTCGAGCGGCAGGATGCCGTTGGCGTCGCCGAGATAGCGGATGTCACCGTTGCCCGCGCCGTAGAACGGCGCATAGGTCGGATCGTTGGTCGGGAAGTCGTACAGCGACGAGATGCCGGGATCCGACTGGCCGTTGTCGTCGCGGTAAAAGCCCTCGAAGTTGCCGCGCAGCCGCGACCACCGGTACGACGCGAGCATCGACCAGTTGTTCGCCATCCGGCGGTTCAGCGTGAACTCCACCGCGTCGTACTTGTGAACCGGATCGTCGAACTTCACGGCGCCGAACTGCGGGGCGATCGCGAGGAGGCCCGGGTTGATTGGCGTGGCGCTGCTCGGGTTCGTCAGGATGTACTCGACGGTGCCGCACACGCTCGCCGTCGCCGCCGAGAATTCATAGGCGACCATCGGGCAGTTCGCGACGTCCTCGAGCACGCGCGGAATCCGGCGATTGATGTAGCGGACGCCCGCCGTCGTGTACGGCAGCACCTCGCGCTCGAAGCCGAGCACGAATTCGCGGACGTACGACAGCTTCGCGTCGGGATCGATCGTGTCAGCGCCGGTGCCGGCGATGATGAAGTGGTTGGTAATCGGCGTCGCCGTCGGCGTCGTCTGCGTCGCCGTTCCGTTCGGAACCGGCCGCGACAGGTTCGAGTCGAAGTAGTCGCCACGGGTGAAGCCGTCGTCGGCCGAGAGCGCGCGGGCCGCGAGATCGTTCGGCACGCGCGAGTAGAAGATGCCGAAGTTGCCGAACACCTTCGTCTTGCCGTCGCCGGTGAGGTCATACGTCGCACCGAGGCGCGGCGCCCAGTTGTTCTTCAGCTGGAAGTCCGTGATGATCGTGCCGGCCATCTTTTCCTGCTCGTAGCGGATGCCCGGGTTGATCGTCAACCGGTTGAACTTCCAGGTGTCCTGGACGAAGAAGTTCCAGTACTTCTGCGTGGTCGTCCGCGCGCTGTTGAAGTTCGCGCGCGTCACCCGGTAGATCCGGCCGAAGCTGATGTCGGGGATGATGCTGATCGACGCGCCGGTCGCCGTCTGACGGCCGTCGGGTGCCGTGAACGTCGGGCCGGTGCGCTGGTTGATGTTGCTGTAGACCACGTCGTCGAACTCGACGCCGTACTTCACCGAGTGGCCGCCTAAGATGTTGGTGAACTTGGCGACGTACTGGTTGTTGAGGCTGTGGTTGCCCGCTTCGTAGCCGCCGATGCCGCCGCTGATGATGTTCGGCACGACGGTGGTGTCAGTCATACGCCACGCGTTGACCGACGGCGTTTCGTTGATGTCGTTCAGGGCGCGCGCCCAGAACACCTCGGCGAGGAACGTGGGCGAGAGGACGCCCTCGTAGCGCACCGTCTGGTTGTGGCCGCCGTAGGTGAGCGAGCTGAAGCCGGCGGTGTTCACGTTGAGCAGCGCGCTGGTGCGCTGCGGGCCGTTGTCGCCCTTCGACGGGTCGCCGAAGAACGACGCGTCGATCCGGTGTGCGCTCGACAGCTGGAACGTGCCCTTCGCCGAATACGACAGCGTCCGGCGATCGCGATCGGCGCCGCCGGGGTAAACCGTCAGCAGCGGGAACCCGGGAGGCGCCAGGAAGGTGCGCCGCTCCCACGACGGATCGAGCGCGCCGAAGAAGAACGCGTGATCCTTCATGATCGGACCGCCGCCTTCCGCGCCCGCGTCCGCGACGCGCGTGCTCTCGGTGTTGATCGTGCCGTTCGGCGAATTCACCTGCGTCCAGTCGCCTTCCGTCCCGGTCGGCCGCGAGTAGCCGAACACCGAGCCCCGGAACGCGTTCGAGCCGCTCTTCGTGACGACGTTGACGACGCCGCCCGTGGCCTGGCCGAACTCGGCTTCGTAGCCGCCGGTCTTTACCTGGACTTCTTTCACGAAGTCGAACGGCGTCGCGTTGCCGAGCGAGCCGAAGACGATTGAATACGAGCCGAGCGCGCCGTAGCCCTGGTTGGTCACGTTCACGCCGTCGACTACGTACTGGTTCTCGAGGCCGCTGCCGCCAGAGATCGACGGGTTCGCCGAGCCGACGCTGCCGCTCGAGCTGACGCCGGGCGCCATGTAGAGCGTGTCGCTGACGCGGCGACCGACCGGGACGCGGCTGAACATGTCGCTCGACAGTACCGCGCCTGTCGTCGTCGATGAGGTATCGACAACGGGAGTGGCTCCTGTCACCTGAACCGTTTCCGTGAGACCGCCAACCTCCATCTTCAGCGATGCGAGATCGACGGTCTGACCGAGACTGACGTTCACGCCGCTCTGCTCGATCGCCTTGAACCCCTGTAGTTCAGCACGAACGGCATACGTTCCCGGCGTCAAAAAGGGCATGCTGAAGCGGCCGTCGGTGTCGGTCACCGCCGTCTTGACCCCTTGCGGTCCTGTCGCTGTGACAGTGACTCCCGGAACCGCGAGTCCCTGGGCGTCGACGATGCGCCCTTTCAACGTGCCGGTCGTCTCTTGCGCGATCGCCGGCATCACCGCGACGATGAACGCGAAGGCGGCCATCATCGCGACTCGACTGATGCCGCGAATCGCATTATCGAGTGTGCCTCTCATTGCGTATCTTCCTCCTCGGAGAGCTGAACTGCAGTATTTCGACGCGCCACGCCGGACACCGTCCGTCCCGCATCCAAACGGATCAGGGTATCGGTTTCCGTCCGGCACGGCATTCGCGCCGGCAAGCAAATATCTGATGCCGACAGGTGATCATAACGCCAGCTATATATGTCAATTACTTTTGCTTTCACTGGCGATCGAATTTGAGCAACGTGGGATCCAAAATCCGGAATGAAAACGGCCGCGGTTCCCGATTTCGGACCATGTCCGTGCCAGTTTTCGGCAGAACAGGGCGTCCTATAATGCCCGGCAGGGTGATTCGGTTCGCGCTGACCCTCGCCGCGACGCTTGCCGCCGCAGCGGTTCCTGCCCAGAATCAGGCCACAGCCGACACGCAGACCGGGGCGAGCCGCTTCGCGCTGGTCACGGTGCTGGATCCCCGCGGCAAGCCCGTGGTGGACGTCGGCGCCGACGACTTCGTGGTCCAGGAGGCGGGCGCGGCCCGGGAGATCCTCTCGGTCCGGCCCGCCGACTACCCGATCCTCCTCGTGATCGACACCGGCCGGGACGCGCGCGCCGACTTCGATCTGATCAAGAAGGCGGCTGAACGCTTCATCGAGCGGCTGGGGCCGCGGCCAGTGGGCATCGTTACCGCAGGCGCCACGCCGAAGACGATGGTCGATCTCGAGGAGGAACGCGAAACGGTGATGACTCGGCTGTCAGAGCTGTCGGCCGACCCCGACGCGGGGAGCGCGATGCTGCAGGCGGGCGCGCTCGCCGCCGAAACGGCGCTGCGCAACCACCTGCTCTTTTCGGCGATCGTCGTCCTGTCCTCGTCGGTGGCGGACGCCAGCCAGGGATCGCCGGACCCCCTGCTCGCCTCGCTCGTGGACTCCAACGCGATTCTGCACGTCCTCGCGCACCGATCGGTGCAGACGGCCGGCAGCGGATCCAGGCCCGCTGCCGCGATCCGCGCCATCTCCGAGCAGTCGCGCGGCGAGTACACGATCATCTATTCCGCTGCGTCCTTCCAATCGGCGCTGGATCGCCTCGCCGAGCGCCTGACGACCGAACTGCTGGTCGAGTACATCGTGCCGGTCGGATCGAAACCGAACGACGTGAAGCTCGGCGTGCGCCTGGTCGGTGCGCGCGTCCGCGGCCTCGGCGTCGCTCCGAGATAGAACGCAAAGAGCGCTAAGGCCGCAAAGAAGTTTTGTACAACGCTATCTTGACGTTCTTTGCGGTCTTTGCGGTCTTTGCGTTCAACGGTCTTTGCGTTCCAAACGACCGCGCGCTTCTTCAATAAGGCGATCGACGTTCGGGTAAGTGGGCTGCAGCGACTTCGCGGTGGTGAACTGCTTCAGCGCGTCTTCATAGCGGCCGGCGCGCGCCGCGATCACGCCGAGATAGACGTGCGGCTGCGCTTTCGACGGATCGATGGCGGTCGCGGCGTTGAGCGCGTCGACCGCGGCGGGCACTCTGCCTCGCGACATTTCCAGCCAGCCGAGCGTCGATTGATCCTGCGCCACGTCGTTGAACGTCCTGAGGCTCTCAGCCCACTCGTCCTGCGCGCGGGCCAGCGCGGCGCCGACGGCGCCGTCGAGGCGGACGATCTGACGGTCGAGCAGCGCCTCGGCCGCGCGGACGCGCACGACGCGCGCGGGGTCGGAGAGGTGCGCGGCAATCACGGCGGACGTGCGGTCGTCCACGACGGAGCCCAGCGACTGCACCGCGGTGGCGCGCACCATCGCTTCGGGATCGTTGGCCGCGCCGATGAGCGCGGTGACGACGTCGGCGGCGGGCGGCGCGGCACGCGTTTTCGCGAGGAGCCGCCCGGCGAACTCCGCCGCGCTCGCGCGAATCAGCGAGCCATGCCTGCGGTCCGCCGCCAGGCGCGCGACGTCCGGCAGGACCTTCGCGTCACCGGCGCCCGCGCGGTAAATCGTGTCCGACATCGCCACGATCGCGCGGCGCCGTTCGCCGTTGCCGTACCACCGATCGATGGTCGCGGCCGCCCACTCGGGCGATTTGTCTTCGTGGCAGGTCGTGCACGCGTTCGGCACGCCGTAGCGCGCGGTCAACTCGGGCACCGGCGGCTGGAACGTGTGATCGCGGCGTCGGGTGAACAACCGCCAGTTCACATCGCTCATGTGGCACTCGACGCAGCGGCTGCCCTGCGAATCGGGCGGATGATGCGTATGCGCTGACCAGTCAAGGGCAGGAGGGGCCGACCCACCTGACCTACCCGGCCCACCCGGCCTCTCCGTCTTACCCGGCCCGACGTGGCATTGCGTGCACAGCGTGTCGCTTTCTTGCGTGCGCTTGCCGTCAGGCGTCTCGACGGCCACCTTCAGCATGTGCGCGTTGTCGGGACCGTGCATCCGATGGCAGTTCGTGCAGGTCGCCTCGCCACGCTGGAAGCAGCCGGTCACCGTCAGCGCCTGCGGACGGTTGAAGCGGCTCGGCCGGCCGTCCGGCCAGAAGTCGCCCTGCGGATCGTTCTCCGGAATCGGCTCGCTGATCAGAAACGGCAGCGCGTAGTCTTCGTAGCGATCGCCGGGCGCAAAGCCGAAGAACACGTTGTTCTTGTTGCCGTGGCAGTAGCCGCAGGCGTCGAAGATCTGGCGGGCGTCGGCCTTCGGCGGCGAGAAAATCTTCAGCTGCGCCATCGTCGGCCGCGTCGGCGCGCGCAGCGGATCCTTGTCCCACTCGGTCGCGACGTCGACGTGCGCTGCGCCGGGGCCATGGCACGCTTCACAGCCGATGCCCATCTCGGTCCATGTCGTGTCGTAGGTGCGCGTCGCCGGATTGAAGTTCTTCGCGAGATTGGTCGCGTGGCAGTTCACGCAGGTGATGTTCCAGATCTGCCGCAGGTCCTGCGCAGGATGATCCGGAACCGGCGCGATCTCCTTCCAGTCGAGCCAGCGTTTCGTTTCGTTGTGCCAGAACACCGGAAGGACGTAGATGCGCCCGTCAGGCAGCCTGGAAAGGTATCCCTGGAACCGGCGCGCGCCGAGCGTGTAGTCGACCTGGAACTTCTCAGCGGCCTTGCCCTCGTGCCCGACCGAGATCGTGTAGCGCCCGTCCTTCGCGTCCATCGCGTAGGTGCGGCCGTTCTGCTCGAGATGCGTGCCCGCCGAGAAATCTCCTTCGACGCGCGCCTCGGCGATCGGCTTCGTCATCTGCACGTGCAGGGCGCGGCGCCACGACGTGAACTCGTCGGGGTGGCAGCGTTCGCATGCCTGCGAGCCGACGTAGGCGCGCGCCGCTCTGTCCGGCGCCGCGTTGTACGACTGCGCGTACGCAAACGCGGTCGCCAGCAGCGTCGCGGCAAGCGCGAGGAGGCCGCGAATCCGTGGCGTCGTCACGGCCTCGCCCCGTCGTCTCTTGGCTTCACAGCGCCATCGTGCGGCTTCGCCACCGTGAAGCTGATGTCGCCCTTCACGACGTCCGCCGAGAGCACCGGGTCGCCGCTGCCGATGGTCGACTCGCCGAACCGCGGCCCGAAGCGATCCTTCATCGTCAGCGGAATCTCGGACGCGATCGCGCCGTTCAGCGTCACCGCGAGGATGCGGCCGTTGGACGGCGGCCGCGCAAAGCGCACCCGCAGCGGACCGTTGAACACGCGGAGCCGCATCTGCCCGCCGGGCGTGAGCTCGGAGTCGCGAACGTCGATGCCGCCCAGCCCGCTTTCGAGGCGAACGCGGCCGCCAAGCCGATCGGCGTCGATGACGCCGCGGCGCAGGTCGACGTCGCACGCGCCTCTGAGGTTTGCCAGCTTGACGCTGCCTTCGAAGACGCGGACCGACTGGAGCACGGCCTCCGCAGGTGCCGCGATCGCGATGACCGCCCTGGCGTCGGCGTTTCGCGCATCGTGATCCTGCACGACCGCGACGCGGACGCCTTCCGGGCCTTCTTCGATCGTCACCGGAAGCTTCGACAGGTCCTCGCGCGCCGGCACCCGGCGCTCGACGTCGATGCGAACGTCGGGCCGCGTCGAGCCGGTGATCGTCAGATCGGCGATCGTTGCGTCGATCCGGATCGGCGTCCCGGCGGCGATCGGGACGACGCGCGACACACGGTCGGTGACGGCGCCCGCGCCGAGCGCGTGACCGACCGCGAGCACCAGCAGCGCGGCCGAGCCGGCAAAGAATCTCACTGGCCGATTATAGGAGAGCCGAAAAAAAAGGGCCGGGTGGGAACGATCCCACCCGGCCCGTGCCCTGTGCCTCTGCGTTCCTACCGACCCATCTCTCCCGTCTTTCCCATCCGACCCATCTTTCCCGTCTTTCCCATCCGACCCGTCTTTCCCATCCGACCCATCTTTCCTATCTGTCCCATCTTTCCTATCTGTCCCAACCGTCCCATCCGTCCCATCCGTCCTACCAGATGAACCGGAAGCCGATGCGCGCCGTGCGCGGCGCAAGGATCGCCGTCGGCTGCTGGAACGCCGAGCCGGTGCTGAAACTGATCGTCTCAGCCGCGTACTGGTTGGTGATGTTGAACAGGTCGAGGAATGCCCGGAGCTTGGTCGGACCGAGGCCGAAGCTCTTCTCGACGCGGACGTCGAAGACCGACAGGTTGTCCTGCGCGTACGCGTTGTACGCCGTCACATACGCGACGCTGTTGGTCAGGCTCGACGCTGACGGACCGCTCGCCGGCCCGCCGTTCGCTGCGCTGTAGGTGCACGCGCACGACGCCGGCGCCGACGGCGTCAGCTGCCGCGCGTAGTTGGCGCCCGCCTGGAACCGGTAGACCGGGCTGATCAGGATCCCGTACGGCGCGTTGTACGTAGCGTTGGCCTTGAAGCTGAACGAGCGGAAGTCGTAATCGCCCGGCGCGTTCGGCGTGTTCGGAAAGCCACGCGGGAAGTCGTGCTGCCAGGTGTAGCCGAGCCCGGCCGACACCGAGTAGTTGTGGCTCTGGCGTTTGTTGATCGCGAACTCCAGGGTCTTGTAGCGGCCGTCATTTCCCGAGTTCGTGACGACCTGGTTCGCGGGATACAGACAGGTCGGCGTCGGCGACGTGATCGCGCTCGTGCAGCCGGCGATCGCCGCGTTCGGGATGCCGTAGAAGGTCCGCACCGCGTCATCGGCGGTTCCCGTCACGCCGTCGTCACCGGCGTCGTTCACCGTGAACGGGACCGTGTAGGCGCTGATCGGGCGGTTCGGCTGGAACGTGCCGGTCTGGTTGGTGACGTTGAGATAGACGAAGCCGACGCGCGCGCCGACGCCCTCGGTGAGCTGCTGTTCGAGATACGCCGTCGCCTGTGTGGACCTGGGCTGCTCGAGATTCGGATCGACCGTGACCGCGCCGGCGAGCGCATTGGCCGTCACGTTGCCCTCCTCGCCCGGCTGGAACACCTTGTCGTTGTTGCGATCGATCCACTGATAGGTGATCGTCTTTTCCGCCTGGTTCGGGTTGGCGTCGGAGGCGAGGGTGACGCCCGGATTGAACTTGTAGATGCCCCAGTTCGCCTTCAGCACGGTCCTGCCGTTGCCGAGGAGATCGTAGGTGGCGCCAAGGCGCGGCACCACGCCGTTCCACTTCGCGTAGTGCGTTTCGGGGAACGTCGCCGCCGGAATGCTCAGCCCGCTCGGGAACGTGTAGGCGAGCTGCGACTGCTCCGGTGTGAACACATTGTAGTGGTCCCACCGCACGCCGAGGTTCATGGTGAGGCGGCCGATCGAATATTGATCGGTGACGAACGCGTCAACCGTGTTGACTTTGTTGACCGACAACAGGTTGCCGTTCCACCCGTCGCCAAGCGAACCGACATGCGTCGCGGTCGGCGCCGCCATGATGACGCTCGTCGCCGCGCCGTTGCTGCCGATGTTCTGGCGGATATTGCCGCCGTAGCGCTGGAGGTAGCCCTGCCACCCGGTCTCGAGCATCACCTCGCCGCCGATCTTGAAGTTGTGAGTGCCGCCGAGCAGGTTGTCCTTGAAGTAGGTGATCGAGCCCGTCGCCTGTTTCCGCTGGCGGTCGAGCTGCTCCTTCTGGTCGGCGCCCGTGTACAGCGACTGCTGCGCGTTCACCGTCTGGAACGCGTTGCTGTCGGTGTTGGCGATGAGCGGGAAGTAGTAGCCGAACACGCCGTAGCGCGCCTCCGCGTACAGCTTGTTGCTCAGCGTCCCGTTCCACTCACCCTTGTAGATCCAGCTGCCTGACAGCTGCGACAGCGTCGCGCCGAGATCGTTGTAGTTGTTCGTGCTCGACGGCAGGCGGTTCGGCTGCTCCTTCTGGCCCCACTGGTAGTAGCCGATCAGCTTGTTGTTCTGGTTCACCTGGTAGGTCGCCTTGCCGGACGGGTTCCAGAGCAGCGTGTCGAAGAGCGTACCGGAGATCGGGCCGATGAAATTCGGCTGGCCGACCGACGTTTTCTGGTTGCGGTACGAGAAGTACCACCACAGCTTGTCCTTCTTGAGCGGGCCGCCGACGTTGATGTTCGAGTCGCGGTACTTCTGCGTCTCGTTGCTGTGCAGCCGGATCCCGCCGGGGTTCGTCGTCGCGTTGTAGAGGAACTTCGACGGCAGGTTGTTCTCGATGTTCTCGCCGATCATCGAGTTGTTCTCGAAGTCCTGGTAGATCTCGCCCTGGAACTTGTTGCCGCCCGACTTGCCGAGCATCTGGCTCTGCACGCCCGGTGTCGGCATCTCGGCGCCCTGCCCGATCGTGCCGAGGAACACCTCCTCGAACGAGCCGTAATCGACGTAGAAGCCGGCGCCGCTCGTGCCCTCGGTCGTGTTGATGCCCTCGACGAGCACGCGGTTCTGGCCCGAATACCCGTAGGCGGTATATCCGGTCTGCGTTCCGGCGCGGTTGCCGCCGACGTCGATGCGGCCCATCGTCACCGACGGAGTGACCGCGAGCAGCGACCAGAGGTCGCGCGAGTTCGGGATTTCCTGCAGCTGATCGAGCTTGAAGTTCTGCTGGACGCGGGTGGACGAGGTGTCGATGACCGGCGAGTCACCGGTCACGGTGACCGTCTCCTGCAGCGACGCCACCGCAAGTTCGACGTTGACCGCGGCGGTGAAGCCCATCGCGATCTGGATGTTCTCCCGCTTCAGCGTGTTGAAGCCGGGCAGCTCAAACGTCACGGTATAGGTGCCCGGCGGCAGCGCCGGGAACCGATAGTTGCCGCCACCGTCGGTAACCGCCGTCTGCACGCCCATCAGCGAGGGGCTCGCGACAGTAACAGTGACGCCCGGCAGCACCGCCTGGCTGGTGTCGGACACCTTGCCGTTGATCGATCCTGTGGTGCTTGCGCCGCCACCTTGTGCGAACGCATGCGTTGACGCGAGCAGGCAGGCAGCCAGCACCGCGACAACCAGATGGAACCCTCGACGTCTCATGAACGCCCTCCTCGTCTTGCTCGTGTCAAGTGCGGATGGTGACCGGACGATACGCGATTTCGACAGTGGTGCGTCCACTGACAGGCAAACGCCATGCTCGACCCGGAAGAAGCGGAGGTTAACACCGAGGAGTAGTGTCTGCAACGGTTTACGACCCAAACATGGGCTGACAAACCGTGACATTCGATGCAGAATCCAAAAAAATGGGCGCTGCCACTTCGAGTGTTCGAAGTCGCAGCGCCCGGCCGGTGCGCGGGACCGATGAGCCCAGTTAGGTTTTTAGGACCGATTGGCCCATGGGGTTGGTGGGGAGGGTGGGGAGGACTGATGTGGCCCACCCCGACCGACCCCATGGGCCGATCAGTCCCACACTCTCAGTGACGCGCTGCGACCTGGCGCAGCGCGTCGTCAATCAAACGCTCGTTGTCTTCCCTGGTGAGATTCCGCTGGATGATCTTCGACGCGATCATCACGGAGAGATCGACTGCCTCGTGCCGAATCTGCTCCAGCGCCCGGTTCGTCTCGAGCTGAATCTGGCGCTCGGCGTTCTTGACGATCAACTCCGCCTCGCTGCGCGCCTTCTGACGGATCTCCTCACGCAGCCGGTCGCCGTCGGACCGGCTCTGCGTGATGATCGCGTCGGCTTCCTGCCGGGCCCGCACGATGATCTGCGCCGATTCGGCGTTCAGCCGCTCCAGCTCCTGCTTCGCCTGCTGCGCGTCGTCGAGCGACTTGCGAATCGAGTTCTGCCGCGCCTCGAGCGCCTGCAGGAGCGGTCCCCAGGCGAGCTTCTTGAGCGCAAACAGCAGCACCAGGAACGTGATGATCGTCCAGATGAACAGCCCTGGATCCGCCTGGACTAACGGGTTATCCATATCGTCTCTCTTCAGCTAGCCCCGAGCACCTGCAGTTACTTGGGGCCGAGAATCAGCACGAGGAACGCGAACACCTCAGCCAGAATCGCGACGCCTTCGAGCAGGAAGAGCGGCAGGTTGACGGCGCCCGTGATCTTGTCGGCGGCGCTCGGCTGACGGGCGATGCTCTCAGCGGCGGCCGCCGCAAACTTGCCGATCCCCAGGGCCGCGCCGATCACGATCATGCCGAGGCCGATCGCGACGCCGAATAGGTGCAGACTTCCTGTCATTCCTCTCTCCTTGTTGAATGTCTCAGTGATGAACGTGAATGGCCATGCCGATGAAGACGGCGGTCAGCAGCGTGAACACGTAGGCCTGAACCAGCACGATGATGATCTCGAGCGCCGAGATGCCGACCGCCAGCGGCACCGACACCAGTGCGCCGACGCTGATGCCGGCCATCGCGCGGCCCGCCATCTCCGCGAACAGGAACACGAACGACAGAATCGCGAGGATCGCGATGTGCCCGCCGGTCATGTTCGCCGCGAGTCGCATGGTCAGCGCGAACGGCCGGACGAACATCCCCATCACCTCGATCGGGATCAGGAGGATGTAGATCGGCCAGGCGAGCCCGTGCGGCACCAGGTTGATCCAGTGCTTGATGAAGCCGTGCGCCTTCGATCCGGCGACGATGATCGCGCCGAAGGTGATCGTCGCGAGCGCGGCCGTGACGTTGAAGTTCGCGGTCGCCGTGGTGCCCCCGTGGAGCACTTCCTTGATGAACGAATGCTCGCCGGTGTGCAGCACGTAGTGGTCGAGCAGGCCGAGCACGTCGAAAATCGGAATCAGGCCGATGCCGTTCGCGCACAGGATGAAAACGAAGAAGGTGAGGATCAGCGGCGTCCAGGTGCTCACCCACTTCCTGCCGACGTTCGGCTGCGCGATGTCGTCGCGCACGAACTCGACCACCGCCTCCAGGGCGTTCATGAAGCCGCTCGGAATCAGCCGTTCCTGCTTCAAATACCGGCGTACCGCCCAGGTGACGACGACGAAAACGATCACCGCCACGAACCAGAGCATGAAGACGTGCTTGGTGACGGAGAAGTCGATTCCGGCGATTTTCGGCAGGTGGATCAACGGCTCGTCGATCGGGCTGTTGGCCACGTGGTGCATGATCACCTCGCCGGCGTTGAACTTCTCGGCGGGCGCCCCGGCCGCGGCGGCTGCGTGTTGGGCGGCTTCCTGGACGAGCATCGTTTTTTGATCTGTGAGAGAAACGTGTTGTCCGGCGTCAGCCGGCGGTCGCAAACAAGCGTCGCATCAGGAACGCCTCGGCCGCGTACAACCCGATGAAATAGATCGTGAAGCTGACCGCGAACGGCGTCGGCCGCAGTCCGATCACTTCGAGCATCAGCGCGACGTAGGCGCCGAAAAACACCATCTTTGCGACGAACGCCGCGATCATCACGCCGGTCAATCGCGCCGGCTCGCGTCGGTAGACGCGTTCGGTCAGCACCCAGGAGACCGTCACGGCCGCCATCGGCGCCAGCATCCCGAACAGCACTTCCGCGGCCGCCGACCGCCCCGCGATGGCCGCGGCGACGGCTGCCGACCCGACGGCGGCAGCCGCCATCCAGCCGGCCGCCCTCATTTGGGCCAGACCGTCTTCGCCAGTTCGTACATGCCGACGACGATTCCGAGGATCAGCCCGCCGACGAGAAACCACGGCGACGTGTCGCGCCACCGATCGACGGCGTAGCCGATCGCGCCGAGCAGCATGATCGCGCCGATCAGCGTGTAGCCGGCGCCCGCCGCCGGCACGGCCTGATCGGCGCGCCGCTGAAATTCCTTGTTCGCCCGCCTCAGGCCGCCTGGATCTCGATCGTTGTCGGCCATCCTGAACGGACCATCATCCCCAGCGCTGCTGAGGCAGTATAGCGTACCTTGTGAAAAAGTTCACTCAATGTTTATCGCACACGAACGCGCGAAACTGCGCGTGCGCGATCGCGCCGCCCGGCGCCGACCTCAACGCCGCGCAGCCGTGCTCCCCGCCGCCCCGAGCGTGCGCGCCGAGGCGTCTGCCGCCTGGAACAGCAGCCGCGGATACACGCCGAGCACCAGGGTCGCCGCCACCGCGACGGCGAGCGCCAGCCCGATCGCCGGCGAGGTCGACGGCTCGCTCCCGGTGGCGTCCTGCTTCAGGTACATGAAGACCACGATGCGGATGTAGTAGTAGAGAGAGATCGCGCTGTTGAGCACGCCGATCAGCGCGAGCCCGTAATACTGCGCGTCGATCGCGGCGCTGAACAGCCAGAACTTCCCCATGAAGCCGGCAGTCGGCGGAATCCCGCCCAGCGACAGCATGAAGAGCAGCATCGCGAACGCGGCGAACGGATTGCGGAAGTGCAGGCCGCTGAAGTCCTTGAGCTCGTCGCCGGCGACGTCGCTGCGGCGCAGCAGCACGACCACCGCGAAGGCGCCAAGCTGCATGAAGGAGTACACCATCAGGTAGACGAGCGTTGCCGTGATCCCGCGCGGCGTCCCCGCGACGATGCCCATCAGCACGTAGCCGGCATGCGCGATCGACGAGTAGGCGAGCATCCGCTTCACGTTGGTCTGGGTCACCGCCGCGACGTTGCCGACCGTCATCGTGACGATCGACAGCACCCAGAACAGCAGCCGCCAGTCGGCGCTCATCGACGGCAGGCCCTCGACGAAGATGCGAATCAGCATCGCGAACGACGCCGCCTTCGATCCGACCGACAGGAACGCGGTGATCGGCGTCGGCGCCCCTTCGTAGACGTCCGGCGCCCACATGTGGAACGGCACCGCCGCAATCTTGAACCCGACCCCGCAGACGACCAGGATCACCGCCAGCACGAGCCGCGGATCTCTCGACATCGCGTCGAACGACGCCGCCATCACGCGCAGGTTGGTCGTGCCCGACAAGCCGTACATCAGCGACATCCCGTACAACAGGATCCCGAGCGAGAACGCGCCCAGCAGGAAATACTTCACCGCCGCCTCGTTCGACCGCTGGCTCGGCTTGATGAAGCCGGCGAGGATGTAGAACGAGACCGCCATCGTCTCGAGGCCGATGAAGATGCTGATCAGGTCGATGCCGCCGGCCATCACCATCATGCCGAGCGTCGCGCACAGGATCAGGAAGTAGTACTCGCCCGGCGATGCGCCCTCGACGGCAAGGTAGCGGGTCGACATCAGCACCGTGATCGCGGCCGCAATCAGGAAGACGACCTTGAAGAAGAGCGCGAAGCGATCGACGGCGAGCAGCCCGCGGGCCACTTCGACGTGCGTCGAGGCGAACGGCACCAGCGAGGCGAGCGTCGCGGCGATGACGGCCAGCGTGATCCACGCCAGCGACGCGCGCCGATCGCGCGGCAGCAGCACGTCGGCGATCAACACCACCAGCGCCCCGGTCGTGATCACCAGCTCCGGCAGGATGTAGTAGAAGTCGCTGGTCGAGAGGCCGGGAGGCATCGGCTACCGTTTCTCCGGCTGCCCCGAGCCTGTCGCAGGGAGCGGATTGCCGTTGGCGTCGCACGGCACGGCGGCGAGGAATTTCGCCGCCGGGTTGTTCGACCCAGCCAGGCGGTCCGGCGTGACCGTCGGGTTGCACTCGGCATATTTCGCCGCGTACTGCGGACTCACGCGGAGCACGATCTTCTGGACCGACGTCTCGAGCCGCCGCAGGAACGGCGACGGATAGATGCCGATCCAGACCGCCAGCAGCAGCAGCGGAGCGAACGTCGCGAACTCGCGGTTGCTGATGTCGAGCAGCCGCTCGTTCTTCGGATTCTCGACCTTGCCGAACATCGTCCGCTGATAGAGGTAGAGCATGTAGGCGGCGCCGAGCACGACGCCGCTCGCCGCGAACGCCGCCCACATCTTGTTGGCGACGAAGACCCCCTGCAGGATCAGGAACTCGCCGATGAAGCCGTTCAGTGTCGGCAGCCCGATCGACGACATCGTCATGATGAGGAAGATGGCGGCGTAGACCGGCATCACCTTCGACAGGCCGCCGTACTCCGAAATCTCGCGCGTGTGCCGGCGCTCGTAGACGACGCCGACCAGCAGGAAGAGCGCGCCGGTCGAGATGCCGTGGTTCAGCTGCTGTACGATGCTGCCGGTGAGGCCGACCGGGTTCAGCGTGAACATGCCGATCATCACCATCGCCATGTGGCTGACCGACGAGTACGCGACCAGGCGCTTCCAGTCCTTCTGCGCGAGCGCGACCAGCGCGCCGTAGACGATGCCGATGATCGACAGCAACACCATCATCGGCACGAACTGGCGGGAGGCCTCGGGCAGAATCGGCAGGCTGAACCGGAGGAAGCCGTAGGTGCCCATCTTCAGCAGCACGGCGGCCAGGATCACCGAGCCGGCTGTCGGCGCGTCGGTGTGCGCGTCGGGCAGCCAGGTGTGGAACGGGAACATCGGGACCTTGATCGCGAACCCGAGGAAGAACGCGAGGAACACCCACCACTGCAGCGAGGTGTCGAAGCCCGCCTTCTGATACTGGGTGACGTCGAACGTGTAGACGCCGGTCTGGGTGTGATACGCGAAGTAGAGCGCGAGGATGCCCAGCAGCATCACCACGCTGCCGACCAGCGTGTAGAGGAAGAACTTGATCGCCGAGTACAGCCGGTTGCTGCTCCCCCAAATGCCGATGAGGAAGTACATCGGCACGAGCATCACTTCCCAGAACAGGAAGAACAGCAGGAAGTCGAGCGACATGAAGGCGCCGAGCATGCCGGTCTGCAGCACCAGCATGAAGATGTAGTACTCCTTCACCCGCTCGGTGATTGCCGCCCACGACGACAGCACCGCGATGAATCCCATCATCGTGGTCAGCAGGATCAGCAGCGTGCTGAGGCCGTCGACGCCGAGGAAGTACTCGGCCCCGACGCTCGGGATCCACGGCGCCCGCTCGACGAACTGGAAGTCGCCGCTCGCCGGGTTGAACTGGAACCAGAGCGGCACGGAGACCAGGAAGCCGGCGAGCGCGACGCCGTTCGCGATCCAGCGGATCGTGTCTTCTTTCTGCTTGTTGACCAGCAGAATGGCGACCGCGCCGACCAGCGGCGTGAACAAGATGATTGACAGCAGGTGATTCATATCGTCTCTGGCTCGGCTGAAGCCTTCGCCCTACGAAGACGGCAACGATGAACGCCCGGGCCGCAGCGCGCCGCCGAGCGTCCGTCTCTCATCGCATGAACAGATACACGGTCACGAATGCAAAAATGCCGAACACCATCAGCATCGCGTAGTTCTGCACGAGCCCGGTCTGGAAGCGGCGGAAGGCGAGGCTCGCCTCCTGCACGATCCAGCCGACCAGGTTCACGAGACCGTCGACCACCGCGCGATCGGTCAACCCCGAGAACCACGAGCTGACCACGGTGATCCAGCTCGTCCCGTTCACGGCGCCGTCGACGACGTTGCGATCGAAGGCCCAGAGTCCCCGCCCGCTCTCCATCGTTCCTGAGATCACCGTCGCGTCGTAGAGCTCGTCGACGTAATACTTGTTCGACAGCACGCGGTGCGCGCCGGCAAAGCGCTCGGCGAGCTGCTCCGAGATCTCCGGCTTCTTGACGTAGAACCGGTAGGCGGCGGCAATGCCGCCGGCCGCCACCAGCACCGAGAACAGCATCAGCCCGAGCTCGACGCCTCGCGACACGTGCTCGCCGGACGGCTCGGCAGCGCCGGGCGCGTGCTCGAGCGCCTTGACGTCGCCGGTTGCGGTCGCGCCGCGCTCGAGCTGAGCGCCGGCGACGGTGTCATTCGGCCGCCGCTCCGCAGCGGCGCGACTCTCGGCGGCCTGCGCGGTGAAGCTCGGTTCGAGGAAATGTTCGATCGCGTTGTTGCCGCCGAGCGCCGCTGGAAAGCCGAAGAAGCCGACGACGAACGCGCCGACGGCGAGCACCCAGAGCGGTCCCGTCATCGCCGGCGGCGATTCGTGAGGACCGTGCCAGGGACCGTGACCGTGGGTCTGGTGATCGCCGATTGCTGATTGATGATCGATCGATGGCTGATGGGTGTCGGCAGGGCCGTGGGTCACCTCGTGCTGCTTGAGATTGGCCTGGCCGTGGGCATGAGCATCGAGCGGGTGCCTGACGCTGTGGGTCGCCGCGACCGCCGCAGCCCCGTGGCCGACCGTTTCCCACGCCGGCCCGCGGTAGGCGCCGAAGAAGGTCATCGCCATCAGGCGGGCCATGTAGAACGCGGTCATCGCCGCCGTGACCACGGCGACCACCCACACCGCCTTGTTCGCGAGAAACGCGCGGAAGAGGATCTCGTCCTTGCTGAAGAACCCGGCGAACGGAGGAATGCCGGCAATGGCGAACATACCGATCAACATCGTCGCGAAGGTGACGGGCAGGTATTTCTTCAGGTTGCCCATGTGCCGCATGTCCTGCTCGCCGCCCATCGCGTGGATCACGGAGCCGCTGCCGAGGAACAGCAGGGCCTTGAAGAACGCGTGCGTCATCAGATGGAACGCGCCGGCGGAGAACGCGCCGACGCCCATCGCGGTGAACATGTAGCCGAGCTGCGAGACGGTCGAGTAGGCGAGCACGCGCTTGATGTCGTTCTGCACCAGGCCGATCGACGCGGCCATCAGCGCGGTGAGCACGCCCACGATCGCGACGATCGTCATCACCTGCGGCGCGTGCGAGAACAGCACCGCGTTGCGCCCCACCATGTAGACGCCGGCGGTGACCATCGTCGCCGCGTGGATCAGCGCGGAGACCGGCGTCGGCCCTTCCATCGCGTCCGGCAGCCAGACATACAGCGGGATCTGCGCGCTCTTGCCGGTGGCGCCGACGAACAGGAAGAGGCAGATGAACGAGAGGACGCCGAAGTGCGCGGTCTCGACCGGCATCGTCGCCGCCGCGTTCTGCACGGCCCGGAAATCAAGCGTGCCGAACGTGAAATAGACCAGGAACACACCGAGGATGAAGCCCCAGTCGCCGATCCGGTTGGTGATGAATGCCTTCTTGCCGGCGTCCGCCGCGCTCTTCTTCTCGTACCAGTAGCCGATCAGCAGGTACGAGCACAGGCCGACGCCTTCCCAGCCCACGAACATCACCAGGAAGTTGTTTCCCAGGACGAGCATGAGCATGAAGAAGCAGAACAGGTTCAGGTAGCAGAAGAAGCGCGCGACGCCGCCGCGCGGCTCGTCGGCCATGTAGGCGGTCGAGTAGACGTGGATCAGCGTGCCGATGCCGGTGACGACTAGCAGCATCATCGCCGACAGCGGATCGAGGCGGAAGCCCCAGGTGATGTGGAAGAGGCCGATGCCGTTGTTGGTCGCGAGCGGAATCTGCGGAATCCAGTCGGCGAGGTTGACGTCGTAGGCGCGCGCCTCGCCCTCGAGGCCGAGCAGCTCCCAGAAGGCGAGCGTCGACAGCGCCAGCGCTGCGGTCATCGTCGTGACCGCGACGGCCCCCGCCGTCCTGCGCGAGAACGAACGGATGCCGACGAGGCCGTTGATCGCCGCGCCGATTCCAGGGAGCAGCGGAATTAACCAGATGTATCGCATAGATGCGTCAGGCCGGGTTGGCCCGGTAGGCCAGGTGGGCCAGGTGCGTCGGAGGCCTTGACGATCCCGACATCACCGCTCACCCGCCCAGCCGACTCGAGGGAAACCCGACCGCCTTGAACAAGTCGATCTGCCGCCTGCTCACCGTGCGGCAACGTTATCCGTCCGCCCCGACGATCCGACCTACGCGACCCACCCGACCTACCCGACCCACCTGACCTGCCCGACCTGCCCTGCCTGCCCGACCTACCACCGCATCAAGTTCATCTCGTCGATGTTGATCGTCTCTTTGTTCCGGTAGAACGCGAGGATGATGCCGAGTCCGACCGCGGCTTCGGCCGCGGCCACGGCGATCACGAAGATCGCGAACACCTGGCCGATCGCGTTCTGCAGCTGATACGAAAAGGCGACCAGGTTGATGTTGACCGCGTTCAGGATCAGCTCGATCGACATGAAGATGATGATGATGTTGCGCCGCACCATCACGCCGATCACGCCGATCATGAACAGCGCCGCGGACAGCATCATGTAATGAGTAGGAGTGATCATGATCCTCGTCATGGCTGAGGGCTGATGGCTGAGGGCATCGGGTCGATGGCCGATGGTCGAAGGGGCCATCAAGCTTCCACCATCAGCCATTTACCTTATGCCATCAGCCCTCAGCCATCAGCCATGTCAGAGTTCAGAGTTCAGAGTTCACGCTTAGCGAGCACGATGGCGCCGATCATCGCAACCAGCAGCAGCATCGAGGCGATCTCGAACGGGATCAGGTAGCTGGTGTAGAGCAGCCAGCCGACCTGCTCGGTGTTCCCGGTCACCGGCTGCGCCGCAGAGGCGGCGAGCGCCGGCGCCGGCCGCGCGTAGCTGTACGCGGCGACCAGGCCCAACTCGACGAGCACCGCCATTGACAGCCCGAACCCCCAGTTCGTCCGCCGATGCGGATCCTGGTGCGCCTCCGGCGGGCGCTTCAGGTTCACCAGCATGACGACGAACAGATACAAGACCACGATCCCGCCGGCGTAGACCAGGATCTGGATCGCGGCAAGGAACTGCGCGCCGAGCAGCACGTACAGCGCCGCGACGAACAGGAAGTCGAGCACCAGGAACAGCACGCTGTGCACGGTGTCGCGCGTGCTGATCACCAGCACCGCGAAACCGAGGATGCACGCCGAGATGACGTAGAACGCGATCGCTTCGCCCATAGGACTGGGGGATTGGGGATCGGGGATTCGGGATTGGAAGTCCCGCATCCTCGTCACACCCGAATCACATCAGCATCACCTTCACGATTCCCGTGACGACCAGGTTCACGATCGCCAGCGGAATGAGGAACTTCCACCCGAGCGCCATCAGCTGGTCGTAGCGGTAGCGCGGCAGCGTGGCGCGGACCCAGATGAAAAAATAAAGGAATACGAACGATTTCGCGAAGAACCAGATCCACGCCGGCACGGCGTAGAGGAAATGCAGCGCCGGCGTGTTCGGGAACGGCGGCAGCCACCCGCCGAGGAACAGCGTCGTCACCACCGACGAGACCACGATCATGTTCGCGTATTCGGCGAGGAAGAACAGCGCGAAGCGCATCCCGCTGTACTCGGTGTGGAAGCCGCCGGTCAGCTCCTGTTCCGCCTCCGGCAGGTCGAACGGCGCGCGGTTGGTCTCGGCGAGCCCGCCGATCACGACCAGGCCGAAGGCGAACGGCTGCGCGAAGATGTACCAGAGGTGCTGGTTGTACTGGGCGTCGACGATGCCGACCATGCTCAGCGTGCCGGACATCAGGATGACGCTGACCAGCGTGAGCGTGACCGCGACCTCGTAGGAGATGAGCTGCGCCGACGCGCGCAGGCTGGCGAGCAGCGGGAACTTGCTGTTCGACGCGTAGCCCGCGAGGATGATCCCGTACACGCCGACCGATGCCACCGACACGATGTAGAGCAGGCCGACGTTGATGTCGGTGATATAGAGCGACACCTGCCGGCCGAACAGGCTGATCTTCGGGCCGAACGGAATCACCGCGTAGACGATCAGCGCCGGCACCATCGAGATGATCGGCGCCGCGGTGAACACCCATTTGTCGGCGCGCACCGGCGTGATGTCTTCCTTGATCATCAGCTTCACGGCGTCGGCGACCGGCTGCAGGATGCCGTACGGTCCGACCCGCATCGGCCCCAGCCGCGACTGCGCCCACGCGATCACCTTCCGCTCGAGCAGCACCATGTAGGTGACCGCGACCAGCGTCGCGTTCAGGACGATGACGATCTTCAGCAGCGGGATGATGAGCGTGTCTACCATTGCGGGGCGGTGTCGGGGTTCGGGGTTCGGGGTTCGCGGTTCGAGGTTCTCGTTCTGAGTTCTTGGGTTCTGGGTTCTCGGGTTCTCGGTTCTAGGGTTCTCGATTCTAGAGTTCTGGGTTCCACCGGTGGGGTTCTGCGTGCCAGAGAACGAGAACCGCAGAACCCAGAACCAGAACCCCGAACGTCGAACCCCGAACCCCGAACCCCGACGCCGTTCATCGATCCACCTCGCCGAGGACCACGTCGAGCGACCCGATCAGCGCGACGACGTCGGCGATCAGGTGGCCCTTGATCAGGCGGCGCAGACCCTGGAGATTGCAGAACGACGGCGGCCGCACCCGGAACCGGTACGGGTTCGTCGACTTGCCGTCGGAGACGATGAAGTACCCAAGCTCCCCTTTCGGCGATTCGATCGCGTGGTAGGTCTCGCCGGCCGCCGGCTTGATCAGCCGCGGCACCTTGCCGACGATCGGTCCTTCGGGAATGCCTTCGGTCGCCTGGCGGATGATCCGCAGCGACTGCCGGAACTCCTCGAGCCGCACCAGATACCGATCGTAGGTGTCGCCGTTGGTCCCGATCGGCACGTCGAACTGCATCTCGTCGTACGCGGCGTAGGGTTCGTCCTTGCGGATATCGCGCGGGATGCCCGAGCCGCGCAGCGGCGGACCGCTCAGCCCGAGCGCGATGGCCTCCTCGCCCGCGATCACGCCGATGCTCTTCGTCCGTTCGAGCCAGATGCGGTTGTGGGTGAGCAGCTCCTCGTACTCGACGACCTTCTGGTCCATGATGTCGCAGAACTGGAGCACCTTCTTGTCCCAGCCCGGCGGCAGATCCTGCGGCAGGCCGCCGATCCGCATCGAGTTGTAGGTGAGCCGCGCGCCGCAGAACTCCTCGAACAGGTCGAGAATCAGCTCGCGCTCGCGGAACGCGTAGAGGAACACCGTCATCGCGCCGATGTCCATCGCGTGCGTGCCGACCCAGAGGCAGTGGCTGGCGATGCGCTGCAGCTCGCAGAGAATCGTCCGCACGTAGCGCGCACGCCGCGGCACTTCGAGCTGCAGCAGCTTCTCCACCGTCTCGCAGTAGCCGACGTTGTTGGTCGCCGCCG
This sequence comes from Vicinamibacterales bacterium, assembly GCA_035259385.1. GTDB lineage: Bacteria > Acidobacteriota > Vicinamibacteria > Vicinamibacterales > CAVVIG01 > QHWK01. The sequence goes on along the minus strand of DATFWL010000453.1, from coordinate 11,943 downwards.
CCACGTAGTCCATGCGGTCGGTCAGCAGCACGATCTGCGTCCAGTTGCGGTTCTCGCTCAGCTTCTCGATTCCGCGGTGCAGGTAGCCGATGACGACGTCGGCGTCGACGACCTTTTCGCCGTCGAGCCGCAGCACCACCCGCAGCACGCCGTGCGTGCTCGGATGCTGCGGCCCCATGTTGATCACCAGCTCGTTGGTGTCGAACATCGCGCCGTGATGAACAGTCGGTGTCGCCATGACTCCTGCAATTAAGAAGGAGGAATTAAGAATGAAGAATTCGTGATCTCCATCGGCAGACCTGGAAGCTGCGAATCGTTGGACGCATTCTTGATTCTTACTTCCTAATTCTTAATTACTCGATATCAGCTTGTTCCCGCGCCTGGCGCAGCTTGAGCCAGTCCTCCGGGTTCTCCATCAGCAGCTCGCCGGGGCCTTCGAGCGGATAGTCCTTCCGCTGCGGGAATCCCTGCCAGTCTTCGGGCATCAGAATCCGCCGCCGATCCGGATGCCCGGTGAAGTTCACGCCGAACATGTCGTAGACCTCGCGCTCGAGCCAGTTCGCGGCGGACCAGATGCCGGTCACCGACGCGATCGGCTGATCCTCTCCGACGCGAACCTTGATGCGCACGCGGTGGCGGAGCCGCGTCGAGTAGAGGCAGTAGACCACGTCGAATCGTGCGTCCTTCCGCGGCGGCCAGTCGGTGGCGGTCACGTCGGAGCAGAAATCGAACAACGCGTCGGGCGCTGCACGCAGATGCGTCGCCGCCTCGATCAACCGTGCAACCGGAACGATCACCGTCCAGTCGCCGACATACAAACTCACTTGCACGACGCCGTCGCCGAGCGCACGCTGCAGCGACGTGACGAACGACGGAATCGTCGCGCCGGCCGCCGGTGGTGGATCAGTGGGACCGCTGGGCGGCGCCGCCACTGGCGGCGGATGCGGAGCCGCCGCGGGTTTGGCCCCGGCGGGCGTCGCAGGTTTCGCGCCGGCCGCCGCGGCGGGTGCTGGCTTCGCTGCCGCAGCTCCCGGCGCTCCCGGCGCGGCTTTGGGCGCCGCAGCGGCACCAGCCGCGGATGCAGCCGGCTTCGCAGCCGCTGGCGCAGGAGCCGCTGGCTTTGCGGCGGTGGCCGCGGCAGGAGCCGCCTTGGCCGCCTCCTGCGCGGGAGCGGTTGGCTGACCGGTCGCCGAGCTCGTTTCCGCAGTCGTTGCCGTCTGCGCGGCAGTCGGATTCTCGGGCTTCGGCGCAGGCGGTTCGGCTTTCGGCGTCCCCACTGGCGCCGCAGACGCACCCGCGCCGGGCGCGTCCGTGCGCGACACTTCACCTTTCAACGGCTCAGCGGGCGCTTCACTCGCGGGTTTGTCGGCGGCCGCCTGCGGCGGCGCTGGCGGCTTCTGCGGATCTTCGGCCATCTACACCCAGTCCAGCGCGCCCTTTTGCCAGGCGTAGTAGTAGCCGACCACCAGGATGAAGATGAAGACCAGCATCTCGATCAAGCCAAAGAGCATCAGCTTGTTGAAGATGACAGCCCACGGAAACATGAACACCGTCTCGACATCGAAGATGACGAAGAGCATCGCGACCAAGTAGTAGCGGATGCTGTAGCGGTCACGCGCGTCGGTCTTCGGCTCGATCCCGCACTCGTACGGATCCAGCTTCACCTTGTTGTACTTGCTGGGGTGAATCAAGCTCGTGAATACCAGGGTGAATATCGCAAAGCCGGTCGCGACGACGACGAAGATGGCGATCGGAATGTACTCTGAAGGCATCGGATGAGACGATCCGCGCGAGACGCGCTGCGGCGCAGGAAAAGTCGAGCGGTTATATCACACGCCGACTGGCCCGTGCAATTTGCCGCAAGTGACAGATTTCAAACAATTTCCAGCATGTTCTGTGCTTGACGCTGCTGAAAAGCGGGCCCTATACTCAGACCATGACACGAACGCGCGTTTCGGCCGCGCTGTTCCTCGGCGCGGCGCTTGCGGCCGCCCTGCCGCTGGTGGTCGGCGCGCAGACGAATCAGCGCTCGATGTACGTGAGCGTCGTCGACGACGCTGGTGCGCCAGTGCCCGATCTCGGTCCGGGCGATTTCGTCGTGCGCGAGGACAACACCGCGCGCGAAGTGCTGGCCGCAGTGCCGGCCGACGAGCCGATGCAGATCGCCCTCCTCGTCGACACCAGTCAGGGCGCGCGCAACAACATCCAGTTCATGCGATCGGCGCTGCCCGATTTCCTCACCGCGCTCACCAACCCGAACGAGAGCGGCAAGAAGAACGAGGTCGCGATCATCGCCTTCGGCGAACGGCCGCAGGTATTTACCGAGTACACGAGCCAGCTGCCCGACTTGAAGAAGGGCGTCAACCGCATCTGGTCGCAGCAGGGCTCCGGCGCCTATTTCCTCGACGCGGTCTACGAAACGGTACAGGCCTTCAAGAAGCGCGAGGCGACGCGTCCCGTGATCGTGGCGCTGGTGACGGAAGGCGGCGAACTGAGCTACCGGCAGTACGATCAGGTGCTCGACGTCCTTCATGACGGCTACGCGCCGCTCTACGCCATCATGTTCGGATCGCCGGATTCGTCGCTCCGCGACGAGGCGCGCAACCGCAACATCGTGCTCGACCGCGGCGTCGTCGATACCGGCGGCAACCGGGAGCAACTGCTCGCGCCAAGCGGCCTCGGCGATCGGCTGAAGCGTCTCGCTGCCCAGCTCACCCATCAGTATCGCGTCACGTACGCTCGTCCGGAGTCGCTGATCCCGCCGGAAAAAATCACCGTCAGCGTCAAGAAACCTGGACTCGTCGCGCGCGGCACGCCAGTCAAGGAACAGAAAAAGGAACGGCCGTGAACCGCCGCACCCCCTTCTCACTCGCAGTCATCGTACTCGCCGGCGTGGTCATTGCCTGGGGCGGCCTGCCCGTGCGGGCCGCGCCGGATCAGGCCCCGGCCCAGACTTCGCAAGGACAGCCGGCGACGGCGAGCCCGCCGGCCAAACCGGCGCAGGACCCGCCTGCCGCGACGGGTGCACCGCCCGCGAAGCCCGCACAGCCGGCGACGCCGGATTCAGCCGGCCCACCCGCGCAGGGACAGCCGGCGACGACCGGCTCACCCGCCAGGGCGGCGCAAGGACAAGCCGCGACGCCGGGACAGCAGCCGCCGCAGGTGCCGTTCCGCGCCGGCGTCGAGTTGGTCTCGCTGAACGTGACCGTCACCGACGGCACGCAGAAGTACATCACCGACCTCGCGCAGGACGAATTCAACGTCTTCGAGGACGGCGTGAAGCAGGATGTCACGTTCTTCAACAAGACCAACCTGCCGATCGCGCTGGCGCTGCTGCTCGACACCAGCGCCAGCATGGAATCGAAGCTGCCGACCGCCCAGGAAGCGGCGATCGGCTTCGCGAAGAAGCTCAGATCGCACGAGGACCTCGCCGAGGTCATCGACTTCGACAGCCGCGTGATCGTCCTTCAGAATTTCACCAACTCGGTCAGCGAGCTCGAGCAGGCGATCCACAAGACATCGGCCGGCGGATCGACGTCGCTGTACAACGCGATCTACATCGCGTTGAAGGATCTGAAGAAGATCATCGCGAAGAACACCGAGGAGATCCGCCGGCAGGCGATCATCGTGCTGTCGGACGGCGAGGACACCTCGAGCCTGCTGCCGTTCGAGGAAGTGCTCGATCTCGCGAAGCGCTCCGAGACGGCGATCTATTCGATCGGGCTGCGCACGCCGGACGGTCCGGGCACGACGACCAAAGGCTTCAAGGAAGCGGAGTTCGTGCTGCGGCAGTTCTCGCAGGAGACCGGCGGCCGCTCGTTCTTCCCGAACCAGCTCGCGGATCTCGTGAACGTCTACGGACAGATCGCCGACGAGCTGTCGAGCCAGTACACCGTCGGCTACACCTCGCGAAATCCCAAGCGCGACGGATCGTGGCGCCGCATCGTCGTGCGCGTGGGCCGGCCGAACCTGACGGCGCGCACCAAGCTCGGATACTTCGCGCCGACGGCACACTGACGCATGAACTGGGTGCCCCTGATCTTCTACGCGGCGGCGCTCGTCGCGTACGCGTGGCATTTCGCGCAGCGCAACGTCGTCGCCGGCCGCACGGCGACGACGCTGCTCGTCGCCGCGGCGCTGTCGCACACCTTCGTGATCGGCATGCGGACGATGGAGGTGGGCCAGGTGCCGATGGCCGGCGCGACGCCGGCGATCTCGACCTTCGTCTGGCTCCTCGCGCTCGCCTACCTGTACACGGAAATGACCACTGAAGAGCGCGCGATGGGGGTGTTCATCATGCCGCTGCTCGTCGCGCTGCAGACGATTCCGGCCGTACGCCCGAGCGTCGAGGATCGCGCCGCCGTGCTGCAGGGACCGCTGTTCGGCGTCCACGTCTCGTCGCTACTGTTCGCCTACGCCAGCTTCGCGCTGGCCTGCGTGATCGGCATCACCTACGTGCTGCTCTTCAAGGAGATCAAGGCGAAGCATCTCGGGTTCTTCTACGCCCGGCTGCCGTCGCTGCAGGTACTCGATCGGATGAATCAGCGGGCGATCGTGATCGGCTGGGTGTTTTTGACCATCGGCATGATTGTCGGCGCGATCTGGGCGGTGCAGGCGCGCGTCGGCTACGGCGCCGGCGATTCGCGGGTACAGGCGATGTCGCTGCAGGATCCGAAGATCTTCGTCGCGGTGGTGTGCTGGTTCGTGTACTCGTTCGAGCTGTTCGCGGCGCGGCGCATCGGCTGGGGCGGCCGGCGTGCGGCGTACCTGTCAGCGCTCGGCTTCGCGATCGTGCTGTTGAACTTCGTGCCGATCAGTTATTTCTTCACGTCGAGTCACAACTTCTGAGTGGGGCTAGGGGCTAGAGGGGCTAGGGGCTCGCTGAGTGCATCTGCTGCTCGTCGGAATCAGTCATCGCACCGCGCCGGTCGACGTGCGCGAGCGTGTCGATTTCCAGACGCGCGGCCTGCCGGGGGCGCTCCGCGCGCTGGCGGAGCGCGGCTCCGCGCACGAGGCCGTCGTCGTCTCGACCTGCAACCGATCCGAGATGTACGTCGCCTGTGAGGAGACGGAGCTCACACGCCAGGATCTGGTGCGCTTCCTGAGCGACTACAACGAGCTCCCGCCGTCCGAAGTCACGCCGCACGTCTATCACGTAAGCGACCTCGACGCGGCGCGCCATCTCTTCCGCGTCTCGGCCGGACTCGACTCGCTGGTCGTCGGCGAACCGCAGATCCTCGGCCAGGTGAAAGAGGCGCACACCGCGGCGACCGAAGCGCGCACCGCGGGGCCGATGCTGAACCGGCTGTTCCATGCGTCGTTCGCCGTCGGCAAACGGGTGCGAACGGAGACCGGGCTCGGATCGGGCGCGGTGTCGGTGAGCTACGCGGCCGTCGCCCTGGCCCGCAAGATCTTCGGCGCTCTCGCCGGCCGCATCGTCGTCGTGCTCGGCGCGGGCGAGATGGGAAAGCTCACCGCCATCCACATGAAGGCGCAGGACGTGCGGCACATCACGATCGTGAGCCGCACGATGGCGCACGCGGCGCGGACCGCCGAGGCAATCGGCGGTGCGAGCGCCGCCCCGTGGACCGACCTCGACGCGGTGCTCGCGGCCAGCGACATCGTCATCACCGCCACCGGCGCCGCGAACCCGATTCTGACGAAGGCGCATCTCGAAGGCGTGATGCGGCCGCGGCGCAACCGGCCTCTCTTCATCATCGACATCGCGGTGCCGCGGGACGTCGAACCGGCCGCTGGCGAGATCGAGCAGGTGTTTCTCTACAACATCGACGATCTGCAGGCGACCGTGCGGGAGAACCTCGCGCGCCGCGCCAGCGAAGTCTCGCGCGCCGAGACGATCGTCAGCGAGGAGGTCGACCGGTTCGGCGCGTGGTTCAGGGCGCGCGGCGCGATCCCGACGGTGGTCGCGCTGCGCGAACGCTTCGAGACGATTCGCCGCGCCGAGCTCGAGCGGCTCGAGTTCAAGTTGTCCACGCTGCCCCCTGAAGCGCGGGCGCGCGTCGACGAAATCACCCACCTCATCGTCGAGAAGCTCCTGCTCACACCGACCGAACAGCTGAAGTCGTTGACCGACGCCGAGACCGTCGGCGCCTACACCGAAGCGCTCACACGCCTGTTTGGCCTCGACGACGAACGGCGGAAGGTCGAACCGTTTGCTGCGCGCGACCGACGCGGCGCGAGGCCGCCACGTTGACCTGCGACCCCGCCCGGCCAGCCGGCGCGACTCGATGACCTCCGAACTTCGACTCGGCACACGCGGCAGCCAGCTCGCGCTGTGGCAGGCGACGACGGTCGCCGCGCGCATCGCCGAGGCCGGCGGTCCGCCGTGCCGCATCGTCGTCATCAAAACGTCGGGCGATCGGCTGCAGGACGCACCACTGTCGCAGGTCGGCGGCAAGCGGCTGTTCGTCAAGGAAATTGAAGACGCGCTGCTGCGCAACGACGTCGATCTCGCCGTTCACAGCAGCAAGGACATGCCGGCGATCCTGCCGGACGGACTCGCGATTGCCGCCGTCCTCCCGCGAGAGGATCCGTTGGATGCGGTGGTGTTACCCGTCATGGCTGATGGCTCAGGGCTGATGGCGACGGGCATCAGCCATCAACCATATGCCATCAGCCGTCAGCCATCAGCCATTACCTCGATCGACGCACTGGTAGCCCGCCTCGGGCAGTCACCGTCGATCGGCACGGGCAGCGTCCGCCGTATCGCGCAGCTCACGCGGCTGTTTCCTGGCGCACGGTTCACGCCAATCCGCGGAAACCTCGATACCAGGCTCCGCAAGCTGGACGACGGCGCGCACGACGCGCTCGTGCTGGCCGCAGCAGGGCTGCGCCGCCTCGGGTTCGGGGATCGGATCTCGTACGCGCTGCCGGCGGAGGCGTGCGTCCCTGCCCCCGGCCAGGGAATCGTCGCAATCGAAATCCGCGTGGACGACGACGCCGTTCGCACGGTCGTGACCCGCATCGACGACGCGGCCGCGGCCGCGGCGCTGGCGGCCGAGCGGGCGCTGGTCGAGGCGCTCGGCGGCGGGTGTCAGACACCGATTGGCGCCCTGGCCTCGCCGCTCGACCCCGACCGTATCGAGATCGTCGCGTCGGTGATCGCGCTCGACGGCAGCCGCGCCGTTCGCGGCCGCGGCGACGCGCCGCGCGCAGACGCCGCGGCGCTCGGCGCACGCGTCGGCGCGCAACTGATCGAAGACGGCGCCGATTGCATCCTCGCCGATGCGGCCCGCACGCACGCGGCAGTAGAAGGAATTCAGCCGTAGCTGCGGCGCATCGTCCGGACCCGGCGTTGACGATCTGACGGCAAAGAGAGCGCGCGGAATGCGGTAGAATCCAAAATTCCGCATGTGCAGTTACGTCTGTGTACGTCCGCCGCGCTGCCGCCGACGGCCGACACGTGACGTCGGGACGTTCCACCGTGTCGACCGTTCATCTCATCGGCGCCGGCCCCGGTGACCCGGGGCTCATCACCGTGCGCGGGCGCGACTGTCTCGAGTCCGCCGACGTGGTGCTCTACGACCATCTCGTCCCGCCACGCGTGCTTCGCTATGCGCGCGCAGACGCGGAGAAGATCGACGTCGGCATCGCCTCGCCGCAGCCGGTCGAACACGAAGCGATCTGCTACCTGATGGCCGAGAAGGCCCGCGAAGGCAAGGTGGTCGCGCGGTTGAAGTGGGGCGACCCGTTCATGTTCGACTACGGCGGCGCCGAAGCGCTGTTCCTGCACGAGCAGGGGATCGCGTTCGACGTCGTCCCGGGTGTGCCCGCGGCGGTCGCCGGACCGACCTACGCCGGCGTGCCGATCACCTATCCGGGCGCCGGCGACACCCTGACGTTCGTCCGCGGCCACGAGGACGAAGCCGAGACGCGGACGTCGATCGACTGGGCGAGGCTCGCGCACCTCGACGGCACGCTCGTCTGCTACGCCGGCCCGCACCAGGCGCCGATCGTCCTGAGCGCGCTGCTCGCGCACGGCCGGCCCGCGGACGACGGCGCGGCGATCGTCTACGACGGGACGCTGCCGACGCAGCAGACGCAGTCGGGTTCGCTGCAGGAGATGTCAGAGGCGGCGAAGCGATCGAGCGATCGCCGGCCGGCGGTGGTCGTGGTCGGCCGGGTCGCGGCGCTGCGCGACCATCTCCGCTGGTTCGATTCGCGGCCGCTGTTCGGACGCCGCGTGCTCGTGACGCGGCCGAAAGAGCAGGCCCGCGACCTCGTCGAGCGCCTCGAAGCAATGGGCGCCGAAGCGATCGAAGCGCCGATGATCCGCATCGAGCCGCCGGAGGACTTCGCGCCGCTTGACGACGCCATCGCCCGGATCGCCGGGTTCGACTGGGTGATCTTCACCAGCGCGAATGCCGTGGACGCGTTCGTCGATCGCCTGCTCGAGGGGCCGGACGATCTGCGGGCGCTCAAAGGCGTGAAGCTGTGCGTGGTCGGACCGATCACCGGCGAGCGGCTTGCGCGCTGCGGGCTGAAGATCGATCTCACACCCGGCGAGTACCGGGCCGAAGCCGTCGCGCGCGCGCTGGCGGAGCGGACCGACGTCGCGGGCTTGAAGATTCTGCTGCCGCACGCGGACATCGGCCGCGAGGTCCTCGCCGACGAACTGCGGCGGCAGGGCGCCGAGGTCACCGAGGTCGTCGCCTACCGCACGGTCGTCGCCGACGTCGAGCGCGAAGGCGAGCCCGACGTCTACCACATGCTGCTGGAGCGGCGCCTCGACGTGGTGACGTTTACCAGCGCCTCCGCCGTTCGGAATTTCGTGCGCATCGTCGGCGCCGAACCGGCCGCCGACCTTTTGGCGACCACCGTGGTCGCGGCAATCGGCCCGGTCACCGCCGAGGCGGCAGCGCTGCACAACATCCCCACGGCCATCGTCCCGCAGACCTACACCATTCCCGCGCTCGTCGACGCCATCGTGCGACACTTCTCGGAGAGAGCCGAGGCCACGTCATGACGCAGATTCACAGCCATACGGCACTGGACCTGACGAAGCGGCTCCGCCGGCTGCGGCGGTCGCCCGCGATGCGCGCGCTGGTCCGCGAATCGCGGCTGTCGCCCGACATGTTCGTCCTGCCGCTCTTCGTGTGCGGGGGCGAAGGGATCCGCCGCGAGGTGCCGTCGATGCCGGGCGTCTTCAACATGTCGGTTGACGAAGCGGTCAAGGAGACGGAGGCCGCTCGGGCCGACGGCGTCAACAGCGTGATCCTGTTCGGCATCCCCGACAGCAAGGACGACATCGGATCGCTCTCCTACGATCCGGAAGCGCCGGTGCAGACTGCCGTCCGCGCCATCAAGCGCGAGGTACCTGACCTGCTGGTGATGACCGACGTCTGCCTCTGCGAGTACACCGATCACGGCCACTGCGGGATCATCATCGACGAGGAGATCGCGAACGATCCGACGGTCGAGCAACTCGTGCGCGCGGCGGTGTCGCATGCAGCGGCGGGCGCGGACGTGGTCGCGCCATCCGACATGATGGACGGACGCGTCGGCGCGATCCGCGCCGCGCTCGACGAGCGTGGCTTCGAGAACACCGCGATCATGTCGTATGCGGCGAAGTACTGCTCGGCGTTCTACGGGCCGTTCCGCGACGCGGCCGGCTCGGCGCCGCAGTTCGGCGATCGCCGATCGCACCAGATGGATCCCGCCAACGCAGCCGAGGCGCTGCGCGAAGTCGAGCAGGACATTGCCGAAGGCGCCGACATCGTGATGGTGAAGCCGGCCGTCGCGTACCTCGACGTCATCGCGCGCGTGAAAGACGTCTTCCACTACCCGACGGCGGCCTATCACGTCAGCGGCGAGTACGCGATGCTGAAAGCGGCGGCGCGCAACGGCTGGATCGACGAACCGCGCGCGATGATCGAGACGCTCACCTCGATCCACCGCGCCGGCGCGGACATCATCGTTACGTACTACGCGCGTGAAGCGGCACGCGCGCTTCGCTGACCAGGGCACAAAGGACGACAAAGGGCGCAGAGGAACATGACCCGGCGCACGCTGCTGATCCTCTGCGCCCTTTGTTTCCCTTTGTGCCCTTGTCCGACTGCAGCCGCGCAGCCGCTCGACCGCCTGTCCGGCAAGGTGCTCACCGAGCGCGGCGAGCCGATCAAGGATGCCGACGTCCGCGTCGAGGCGATCTTCGGATTCGCCGGCAGCGACTTCCTCGGGCAGCGTACCTTCACGGCACGCACCAACGCGAAAGGCGAATGGGCGCTGCTCGCCTTCAAGTCGGGCATCTGGGTCTTCGACGCGTCGGTCCCCGGTCAGCTGCCTGACGCGGTCGCCTTGCCCTTCAACCTCGTGGTCCCCGCTGGACAGGGCATGGCGGGCGTCGTCACGGCGTGGCATCCGATCCTGCACCCGGCGCCGCTGCCGTCCGGTGACGTCGGCCAGATCCTCGTGGACGCGGCCGCCGCCGCGCGAGCGGGCCGTCCCGAGCAGGTCGCGCCGCTGCTGGCGCGGCTCGCCGACAGCAGCGACGTGAACGTGCTGGCCGCCGCCGGGCGCATCTGCCTGCTGATGCGCGACGCCACCGTGGCGCGCCCGTTCTTCCGCCGCGCGCGCGAACGCGATCCCTCGTCGTTCGCCGCGGCGCTCGGGATGGGATCGAGCGCGCTGATGCAGCGCGACGTCGACGCCGCTGCTCGCGCGTTCAGCGACGCGCGCGCGCTGACGAAGGACAAGGACGAACGCGGTTACCTCGCGAACGCGATCGCGGAACTCAACAAAGCGCACAATGTGATGCGCGGGACCTACTGATGGCGCGGTCGGGTAGGTCGAGTGGGTCAGGTGGGTCGGGTAGGTCGGAGAGTCTGCGTTGCTCGATCGGATGGTTCTGTCTGATTATCGCGTTGCTTTTTCTGCCGGCACTTCCACCGGCTTCGGACTTGTTCTCGCTGTCCGACCTACCTGGCCTACCCGACCTACCCGGCCTACCTGACCCACCCGGCCTCCACGCCCAGCAGCCCGTCAGCCGCCTCAAAGGGCGCGTCGTCACGGAGCGCGGCGCGCGGATCCAGGATGCGGAAGTGCGCGCCGAGGCGTTCTACGGCGCGGCCGCGGGCACCTTCGCCGGACAACGGACGTTCTCCGCTCGCGTCAACGCAAAGGGCGAATGGAGCATCCTCGGGATCTCGCCTGGCGTCTGGATGTTCACCGCGCACGCGCCCGGCTATCTGCCGGAAACGGTCGTGCTGCCGAATCGGCTGTTGACCGCGAGCAGCCCGAACGCCGCCGGACAGATGTTCGTCTGGGACCTCGTCCTGAAGCCGCTCCAGCCCGGCGACGAGGCGAGCGACCGGGTGCTGGTCGACGCCGCGGCAGCGGCCCGCGACGGGCGCGAGGCGGACGCCGAGGCGCTGCTGCTGAAAGTGCCGGAGGACGCGGACGCCGAGTATCTCGCGGCGGCCGGACGCGTCGCGCTGGTCGCCCACCGCCGGGACGCCGCGCGCGCGCTGTTCATGCGCGCCCTCGAGCGCGATCCCTCGTCCTTCCGCGGAGCCCTCGGCATCGCGTCGACGTTCCTGCTCCAGCGCGACTTCGACAGCGCATCGCGCGCCTTCGACGCCGCCCGCAACCGCACGCACGACAAGGACGAGCAGAAGTTCATCTCGTACGCCATCGCCGATCTCGCCACCATACGTGTCAGGTGACCTGTCATGGCTGATGGCTGATGGCTGATGGCATAGGGTGGATGGCGAATGGACCATAATCCATCATCCCCATGCCATCAGCCATCAGCGATCAGCCATTGACATGAACACATCCCGTTCCGCCCGTCTCTTCACCCGCGCGCAGGCGGTGATGCCCGGCGGCGTCGACAGTCCGGTGCGCGCGTTCAAGTCGGTCGGCGCGGCGCCGTTGTTCATCCAGCGCGCGTCGGGATCGCGCATTCAGGACGTCGACGGCAAC
>DATFWL010000452.1:0-2440 GCA_035259385.1 Vicinamibacterales bacterium | reverse complement strand
TGTGCGCGATATGATGACAGCATGTTTACGCGGCGCTGCTTCCCGCCGGCGCGACACCTGAAGGACTGCCGTCCGCCAGACGCTGCTCGCCGTCCTGCTGGTGATTGCGCGCAGCGCGATCTGGGTGTTCTCGGTCGGGTGGAGGTCTCCGCACCCGACCGTTCCTCGACGGCTGTCGTGAGGAGAGAGGTTGCCCTGGTTCCGAAAACCAGCGTCATCCTAATCGCGAAGCAGCCCTGACATGCTGTCTGTGGGCCTCTACGGATCGATGCATCGCTTCCCGGGGGGAGTCGCGAGCGAGCTCGGCGCCGAGATCGGCGAGAAGGTCGTCCACGACCGCGCGCGAACGCTCGACACGTTGGACGACGCCAGCCCGCGCCGATGAGCGACTTCTGGGAAGATGCCGCGCGGACGGACCCTCTATGGGCGATCCTGTCCGATCCGGAAAAGCGCAACCGTGCCTGGGACCTGGACGAGTTCTTCGAGACAGGCCGGCGCGAGATCGCGCGCGTGTTCGGTGACCTCCGCGCGCTCGGCCGTTCCCCGGAAGGGGGCGACGCACTCGATTTCGGCTGCGGCGTGGGCCGTCTGACGCAGGCCCTTGCCCCATCGTTCCACCACGTCACCGGCGTCGATATCTCGCCGACGATGATTCAGCTCGCCGGACGGCTGAATAGATTTCCCGACCGGGTTCGCTACCTCGTGAATGCCCGTTCGGACCTGGTCGTGCTGCCGGCGGTGTCGTTCGACTTCATCTACAGCGATATCGCCCTGCAGCACATCCCGCCGGATCAGTCCCGCGCGTACATCGCCGAGTTCCTTCGAGTGTTGAGGCCGGGAGGCATTGTCGTCTTTCAGTTGACGGCCGAACATCGCGAGGCCGGTGCCGCCGGAGGCCGCGTCGCGCCCATGCCGCCCGACGCCTACGACGCCGATATCGCCGTGGCTGACGGCGCCGCGACGCTCGAGCCCGGCGCGGCCTGCCGACTCGTTGTGACAGTCACGAACCGCTCCCAGCACGCATGGGATCCCCAGGAGTACGGCGTCCTGCGCGTCGGCAATCACTGGCTCGACGCGTCGGGCTCCACGGTGGTCCGCGATGATGGCCGAACGGGGATAGGTGCGCTCGGTCCCGGCGAGCGGACCGCGGTTCCGTTGACAGTCCGGGCGCCGATGACGCCGCAGACATACATTTGCGAGATCGACATCGTGCAAGAAGACGTCACCTGGTTTGCCGATCGTGGTTCGCGTACCGTGCGGATGCACGTGTCCGTCGAAACTTCCGCCGCCGGTCCGCAGACGCCTGCGGCGGTCGTTCGCTACCCGGACATCTACGACGGGCTGGCGGAAGCGAGTCGTGAAATCGGGCGGTTCCCGATGTTCGGCATTCCCCGGGCCGACGTCCTTGCCCTCATCGAGGCGGGAGGCGGCCGGGCGATCCACGTCGAGGCCGACGATCGCGGCGGGGCCGAGTGGATCGGGTATCGGTACTTCGTCGTGAAAACGGAGTCTGGTGCGAGATCGCCTTGCAGGTCCACCGAAGTCGCGGATATGCGCCGACGCTCTTGACGCTCAAGGGACTCGATGGCGAATGTTCAGCAGGGCAACCCGGCGGTTTCGACGTCTTCGCGCCCTGAGTCACTCAAATCCAAACAAGTTGCGCGTCGCGGTTGATCGGCTGAAGCGGCCTCTGGTTGCCGCCGGGTTCGCCATTCCTCACCTGCTTCCTTGACAAACCGAAAGGAAGCGCTCTACCTTGGGCGAATCGAAAGGAAGCGAGCCCGATGTCCGACGAACGCGGCGGAGAAGTCATCAAGGGAACGCTCGAGATGATCGTACTCGAGGTGCTGCAACAGCGCTCCATGCATGGGTGGGGCATCACTGAGCTCATCGAGCGCCGCTCCGACCAGCTGCTCAGCGTCAATCAAGGCTCGCTGTACCCGACTCTCTATCGTCTCGTGGCGCGCGGTTGGATTTCGTCGGAGTGGAAGACATCAGACAACAATCGACAGGCGCGCTACTACACGATCACTCGCGCCGGACGGAGGCAACTGGCGGCGGCGCGCGCGCAGTGGGAGAAGCTCTCGCGCGGGGTGAATCTCATCCTCGGCGGAGCGCACGCGTGACGCTCCGGGAGCGGTGGGCGCGGTTCCGCGGCACCATTCGCCGTGACGCGCTCGAACGCGAGATGAATCGCGAGATGCAATTCCATCTCGACATGGCCGCGCAGCGAAACGCCGAGCGCGGAATGCGCCCCGAGATGGCGAAGCGCGAGGCGCAGCTCGCCTTCGGGAGTACGGAGCAGTTCAAGGAGTCCGGCCGCGAAGCGTATCGTGCCCGGACCGCGGAGAATGTCGCCGCCGACGTCCGGTTTGCGCTGCGCAGCATGCGACGCGCGCCGGCGTTCACCGTCGCCGCGATCGTCACCGTGGCGCTCGGC
>DATFWL010000451.1:0-9817 GCA_035259385.1 Vicinamibacterales bacterium | reverse complement strand
CTAGTAGTCCCCTAGTCCCCTCCCACGCGAGAGCGAAGCGGGCGCTACGCCGAGTTCAGCGGCAGCACGATGCGGAACGTGCTGCCCTCCGCGCTGCTCGTTTCCAGTTCCAGCGTCCCCCCGTGCGCCTCGGCAATCCATCGCGCGATCGGAAGGCCGAGACCGACGCCGGCGCTGCGCCGCGCGGTGTCGAGCTGCACGAACCGATCGAAGATCCGCTCCCGATCGGTTTCCGGGATGCCTTCTCCTTCGTCCGTCACGCGGATGAACGCATGATGATCATGCGGTGACACATCGACGACCACCGAGCTGCCGGCGCGCGTGTACGCGACCGCGTTCTGCAGCAGGTTGAGGATCATCCGGCGCAGCAGGCTCTCGTCGCCAAAGAACGGCACATCTGCCGATGCGAACGTGCCGACCGTCACGTCGCGCTTGCGTGCCAGGACCTCGACTGTCCGACGGCAGTCGACGACGAGCTCGTTGAGATACACGTTTTCCCGCCGCAACGGATAGCCGCCGGCATCGGCGCGCGCGAGGACGAGCATGTCGTCGACGAGGCGGCCCAGGCGGCGCGCCTCGCTTCCGACCCCGGCCAGCGCCTCGCGGTAGTCCGCCTCCGGCCGGTTTTCGACCGCCAGCATGACGTCTGACGTCGACTGGATCACCGACACCGGCGTCCGCAACTCGTGCGACGCGTCCGCCATGAACTGACGCTGCGTCCGGAGCGTCTGGCGCAGGCGCTCGACGAGCCCGTTGAAGGCGCGCGCGAGCTGGCCGAGCTCGTCGGCACGGTCGGATTGTCCGAGATCCTCCATACCGCCGGGCGCCAGCGCCTCCGCGCGCCGCGCCATGCCGGTAATCGGCCGCAGGCCGACCGACGCGAGCCACAGCCCGCCGGCTGCCGCGAGCAGCAGGACGATCGGAATGCCCACCCACATCGCTTCCTTCGCCTCGCGTTGCTCCCGCAGGACGTCGGTCAGCGGAGCAGCGGTCAGCAGGACGAACTTCCGATCGCCGGTCTCCATCGGCTGCAGATGAACGCGCCAGCTCCCACCCGCCGTGACGGCGGTCCACACCTGCGGCCCGTCATGTACTGCGATCGGCGTGTCGAGCGTCAGGCCGTGCCAGTTCGCCGACATCACGCCGCCGGTCGCGTCGAGCACCGCCAGCGCCCGTCCCGGCACCGCCATCGTCCGCTGCACTTCCGCGGCCGCGTCATGCGGATTCGGCATCTCGTTGAGCTCGTCGCGAAGCACGTTCGTCAGCGTCGCCGCGAGGCCGTCGAGCTCGCGATCGACGCGCCGCATCCCGATGCGCCCCTGCTGCCAGATCACGATCGTCGCGAATGCGCCCAGCACCGCGAGCAGGGCGAGCGAATACCAGAGGGTGAGGCGCGCGCGCAGCGACAGCGATCCGATCAGCCCCCCGATCATCCGACCACCTGGTAGCCTTCGCCGCGGCGCGTGCGGATCGGCGGCTCCGCGCCGGCCTCCTCGATCTTGCGCCGCAGCCGCTGGATGTAGACGTCGACGACGTTGGACAGCGGATCGTAGTGCTCGTCCCACACGTGCTCCGCGATTTCCGATCGGCTGACGACGTCGCCGGCGCGCCGGACCAGGTACTCGAGCAGCGCGTATTCCTTCGCCGTCAGCGCGAGCTCGCGCGCGCCGACCAGCGCGCGGCGCCCGCGCGTGTCGAGGACCAGCGAGCCGATCACGATGCGTTCGGCCAGCGGCCGCTGGCGGCCGCGCCGGATGATCGCGCGCAGCCGCGCCAGCAGCTCGCCGAAGTCGAACGGCTTCACCAGGTAGTCGTCGGCGCCGCTGTCGAGCCCTTCGATCCGCGCGTCGACCGCGTCGCGCGCCGTGACCATCAGGATCGGGACGGGGTTGCCCGATTCGCGGATCGCGCGGCACACGGCCAGGCCGTCCGCGAGCGGCAGCATGACGTCCAGGATCAGCGCGTCGTAGTCGGTCGACGCGGCCTGGAAGATCGCCGCCTCACCGTCGGCGGCGATGTCCACGGCGTAGGCGTGCTCGCGCAGGCCCTTCGCCAGGATCGCGGCGGCGCGCGGCTCGTCTTCGACCAGCAGCACACGCATGGATCACACCGCGACGGTCTCCGCCTGCCGGGCGGTCGCAAAGAACTGAATCGCCGGCGTGACGATCAGCGACAGCACCATCGAGATCAGGATGCCACCGATCACCGCGATCGCCAGCGGCTGGAGCATCTGCGAGCCTTCGCCCAGCCCCAGCGCCAGCGGCAGCATGCCGGCGGCGGCCGCGATCGCCGTCATCACGATCGGGCGCAGCCGCCGGCGCCCCGCCTGCACGATCGCTTCTTCGGCGGAGAAGCCAATCGATCGGAACTTGTCGTTGGCGTCGAGCAGCAGAATCCCGTTCTTGGCGACGATCCCGATCACCATGATCAGTCCCATGAACGACGACACGTTGAAGCTGGTGCGGGTCACGAGCAGCGCGACGAACACTCCTGACGTCGACAGCAGCGCCGACGAGAGGATGGCGACCGGCGCCGTGAAGGAGCGGAACTCGAACAGCAGCACCAGGAAGATCAACACCACCGCCAGGACGAGCACGACCGTGAGATCGCGGAACGACTTCTGCTGCTCCTTGAAGGTGCCGCCGTACTCGACGCGAATCGCCGGCGGCAGCTTCAGATCCGCGACCGTCTTCTGGACCGCCGCCACGCCCGTGCCCATGTCGACGCCTTCCAGCCGCGCCGTCACTTCGACCAGCCGCTGCAGGTTCTCGCGGCGGACCTCCGTCTGCCCCGGCAGCTCGTCGATTGCGGTCATCGATCCGAGCGTCGCCGTCGTCCCCGTCGAGCTCACCAGCACCGTGTTGCTCATCGCCTCCAGCGACGCGCGCGACGAGGCGGGAAACCGGATGCGCAGCGGATACGGGCGGTCGTTGATCAGCACCGGCGCGAGCGCGGGCTCCCCTTCCACCAGCGCCACGCCCACCGTCCCGAGCTCCTCGGCGGTGAAGCCGGCGCGATCGGCGGCGTCCGGATTCACGGTGAAGCGCACCGCCGGGCCGCTCGTCGTCTTCTCGATGCCGTCTTCGACGTCGACGACCGGCGTCTTGCCGCCGATCGTCACCTTCTCGAGCGCCTCGGCGACCTGCGGCGCCCATGTGCCGAGCAGGTCGGGATCCGGCGAGAACAGCTTGACGACGACCGGCTCGGGCGCGCCGGTCAGGTCGCCAATCATGTCCTGCAGCACCTGGATGAACTCGACGTCGAGGCCCGGCTCCGACGCGGTGACCTTCGCGCGCACGTCGCTGATCACCTCGTCGACGCCGCGTCTGCGCCTGGCCTTCAGCTTCACCGCGATGTCGCCGGTGTTCGGCTCGGTCACCGCGGCCAGGCCGAGCTCGAGGCCGGTGCGGCGCGACGTGCTCTCCACTTCGGGCGTCGATCGCAGGAGGCGCTCGATGTGTCCGATCACACGGTTCGTCTCCTGCAGCGAGCTGCCCGGCGGCATCACGTAATCGAGCACGAAGCCGCCTTCGTCGAAGGCGGGCAGCAGATCGCTCCCGAGGAAGCGATAGCACACGTACGACAGCCCGACGAGGACGAGGCACAGCGCTGCGAGCGCCGCGCGGTGGTGCAGCGACCGGCGCAGCGTCCGCTCGTACCAGGCGAGCACGCGGCCGAACCCGCCACCGCTGAGCGAGGCCTCTTCGGCCGCCATCATCCGCCGGACCTGGGCCGCGCGCGGGTCGGTGTTGAAGCCGCGCGGCAGCGGATGCCGGGCGTCGGCGTGAACCATGGTCGCGGGCGCCGACCTCTGTCCGCGGCGCACCAGCCGCGTGCTGAGATTGCTCGTCCACACCAGCGCGAGCACCAGCGACGTGAGCAGCGACACGCTCATCGCGATCGCCAGCGCGCCGAAGAAGGTGCCGGTCACACCGGTGATCGTGATCAGCGGCAGGAAGACGACGATCGGCGTCAGGGTCGAGCCGATCAGCGGAATCGTGAGCTCCGTCAGCGCACTGGCCGTCGCCTGCAGCGGTCCCTCGCCGCCGTCGCGATGCAGCACGATGTTCTCGACGACGACGATCTTGTCGTCGATGACGAGGCCGACGGCCGCCGCCAGACCGCCGAGCGTCATCAGGTTGAAGCTCTGGCCGAGCGCCTTCATGACGATGAAGGTCACCACCATCGTGACCGGCACGACCAGACCGGTCATCACCGCCGTGCCCCAGTCGCGAAGGAACAGCCAGATGATGAGACCCGCCAGGAACAGCCCGATGATGATGGCGTCGCGGACGCTGGCGATCGACTGCCTGACGATGTCCGACTGATCGTAGAACGGCCGCATCTCGACGCCTGCCGGAAGCGCCGGCTGAATCGCCGCCATCTCCCGATGCACGTGGTCGGCCACCTGCACGGTGTTGCTCTCCGGCTGCCGGTTCACGCTCAGGAGCAGCGCCGGCTTGCCGTTCGCGCTCACCACGGTGTAGACGGGCTCGGCGGCCGGCGCGACGGTGCCGATGTCGCGCACGTGGACCGGCACGTTGTTGACGTGCTTGATGACGACGTTCCCCACGTCCTCGACGCTGTGGACCTGGGCGTCGACCAGGCCGAGGAACAGCTGATGGTTGCGATTCAGCAGCCCGGGCGAGTCGATGACGTTGGTGCGGTTGACCGCGCTGACGATGTCGGCGATCGACGTCTTCGCACGGATCATCTGCGCCGGATCGACCGTGACGTGGAATTCCGGCCGCTGCCCGCCCTGAATCAGCACGCTGGCGACGCCGGGGAGCCGGTTCAGCCGCGGCTTGATCTCGTAGGTCGCCAGCTCCCACAGCTCGGTCTGCGGCACGCTGTCCGACGTCAGGCTGTAGCCGATGATCGGAAAGCTCGCGAAGTCGAGCCGGTGCGTCTGGATCTGCGCCGTCGCCGGCAGCGTGCGCTGGACGCGCGACACCGCGGCGTCCACCAGCTGCAGCGTCTCCAGCATGTCGACGCTCCAGTCGAAGAAGAGATCGATTTCGGCGGAGCCGCGGCTGGTCACCGACCGCACGTCCTCGAGGCCCGGGACGGTGCGGACCGCGTCCTCGATCGGCCGCGTGATCGACAGCTCCATCTGCTCGATCGGCGTGACGCCGTTGTCGACGCCGATGATGATCCGCGGAAAGTTGGTGGTCGGGAAGACCGCCACCGGCAGCGTCAGCGCCTCGTAGACGCCGATCACCGCCAGGATGCAAATCAGGAAGATGATCGACTTCGAGTGGCGGGCGAACCAGTAGTGGTCGGCACGCTCGTCAACAGGGGGTGCCATCAGGTTTCTTCGGGTTCCTCTTCTTCCTTGGCCGGCGCAATCTGGACCTTGACCTTCGACAGGACCTCGGGCTCCAGCTTGAACAGCTCGAAGGCGCCGGTCGTGGCAACGCGCTGGCCGCTCTCGAGGCCGTCGGTCACCTGGACCTTGCCGCCGTCGCGGATGCCGGTGGCGATCTTGCGGCGATGCGGCTTGTCGTCCTTGTCGATCACGATGGCGAAGGTCGCGCCCGACGGGCTGGTGAGCACGGCCGCCTTCGGCACGACGAGCGCGTCGGGGACGGTCTTCGCGATCATCTCGACCCGCAGACTCGATCCGGGCCGCAGCGTGCCGTCGGGATTGTCCGCCTGCACCCACACTTCGACGGTCGTGTTCGCCGCATCGAGCGCCGGGCTGATCTGCGTCACCCGGGCAGCAATCGGCGCGCCGTCGGGGCCGATCAGATTCGCCTGATCGCCGACCTTCAATTCGGCCGCCTCGGATGGGGCGACGTGTGCGCGCGCGATCACCTGCGACAGGTCCATGACCGTCACCACCGGCTGGCCGCTCGGCGGCGTCTCGCCCGGGTACAACGGCAGGTCGGTGACGACGCCGTCGATCGGGCTGACGATCCGCGTGTAGCTCAATTGCGCCGACGCCGACTGAAAACGCCCCTTCGCCGCGTCGCGCTGCGCGGCGGCCGCCTTCAACGCCTGATCGCGCGCAAAGGACTGGAGATCCTCCAGACGCTTCCGCGCCGTTTCGTACTGGGTGCGCGCCTGGCTCAGGGTCGCGCGCGCGTCGTTGACCTCCTTCTCCGCGATGGCGCCCTCCTGCAGCAGCCGCTGCCGATTGTCGTAGACTGCCTGCTGCGCGTCGAGCGCGTCCTTGGCGGCGCGCGCGTCGAGCTCCGCCTTCTGGAGCTCCTCGGGGACCGTCGCCCGTGCGGCGGTCTCGAAGTTGGCCTGCGCCTGATCGTAGGTCGCGCGACTCTCCTCGCTGGCGCCGGCCAGGTCCTGGTTCTCGAGCTCGACGAGCAGCTGTCCCGCGCGGACGCGCGCGCCGCGCTGCACGTACGTCTTCTTGATCGGCGCCGACACCTTGGGAACGATCGCCGCCTGCTGGCGCGGATAGATCAGCCCCTGGGCGCGGATCGTGCGCTGAATCTGGGAGAGGAGGACGGGGGCGACGTCGACGGTGACGACCGGTGTCGCTTCGGTCTCGGCCTTCCGCCTGCAGCTGACGAGCGACGCGCACACGGTGACGAGGACCGCGACCGAAATCCGCCAGTCAGTTGCTCGTCGCATCGTCCTGCACCTCGGCTTCGTCGCCCTACAACATCGATCTCGAAACGCACGCCGACTAAAACGGTCCGGTCAACGTCTGCAGCTCGGCCAACGCCACACGGTATCGCATCTGCGCATCGTCGTTGGCGGCGCGCGCCTGCACCAGGGTATTCTGCGCGTCGACGACCTCGAGGGCGGTCGACTCGCCGGCCTGGTACCGCAGCGCCGTCAGCCGCAGGCTTTCGGCGGCGAGATTGGCGACGTGCTGCAGGTTGTCGACCGCCGACTTCGCGCCCACGGCTTCGTTGTACATCGCGTAGAGGTTGCTCATCTGCTGACGCTGGGTCTGCGTGAGCGTGACCCTGGCCAGCCGTTCTCGGCTCTCGCTCTGGTGGAGTTTGCTGCGAAGGCCGCCCCAGTCCCAGACCGGAATGTTCAGGTTGAGGGTGAGGAAATAGCCGAGGTTCGGCAGCACGCCGAGCTCGGGTTGCGCGGCGACGGCGCTGTGCAGCGCAAACTCGTTCGCCTCGATGCCGTAGACGGCGTCGACGACGATCGACGGCAGAAACGCGTTCTTCGCGGCTTGCACATCGTGGCCGGCCGCGCGCAGCGCCTCGTCGGCCGCGCGCACGTCCGGGTTGCTTCGTCCGGCCATCGTTCGAACGTCCGCGAACGGCGGCAGTACGGGGGCGGACGTGAGATCGTCCACGACCGAGAAGTTCTCGTCGAAGGTCGGCGACAGCAGCACGGCGAGCCCCAGGCGCGCATTCTCCATGGCCACCTGCGCATCGCGGAACGCCTGCTGCTGCTGCTGATACTGGATCTCGGCCTTGACCACGTCGCTGCGCGCCACCTGTCCGAGCCGCTGCTGCTGCTGGCTCTGATCGAAGAACCGAGCCGCCTGCTGCGCCGCGGTCTGCGCCACCGCGTATTTCCGCTGCGCGACCACCAGCGCGTAGTAGCTGCGGGTGACGGTGACGACGAGCCCGCGCTGCGCGACCTCGAGCTTCGCCTGCGCCGCCGCCTCGGCGGCCTGCGCCTTCCGCAGCGGCGTCCGCATGAACACGTTCGCCGACAGTTCCTGCCGCGCGACGCCCCAGGCGCGATACATCTTCACCCCGTCGAGCGACACGAATCGCCCGTTCGGGTTGACGCCGTTCGGCGAGTTGCCGAGATACTGCGTGGTGAAGCTGACCGCCGGCAACAGCGTCGAACGGGCCTGCACGCGATCCTCGTGCGCGCTTTCCGCGTCGGCGGACGCCGTCTGGAACTGCAGATCGTTCTGCTTCGCGCGATCGAGCGCGTCCTGCAGCGTGATCGTGGCGGGCGGCGCCGCCGGCGCTTCGGGCTGCGCGAGCACCAGCGGCGGACCCGACGGCGTCGGCGGTTGCTGCTGCGCGCGCGCGGGCGATGCCGCCAGCGGCAGCGCCGCGGCGAGCGACGCGATGACGATGTGCCGCGTCGTCCTCATTTGCCGACGACCAGGACCTTGAACGTGTTCGGCAGGTAGGTCGCGCGTCCGCCGCTCGCGGAGGGCGCCGTCTTTGCCGTCGGCAGATAGACCTTGTGGGTCTTCTCGTCGACCGCAATCGTCCGCGCGCCGCGCTCGGTTGCGATGTTTTCGAGGACGTCCCACTTGCCGCCCGACTGCTGGACGATCGTCAACGTGCCGTCGCCGTTCGAGCTGAAGGCGAATCCTGTTCCCGGATCGAACGCGGCGCCGTCGGACCCGGCGCCGATGGCCGGCGTGGCCACGACCTTGCCGGCATCAGGATCCGAGATTGCCATCACGCGGTTCGAGCAGACCGAGATCAACCTCCGGTTCTTCGTGTCGATCGCGAGGCCGGACGGTCCGTCGCACGGGCTGAGCGAGTACTTCTTGTTGACCGCCGCCTTCGCCGCGTCGATCTCGACGATCTCGTTCGTGTCCTCGAGGTTCACGTAGACGTGGCCCTTGCCGTCGGCGACGGAGAACTCCGGTTTGCCGGGCAGCGGAATGGTCGCCGCGACGGCGCCGCTCTTCGCGTCGATGGCGGTCGCGCTCTTCGAGCGGCCGTTGAAGGCGAACACGCGGCCGGACCCGGCATCGTAGCGGATGGAATCGGGATTCTCGCCGGTCGCGGCGGTGCCCGCGGTCTTCAGCGTCTTGAGGTCGAAGATCGTCACGGTGTTGCCGCGGCCGTTGCTGATGAAGCCCTTGTTCAGCTCCGGCGCGATGGCGATGCCATGGACGCCCGGCGTGTCGGGAATGTCGCCGACCACCTTGTTGGCGTCGAGATCGATCACCGCGACGTGCGTCGCGTGAGAGACATAGAGCCGCCGTGCGGCGCTGTCGACGGTGAGGTAGTCCCAGCCGCCTTCGCCGCCGACCTGAATCTCGCCGACGACGTGATAGCCGGTTGCGGCGGCCGACACCGCCGCAGCCGTCGCGAGGACCGCAACGGCTGAGAATGTGAATCGTCGCATGTCACCCTCCGTGGAACGCTATCCCGGACTATAGCGTTCGGAAGATGAAAAGACGATGAACGGAGGGCTAGCTTTCCTTCTTCTTCTTCACCGCGCGCTTGCGCGTCGGCGCCTTGTGCGGCGCCGGCTCGTTGGTCGCCTGGAGAACGACGAGCCGGGTCGCGAAGACGCGGCGGCCGTGCTCGTCGAAGTCGATCACCGTGTGGTGCTCGTTGACTTCGACGAGCGTGCCGGCGCCGTAGGTCGGCTGCGTGACGCGGTCGCCTTTCGACCAGTTCTTCATCACGCTACCAGCGCGGCTCGCGGCGGCCGCCGGCGCCGCCACGATTGCCGCCGTAGCCGCCGCCGCCGCCGAAGCCACCTTCCGGTTTCGGCCGCGCCTCGTTCACGGTCAGCGGACGCCCGCCCATCTGGTACTGGTTCAGCTCGCTCGCGGCCTTCTGAGCTTCCTCGTCGGTCGCCATTTCGACGAACGCGAAACCGCGGGCCCGGCCCGTCGCGGCGTCGCGCATCACACGCACCGATTCGACAGTCCCGGCGCGGCTGAACAGCTCCTGCAGCTCCGCCTCACCGGTCGTGTACGGAAGATTCCCGACGTACAGCCTTCGACCCATTGTTCACTCCTCGTTCGCACCAGGCCGCTACCGCGCGCTCGATGCCGGTCACCGAACCAGGTGGCTGCACGTCGGCTGCACTATCACTGAAAGGGAGCGAGACTCGAGGCTCGATCGGCTCTCGGCGCGGGCGAAGCAGGCGGGGCTGACCACCAAGGGCGCGT
>DATFWL010000450.1:0-13805 GCA_035259385.1 Vicinamibacterales bacterium | reverse complement strand
CCTTTGTCGGAAAGAACCAGCATGGTAAACACCCGGTTTGGCACTGTCAA
The DNA here is from genome assembly GCA_035259385.1 of Vicinamibacterales bacterium. GTDB lineage: Bacteria > Acidobacteriota > Vicinamibacteria > Vicinamibacterales > CAVVIG01 > QHWK01. The sequence continues at coordinate 13,755 of DATFWL010000450.1, read as the reverse complement.
GGAACGCGCGGGCCTGTTCGCGCGTAAAGATTGGTATAATGCTTAGGACCCCTAAGCAAATGACCCGCGATCAGGCGCGAGAGAGTGCGCGGGAGATCCTCGAGATCATCCCGCTGGTGATGCGCACCGTCGCGGCGCAGCTGCGTGCCGCTGGCGAGCTGCCGGCGCCTGCGCACTTCGGCCTGCTCTCGGTGCTCAGCGTGCGCCCGCGCATGCTCACCGAGCTGGCGTCCGTGCAGGGGGTCAGCCTGGCGACGATGTCGAGCTCGATCAGCGCGATGGTGGACCGCGGCTGGGTGAAGCGGAGCGCCCCCGAGGACGACCGGCGCGTCGTAATGATTGAAGTGACCGCGACCGGCCGTGCTGCGCTGGAGCGGGTCAGCCGTGCCGCCGAAGCACACCTGGTTGAGATGCTGGCGCCGCTCGATCTGCCCGCACGGCGCCGCCTGCTCGGCGGGCTGGGCGTGCTGCGGAAGGTGTTTGCAGCCGCGCCGGCCTCGGCGTCACGAAAAGGTTACAGAACACCGGCGAAGCGCCGGTCGTATCTAAGCTAGATCCGAAAGAGGACTGACATGGTGCAGACGGCACCCGCCACCGCAGAATCGGCAGCCCGGCCCATGACCCTCCCGGCGCGCCTCGTCGGGGTGCTGTTTTCTCCCCGGGCGACCTACGCGGAGGTCGCGTCGCGGCCTCGCTGGCTGGGTGCGTTTCTCGCCGTCTACATGGTCGTCACCGCGGTCGCGACGACGTTCATGGCCACCGAGGTCGGGCGCAACGCCGTTGTCGATCAGCAGATTACGCAGTCTGAAGCATACGGTCGACATCTCACCCAGGAGCAGATCGATCGGCTTGAAACGGTGTCCAAGTACTACGTGTACGGCACGCCGGTGCTGCAGCTCGTGGGCCTGGCGCTGAGCGGCGTGGTCGTCGCCGGTATCGCGTTCGCGGTGTTCAACGCGCTGCTCGGCGGCGACGCCACCTTCAAGCAGGTGTTCGCGGTGGTCGTGCATTCCGGCGCGGTGCTGGCGGCGCTGTCGTTGTTCACGACGCCGCTCGCCTACGCGCGGCAGACGCTGTCGACGGCGACGAACCTCGGCGTGTTCTTCCCGTTTCTCGACGACAGCTCGTTTGCGGCACGGCTCCTCGGCTCGATCGACCTCGTCTACATCTGGTGGATGGTCAGCGTCGCGATCGGCCTGGGGGTGCTGTACCGGAAGCGCACCGGGCCGATCGCGACGACGATGATCGCGATCTACGCCGTCATCGGCATCGTGATCGCGGCGATCAAGACCGCGTCTTCAGGAGCGTAGCGTAGATGTCCCGTAAGAACATTCTGATCACCGCCGGCATCGTGCTCGTCGCGGCGGCCGTTGTCGGCGCGAACGTCTACTTCAAGAGGGAGAAGGGGCTCACGGTCACGACCGAGGCCATCAAGGCCCGCGATCTCGAAGCGATCGTGTCGGCGTCGGGCAAGGTGCAGCCGCAGCGGCTGGTGAAGATCAGCGCCGAAACGCCGGGGCGTGTCGTCAATCTCGCGGTCAACGAAGGCGACCGCATCCGGAAGGGACAGTTCCTGCTGCAGATCGATCCGAAGTCGCTGAGCACGCGCGTCGCCAGCGGCAACGCGTCGCTCGCGGTGGCGGAGCAGTCGCTCGAGCAGATGCGTCAGGCGATCGAGACGGCGAAGGTGCAGCTGCAGCAGGCGCAGCAGACGCTCACGCGGCAGCGCAATCTCTGGGCCCAGCAGCTGACGACGCGCGAGGCGCTCGAAAAAGCGGAGAACGACGTGAAGTCGGCCGAATCGGCCGTGCAGGAGCGCGAGAAACTGATTCGTCCGCAGGAGAGCCGCATCGCGCAGGAGCGCGCCGGCCTCGAGAACGCCCGCTACGACCTCAGCAAGGTTCGTATCGAATCGCCGATCGACGGCATCGTCACACGGCGCAACGTGCAGGAAGGCGAGACGGCGGTCATCGGGACGATGAACAACGCCGGCACGGTGCTCCTGGAGCTTGCCGACATGGCGGTGATTCAGGCCGAAGTGGAGGTCGACGAGACCAACGTACCGCATGTCGAGATCGGTCAGTCGGCCAAGATCACAATCGACGCGATTCCCGACAAGTCGTTCAAGGGACACGTCACCGAGATCGGCAACAGCCCGATTCAGGTGCAAGGCGCGGCGGCCCCGACCTCGACGCAGGCGACCAACTTCCTCGTCAAGGTGATGATTGACGAGCCGGTCCGCGAAGTCCGCCCCGGGTTCACCTGCACGGCGGATATCACGACTGCGACGCGGAAGAGCGTCGTGTCGGTGCCGATTCCGGCGGTCGCCGTTCGCGAGCTGGTCTACGACGGCAACGGCCAGGTGGTGAAGGAACCGCGCGACCCGAAGCGGCGGCGGGTTGCGGGGTCGAGCAGCGGTTCGGCGCTCGAGGCGCTGGCGTCGGCAGCAGAACTGAAGCCGGGACAGACGCGGAAGGAAGTGGAGGGCGTCTTCCTGGTCCGGGACGGACGCGCCGAGTTCCTGCCGATCAAGATGGGCATCGCCGGCGACAAGTACTTCGAGGTGCTCGGCGGGTTGAAGGCCGGCGATCAGGTGATCACCGGCCCCTACAACTCGGTCCGCGGCATGGCCGACGGCGATCTGGTGAAGGTGGACAACACGAAGAGGGTCAGGTAGGACGGATGGGCCTGGTGGGTCTGGCAGGTCGGACGGCCACATATTCCCGCGGGAGTCGCGCTCCCCGGCTGCTCGACTCTATGCGAACCGTGCCGACGGATCCGACCTACCTGACCCACCCGGCGCACCTGGCCCACCCGACCCATGCGCAATTTCGCTGAATCGGCGCTGATCGCCCTCGACGCGATCTGGTCGGCCAAGCTCCGGTCGTTCATGACCGTGCTCGGCAACATCGTCGCGGTGACATCGATCATCGCCGTGGTGTCGCTGATCCAGGGCCTGAACGCGTCGGTGAAACAGGCGATCCTCAACCAGGCGGGCGCCGACTCGTTCAACATCCAGCAGTTTCCGATCACGCGCAGTGACGAGGAATTCGAGAAGGTGCGTTCGAACCCGCGGGTCACGCTCGACGACATGCGGGCGATCCGCCGCTACGGCAGCGAGCTCATCGCCGCAGTGATGGCCGATTCGCAGGGGCGCGGCCGGATCAGCTATCGCGACAAGTCGATCGACAACGTGCAGGTGGAAGGAGTGTCGTCCGACTACGTGAACTTCTCGAGCTTCGACGCCGAGCGCGGCCGGCTGATGAGCCCGACCGAGGTCGACAGCGCGCGGCCGGTGGCGGTCATCGGCTGGCAGTCCGCCGATCGGCTATTCGGAGCGGACGTCGATCCGCTCGAGAAGACCATCCAGATCGAGGGCGTGCACTTCCGCGTCGTCGGCGTGAGCGCCAAGCGCGGGGCGCTGCTCGGCAACTCGCAGGACGAGTTCGCGATCATCCCGCTCGGCCAGTTCTGGATGATTTTCGGCTCGCGGCGCTCGCTCGCGCTCAGCGTCAAGCCGCGCGATCTCGCGCAGATTCAGCCGGCGATGGACGATGCGACGATCGCGCTGCGCAGCGCGCGGCGGCTGCGGCCGAAGCAGGCCGAGAACTTCGGGCTGTTCACGTCGGACACGATCCTCGACATCTACCACTCGGCGACCAACGGCATCTTCGCGGTGCTGGTCGGCGTCGTCGCGCTGTCGCTGGTCGTCGGCGGCATCGTGATCATGAACATCATGCTGATGGCGGTGACCGAACGGACGCGCGAGATCGGCCTGCGCAAGGCGCTCGGCGCCCGGCGGGCCGACATCATGGCGCAGATGCTCACCGAGTCGGTCGTGCTGTCGATGTTCGGCGGCGTGATTGGCACCGTGCTGGGTGCGGCGATCGCGGTCGCGATCTCGTCGGTGACGCCGGTCCCGGCATCGATCGAGCCGTGGTCCGTCCTCCTCGGCATCGGCATCACCGCGCTCGTCGGCCTGTTCTTCGGGCTGTATCCGGCGATGCGCGCGGCAAGGCTGGACCCGATCGAAGCGCTGAGGCGGGAATGAGACAGTCGTCAGTCGCAAGTCTCAAGTCGTCAGTCAGTCGACAGTCGTCAGTCTCCCGCCACCGACTGGCGACTGTCGACTGGCGACTGACGACTGACTTGCTGGCGACTGTCGACTTGTGACTGACGACTTGTGACTGACGACTAACTTGGCAATAAGAGGCTCGCTCGTCAAAGAGGTGATCGTGATGGCGTTCGACACCGTGCGGTCGAACAAGATGCGATCCGCCTTGACGGTGCTCGGCGTCGTGATCGGCATCACCTCGATCGTCGGGATGACCGCGATGATCCGCGGCTTCGATCAGTCCCTGCGCGAGATGATCCGCGCGATCGGGCCGAACACGATCTTCATCCAGCGGTTCGGCATCACCAGCTTCGCCGGCGGCGCCGAGTTCAAGGAGCTGATCAAGCGGCCGAACCTGTCGGTGTCGGACGCGCGCGCGCTCGAGGAGATGTCGACGACGATTCAGTTCGTGGACATCGAGCTCGGCGCCGGCGGTCCGCCGACGCAGCGCCGCGTCTTCTACGGCACGCAGAAGACCAAGGGCCTCGTCGTCTTCGGAACGACCGAGTACTTCGCGGAAGGGACGCGCATTCCGATCCGCGGCGGCCGCTTCTTCAACGGCACCGAGGTCCAGTACCGCAAGAACGTCGTCGTGCTCGGCTACACGCCGTATTCCCTGCTGTTCCAGCCGGCCGGCATCGATCCGGTCGGCAAGCTGGTCCGCGTCGGCGCCGAGCGCTTCGAGGTGGTCGGCTACTTCGACAAGCGGCCGGCGGCCGGCGGCTTCAATCTCGGACAGGACGACTTCGTCGTCATCCCGTACACCGCCTATCAGCGGATCTTCGGGCTGAAGCCGATCCGGATCAACCGGAGCGCCACGTTCCTGCCGATCCAGATCGCGCTGGTGCCGCGCGACGGCGTCTCGCAGGCGGACGCGATCGCCGACGTCGAGCGGGTGATGCGGATCCGGCACGGCCTGAAGCTCGATCAGCCGAACGACTTCGACATCCTCACCCAGGACGCGTTCCTGAAGCTGTGGGACCAGATCAGCCAGGGCACGTTCCTCGCGCTGGTCGTCATCTCGTCGATCGCGCTGATGGTCGGCGGCATCGGGGTGATGGCGATCATGTCGATTTCGGTCACCGAGCGCACGCGCGAGATCGGCGTCCGCAAGGCGCTCGGCGCGCGCCGCGCCGAGATCCTGTTCCAGTTCCTGATGGAGGCGGCGTTTCTCACGTCGATGGGCGGCCTGATCGGCATCGGCCTCGGCGCCGGGATCGGCTGGCTCGTGCATGCGCTGTCGGGATTCCCGATTTCGCTGCCGTGGTGGTCGTTCGCGATCGGCCTCGGCTTCTCCGCGTCGGTCGGCATTTTCTTCGGCATGTATCCGGCGTTCAAGGCATCGCGGCTGGATCCGATCGAGGCGCTCAGATACGAGTAGGGGCTGGGGGCTGGGGGCCAGGGGCTAGCTGATCGAGATGTGATGTGGCGGCGTTCATCTGGCTCATCGCCGCAGTCATCCTGATCGTCGCGGTCCGGCGTGCGCAGCGCCAGCGGCGCCGCGGCGGCATCGGGTCCGGCGCCGCCGGCGTCGTCTACGACATGCTGAACGAGGACAAGCGCAACGCCGTGGAGATCATTGTCGAGGAGCGCGCCGCGGCACGTGATCCCGAAGACGCGGACGGCAACCTCCCCGACCTCGCCGGCGGCCGTCGCGCCTCACGCAAATAGATCGGCTGCGTCCCCGCCCGGCGTCCGACCGCCGATTTCCAGCTCCCTTGCGCTTGCGGCCACTCTCCCGCGGAAATATGATTCGCGCATGGGACGTACACAATCGGCGACTTGGTGAATGCGCCAGCGGGTGAGCCTGCGGCTCATCGACCTGTCAATTCGCCAAGTCACGAACTCCAGGGAGCCACGTCTATGAAGGTCTACGACGCCGCCAGCATCAGGAACGTCGCGCTCGTCGGTCACAGCGGATCCGGGAAGACCCAACTCGCCTCGGCCATCCTCGCAGACGCCGGCATGATCAATCGATTCGGCAAGGTCGACGACGGGACCACCGTCACCGACTTCGACGAGGAAGAGATCGCCCGCAAGCACACGCTGTCGGCGAGCCTCGCCTACGCCGAATGGAGCAAGCAGAAGATCAACCTGATCGACACGCCGGGCATGGGCAACTTCCTCGCCGATGCGCGCGCCGCGCTGAGCGTCGCCGATGCCGTGCTGGTCGTCGTCGACGCCGTCGGCGGCGTGATGGTGCAGACCGAGAAGGTGTGGGAAGCGGCCGAGGAGACCGCGCTGCCGCGCCTGGTGGTCCTGAACCGCCTCGATCGCGAGCGCGCCAGCCTCGACCGCTCGCTGACCTCGCTGCGCGAAGCGTGCAACCGGACCGTGATCCCGATTCAGCTGCCGATCGGCGAGGAGAAGACGTTCCGCGGCGTCGTCGATCTGATTACCCGGAAGGCGTACACGTTTCAGACCGACGAGAGCGGCAAGGTCACCGAGGGGGCCGTCCCGGCCGACATGACGGCGGCGGTCGACTCGGCGCGCGAAGCGCTGATCGAGATGGTCGCCGAGAACGACGAGAAGCTGATGGAGAAGTTCTTCGAGGCCGGGACGCTGACCGACGAAGAGCTGATCACCGGGCTGCGCGCCGCGACGCTGGCCGCCAAGGTGTTCCCGCTGGTGTGTACGTCGGCGACGCTGAACGTCGGCATCCAGCAGCTGCTCGACGCGATCGTCGCGTTCCTGCCGTCGCCGGCGGACCGGCCGTTCAAGGGCGTGGCGGCGGACGGCGCCGACCTGGCGCGCACCGCCGACGACAAGGCGCCGCTGGCGGCGTTCGTCTGGAAAACCGTCGCCGATCCGTTCGCCGGCCGGATCACCATGTTCCGCGTGATCTCGGGGACGATGAAGGCGGACTCGACCGTGCACAACCGGTCGAAGGACGCGCCCGAGCGCCTCGGCGCGCTGATGGCGATGCAGGGCAAGACGCCGACCAACCTCCAGGAGCTGAAAGCCGGCGATCTCGGCGCGGTGGCGAAGCTGAAGGAAACGCTCACCAACGACGTGCTCGGCGACAAGAGCGACACGACCGGGTTCCGGCCGATTCATTTTCCCGAGCCGGTGCTGTCCTACGCGATCGAGCCGAAGAGCCGCGGCGACGAGGACAAGATCAGCACGTCGATGCACCGCCTCGAGGAGGAGGATCCGTCGATCCGCTACAGCCGTGACCCGCAGACCAAGGAGCTGCTGCTCTCGGGTCAGGGGCAGCTGCACATCGAGGTGACCGTCGCGAAGCTGAAACGCCGCTTCGGCGTCGACGTCAACCTGAAGCCGCCGCGGATTCCCTACCGCGAGACGATCAAGGCCTCCACGGAAGCGCACGGCCGCCACAAGAAGCAGACCGGCGGCCACGGCCAGTTCGGCGACTGCAAGATCAAGGTCGAGCCGCTCGGCCGCGGCGCCGACTTCGAGTTCGTCGACGACATCTTCGGCGGCTCGATCCCGCGCCAGTTCATTCCGGCGGTCGAGAAAGGCATCCAGGACGCGCGCGCGCGCGGCTATCTCGCCGGCTACCCGATGGTCGACTTCCGCGTCACCGTCTTCGACGGCTCCTATCACGACGTCGACTCGAACGAGCTCTCGTTCAAGCTCGCCGGCTCGCTCGCCTTCAAGGACGCGATGACCCGCGCGCGCCCGACGATCCTCGAGCCGATCATGAACGTCGAGGTCTACGCGCCGTCGGATTTCGCCGGCGATCTGATGGGCGATCTCAACGGCCGGCGCGGCCGCATCGCCGGGATGGACACCCGTGGCGCGATGACGATCATCAAAGCGCAGGTGCCGATGTCGGAGATGCTCACCTACGAGCAGCACCTGACGTCAGCGACCGGCGGACGCGGCTCCTACCACATGGAGTACTCGCACTACGACGAGGTGCCGGGGAACCTGCAGACGAAGATCATCGCGGCGGCGAAGGCCGAGCGCGCCGGCGTCGAAGTCGAAGAAGTCTAGACGTGAACCTCGGAGGTCGTTGCGGCCTTTGTCTGTGTTTCATGGTCGGCGCGACGTGGCAACACGCGCGGCGACAATGGCTCCCAGCGCCATGAACGGCAGCGCGCGGCCGACGTCGGCGAGCGCCGCCCGCGTGTAGGCCAGCGACTTCGTCACGGCCTGGCGCTTCATCGGGTTCAACGTCTGCCGCTCCATCATCAGGTCGAAGAGGCGCGGCGCCAGCGTCGCCATCGCGATCTGCAGCCGCGGCACCCCGACTGCGATCTCAGGGACCGATTGCTCCGCGCAGACGAGGATTGCGTGGGCGACATCCTCCGGCCGAAAGGCCGGCGGCGGGTCCTTCTCCTCCTTCGCCTCCGCGTCCCGATCGGAGGACGCGTGATCGAGGAGCGGTGGGTCGATCGGTCCCGGCTCCACCAGCGAGACGCGGATCGGGATGTTGCGGCGCTCGACCTCTGACCTCAGCGCATCGGTGTAACCGCGGATCGCATGTTTCGCGGCGCTGGACATTCCGAGCAGCGGCGCCCCGCCGTTCGACACCTCCCTGCCGATGTTGACGATCGTCCCGCCGTTCGACCGCATGTGCTCGACGGCGACGTTGCAGCCGTAGACGACGCTCCAGAAGTTCGTCTCGAAGCGCTTGCGTACATCTGCCACGGGATGTTCGCGGAGCCGCCCGCAGATGCCGAGCCCGGCGCTGTTCACCCAGGTGTCGATGCGACCGAACTCGCGCATCGCCGCTGTGCCGATCTGCGCCACCTGCCGCTCGTCGGCGAGGTCGGCAGCCACGGCGACCACGCAGCCGCCCCTCTGTCGGATGCGGGCCATTGCGAACGCGAGTTCGGTTTCGCTACGCGCGGCGAGCACGACTGCTGCACCACGATCGGCCGCAACCTCGGCGGTTGCCAGCCCGATCCCGCTCGAAGCGCCGGTTATGACGATGACCTGCTCGTTGAGAGGCTTCTGGCTGATGTTCATGCGCGGCGGCCGTGCAAGAGGCTCGCCTCAACCGGTTGAGGAACGAGCGTGGACGAACGTTCGAATCTGCTACGGACGAACGTGGAAATTCCTAGCGGCCGCGGCCGCCGCCGGGCTTCGTCGGCGGTTTCTTCAGAGGATTGTCGGCTTTGCCGCTCCCGCGTACGGCACCCGGACGATCCGCGGTCTTGTCGCCGGTCAGCGTCGCGGTATTGCTCTCGTCGATCTCCGGAAGCATCGTGTCGTTCCAGCCGTACCAGGCGGCTTCGAGCCTCGCGTAGACGTCGGGCATCCGCTCCTTCAGATTCGCGCGCTCCATCGGGTCGTCGACGACGTTGAAGAGGAACGTGTTGTCGATCATCTTCAGGTACTTGAAGGCGCCGATCCGCGCCGCACGCTGTGCGTTCGATTTGAACCGCCAGAACAGCGTGCGCTCGGTCGTCGTACCGGGATCGAGGAGGTACGACAGCAGATCGATCCCGTCCGGCGGTGACGAGGGATCGACCGCGCCGCCCGCCGCCGCGACCAGCGTCGGCAGCCAGTCCATACTGATCGTCACCTGATCGCTCGTGCGTCCCTTCGGCAGCCGCGACGGCCACGACACGATCGCCGGGATGCGGAGGCCACCTTCGAGCAGTTCGGTCTTCCGTCCCGTGAACGGCCAGGTGTCCGAGAATCGTTCGCCGCCGTTGTCGCTGGTGAAGACGACGATCGTATCGTCGAGCAGGCGGTTCGCGTCGAGCGCGGCGAGAACGCGGCCGATCTCCACGTCCATCTGGGCGATCATCCGCTGGTAGGTCTTCTGCGTGCCGCCGTCGTAGTGGAACAGGTTCGTCGTCGTGATGCGTGCCGATTCCGCTTCGTCGCCCGGCGCCTCCCACGGCCAGTGCGGCGCGTTGAAATGCAGGCTCAGCAGAAACGGGCGGTTCGATCGCGCGTAGGCGTTGACCACGTCAACGGCACGCGTGCCGAGCAGATCGGTGAGATACCCCGATTGATGGACGGCGACGTCGTCGTCCCACAAGTCGTCTTTCCGATCGGTGCCGGCGTGCGAGTAGTAGTCGACGGCGCCGCCGCGGAAGCCGTAGAAGTGATCGTAGCCGCTTTGCAGCGGACCATACGTCGGCAGTTCGCCGAGGTGCCACTTGCCGACGAGCGTCGTGCCGTAGCCAGCCTTGCGGAGGAGCGACGGCAGCGTCGGTTGGGCCGGCGGCAGACCGGCGCGCGTGCTTCCGGCGGGCAGCGGTTCCTCGAGACCGATGGCCAGGCGATATTGGTAGCGGCCGGTGATGAGCGCCGTCCGCGTCGCCGTGCAGACCGCGGAGTTGGCGTAGGCCTGCAGGAAGCGGACGCCGTTCGCTGCCAGCCGATCGACATTCGGCGTGGCGATGTCGCGGCGCCCGTAGCACGCGACGTCGGCGTAGCCGAGATCGTCCGCGAGGATGAAGACGATGTTCGGACGCCGTTCAGGTTGTGTAAACGCGCGGTGAACGCTGGAGGCCATCGCGACCGTCGCGAGCCCCGCGCGCTGCAGCCATGTCCGCCGGCTCAGTCCGCCGTGATGCGGCATGCTGGGCAGTATAGCGGCAGCGGTTAGCTTCCGCCCGCCTTGCGCGGCGTAGTCGCCCGCCGCGCCGTGCCCTTGGCGGGCTTGGTTGCCTTGTTCTTGCTGCCGCCCGCGTCGCCGGCATCGTCCTTCTTGCCGCCGCCGCGGAGCCGCTCGGCCGCCGCGCGCAGACGGCCGCCGACGCCCTTCGCCTTCGGCTTCTGCTCTTCGGCGTTCTCGGCTTCCTTCGCCTTCGGGTCGAACTCGCTGCCGATCAGCTCGACCTGCGCGACCTCGGCGCTGTCGCCCTTGCGATAGCCGATCCGGAGGAGGCGCGTGTAGCCGCCAGGCCGCTCGGCGAACCGCGGCGCGATCGTGTCGAACAGCTTGGTCACGACCTCGCGATCCTGCAGGTCCTGCATCACGAGTCGGCGTGCGGTCAGCACGTGGCCGTTGGTTTCGCCGCCGGCGAGGCCGCGCTTGGCGACGGTAATCAGCCGTTCGACGAACGGCCGCAACTCCTTCGCGCGCGGCACGGTCGTGGTGAGGTGTTCGTGGCGAAGCAGGGCAGTCGCCTGGTTCCGCAGCATCGCGACGCGATGCTCGGTGACGCGGCCCAGCTTCCGGTGTGCGACTCGGTGTCTCATTGCGCAATCCTGTCGGGGCTGGGGTCCGGGGGCTGGGGGCTAGCTGGCGCTCGGCTGAAGCCTTCGCGCTTCTTCGTGATTTCAGCTAGCCCCGAGCCCCAAGCCCCGAGCCCCTGCTCTAGTCGTGCGACGCCCCCGCCGGCTGGTCCACGCGCATGCCGAGGCTCAGCCCCATGGTATGCAGGATCTCTTTGATCTCGTTGAGGCTCTTGCGCCCGAAGTTCTTCGTCTTGAGCATCTCGGCTTCCGTCTTGTTCACGAGCTCGCGGATCGTCCGGATGTTCGCGTTCTTCAGACAGTTGTAGGAGCGGACGGAAAGCTCGAGCTCCTCGACCGACTTGTCGAGGTTCTCGTTGCTCGCGCCCGCGCGCGGCGTGTCCGACGTCGCCTCCGCCGCCTGTTCGGCGCCTTCCTCCAGGTTGATGAAGATGTTCAGATGATCGCGCACCAGCTTCGCCGCGAGCGACACCGCGTCGCGCGGGTTGATCGAGCCGTTGGTCCAGACGTCCACGGTCAGCTTGTCGTAGTCGGTGGTCTGTCCGAGCCGCGCCGCCTCGACGAGATAGTTCACTTTCTTGATCGGCGAGTGCACCGAGTCGATCGGAATCCAGCCGATGCCGAGGTCCTCGTCGAAGTTCTTGTCGGCCGACACGTAGCCGCGGCCGCGCTTCATCCGCATCTCCATGTGCAGCTTGCCGCCCTCGGCGACGGTCGCGATGTGCGCGTCCGGCTCGAGGATCTCGACGTCGGCGTCCACCTGGATGTCGCGCGCGCGCACCTCGCCGGCCTTGTCGACGCGCACGATCAGCGTCTTGGTGTGATCGACGTGCAGCTTCAACGGAATCTGCTTCAGGTTGAGGATGATGTCGGTGGCGTCCTCGACCACGCCGGGGATCGGCGAGAACTCATGGAGCACGCCGTCGATCTTGACCGCGGTAATCGCCGCGCCTTCGATCGACGACAACAGCACGCGGCGCAGCGCGTTGCCAATGGTCGTGCCGAAACCACGCTCGAACGGCTGCGCATAAAACCGGCCGAAGCGATCCGTCAGCGTCTCACGCTCGAACTCGAGCCGCTTGGGCCGCTGAAAACCTTTCCAGAGCATCGTGTGTGTCCTTTCGCCTATGGGCCCGCAGACGGGCCTCCAGACCTGCGTATGGCCGCCGACCTCCCGCCGCAGGTCTGACCAGGCTGCGGGTCGGCAGTGCGAGACTGAGAGAGATCTGCAATTAAGAATTAGGAATTAAGAATTAAGAATTCGTGAAAGCCCGTGATACGAATTCTCAATTCTCAATTCCCCTAATTCTCAATTGCACTATTTCGAGTACAACTCCACGATCAACTGCTCCTGTACCGGCAGATTGATCTGTTCGCGCGTCGGCATGGCGTTGATGCGGCCGGTGAACGTATTGGCGTCGAACGACAGCCATTCGGGGATGCCGCGGCCCTTCACTTCCTCCATCGCGTGCTCGATCGTCGGGTTCTTCTGAGTGCGGCCGAGGACCGTGATCACGTCGCCCTCTTTCACCGAGTACGACGGGATATCCACCTTCTTGCCGTTGACCAGGAAGTGTCCGTGGCGGACGAGCTGCCGCGCCTGCGGCCGCGACGTCGCCAGGCCGAGGCGGTAGACTACGTTGTCGAGCCGCCGTTCGAGCAGCTGCAGCAGGGTCACGCCGGTGATGCCGCGCGTCCGCTCGGCCGCCTCGAAGTAGCGGCGGAACTGGTCCTCGAGCACGCCGTAGATGCGTTTCACCTTCTGCTTCTCGCGCAGCTGCAGGCCGTAGCCGGCGAGCTTCGCCTTGCGCGTCTTGCCGTGCTGCCCCGGCGGGAAGTTGCGCTTCTCGATCGCGCACTTCTCCGTGTAGCAGCGCTCCCCCTTCAGGAACAGCTTCATCGCCTCGCGGCGGCACAGACGGCAAACGGGTCCGATATATCGCGCCATTCAATAACCTCGACTGACTTCCACTACAAAAGTTCTCGGCAACGTCGCGGCCCTGCGGTTCTAGACGCGCCGCCGCTTCGGCGGCCGGCAGCCGTTGTGCGGGATCGGCGTCACGTCCCGAATCGACTTCACTTCCAGGCCCACGGTCTGCAGCGCGCGGATCGCCGACTCGCGCCCCGAGCCGGGACCTTTGACGCGGACGTCGAGCGACCGCATCCCGACCGTCTTCGCGGCGTTGCCGGCGTTGAGCGCCGCCTGCGTCGCCGCGAACGGCGTGCCCTTGCGCGATCCCTTGAAGCCGATGCCGCCGGCGCTCGACCAGGCGACGACGTTGCCCTCGGTGTCGGTGATCGTCACCGTGGTGTTGTTGAACGAGGCGTGAATGTGCGCCAGCCCGTGATGGACGACGCGCTTCTCGCCGCGCTTCTTGAACGTCTTCTTGCGCTTGCCGGCGCCTTCTTTTTTCTCTGGTGTGGCGCCTTCCGGCGCCGCGTCACTCTTTGCCATAAGTCCCTACACGACCTTCTTCTTCGCGATCGCGCCCTTGCGCGGGCCCTTGCGCGTT
>DATFWL010000449.1:0-7978 GCA_035259385.1 Vicinamibacterales bacterium | reverse complement strand
TTGGGGTCGAACGCTTCTTCGGTGATGGAGAAATCGGTCAGCCTGACGGGGACGACGCGGCTCTTGCTCCACACGAACAACGTGAGCGGCTGCTGCAGCGGAATGATCTCCAGCCTGCCGGCGTTCGCCATGGCGTCATCGGCCAACAGCGTTTCGACCCTCGGGTTGACGAGCATCTCGAGCTGGGCCAGCTGAGGGTGCAGACCGAGCTGGCCGGCGATGGGGAACTGCCGCGGGAACTCCAGCTGGTCGGTCGCGTCCAGCTCCGCGTCGATCTTGATCGTTTCCACCGCGGGGCCGCGCAGCCGCAGCGCGTCCACACGCGTGCCGTCCTGCGCGCCCTGCACCGCCTGGATCTGGAGCGTGCGGCTCAGCGAGTCCGGGTTGTACTGCAGCGCGATCACGCCCTTCACCACGGACGTGTCCACGTCCAGGGTGACGATGCCGCCTTTGACCAGGCGGGGGGAGTTGGGAAAACCAGACATGCGTCCTCTAGGGTCCCTGTACGCTCGGAATCGGCGGCGCGACGAAGGGCCAGCGCAGATCCAGGTCATCCCACCTTGGATGGCGCATTTCTCTGTGAAGATCGTTCTTTTCCTGCTGCGTCCAGCTGGACGTGGCGAATTCGATCGTCTCCTTGATCATCTTGTTCGCGTCGTCGCACTGACAGAGGCAGCGGACCACTCGCAGCGAGACGGTGATCGACTGTTCGGTGCCGCGGATGCGGTGGTCGCGCCACTCGTTCATTTCCTTCGCGCGATCGGCCGACGACATGGTCACGTTGCCCCTGATGCGCTCCATCCGGAGCCTGAACTCGGTCAACATGGCGGCGAGCTCGTTCATCGCCGCCACCGCGTCAGTGGTGTTGCCGCAGGCCGGCAGATTGCTCAGGAGGGTGTCCGCGCGGAACGCCTGTTTGAAGCGCGTGTGCTCGGACTCGTGCACGAGAATCTCGAGCGTCCGTTCCCGCCACTTGCCGCGATCCATTCCGCCGATCGTGGGATCGAGCGTGGTGTTGAACTGCGTCGCCTCCTGCTCCATCTTCTCGGGGATGGTGATGCAGTCCGTCGCTCCGGTGATCGGCGGCACGAAGTTCGCACACTTGATCGTCAACGCGCTGAAGCCCTGTTCCATGTCCTTGTCGACGAGCATCTTCACGTCGGCCGGCGGACGGCTCGGGTCGTAAGCCTTTAACAGGCTCTGCGCCTGCGTCGCCGGCGCGCCGTGGCCATCGGCCGTGCACGCCGGATCGGGCGGTCTCTTTCCACAGACCGCTTTGCGCTGATCGCGCTTCGCCTTGTTGGCAGGGTCGTCCTTCTGCTCGGCCAGCAGCTTCGAGGGCGTCTTGAGGTCCTTGCAGATGGCGGAGCCGTAGCACGCTCCCGCCGCCGACGGTGCCGACTTGGTCGGATCGTGCGGGGGCAGCGGGCGATCGGGGGGCGCCTTGGGCTGCCGGAACAGCCCGGGGCGCTGCTGAATCGTATGCGCCAGCTCGTGGGCGAGGAGCTTTCTGCCATCCGCTCCCCCCGGGGAATACGTGCCGTCGCTGAAGACGATGTGGTTGCCGACGGTGTACGCCAGCGCGTGGACGGCGTCCGCCGATTTCCGCGCGATGGCGTCCGTGTGCACGCGAACGCCGCTCAAGTCATGTCCGAAACGCGGCTCGAAGTACTCGCGAGCGGCCCGGTCGAGCGGCTCGCCGCGTGAGCTCAGGACCTCGTTGACGATCGGCGGCGCGACGCCGGACGCCGCGGGTCCCGCTGCCATGCGCTGCACGACGCCGTGCTCCGTTTCCTCCTTGCACGCGTCGCACTCGCCGCCCGATTCGCCGGATGAGCCGCAGGAGCACTTCCGCTGCAGCGGGGGGGCGCCGCTCAGGCGTGGCAGCAACCAGTGGCGATTCGTCCCGCGGTCAGTCATAACCTCTTCCGCCACGCGATCCGCTTCCTGCTCGTAGACGTCGTTCGTCTCGCCGATGCGCAGTCCGCCGGCCAGCGAACGCGGCACGACTGTCCGCCGCGCGTGTGCGGCGTCCGACGTCTTTCTCGCTAAACCGGCGTAGCTCACGGCCTCAGCTCTTTCTCACGGACAGATGTTCTTGTAGCCCTTCTCGCCCTTGTGGAACTGATCGATGGTCTTGCCGACACAGTCGCCGTGCTTTTTCACGTTGTCGAGGGCTTTTCCCCAATCGGACACGGCGTCCGTGTACGTCTTCTTCGCAGCCTCGAAATCCCTCCTCTTCATTCCGACCTTGCCCGTGAACGTCGGGAACGGCTTCCGACGGACGAAGTCGATCACGTCCTCACCGTGGGAACCCTCATGAAAGCGCAGACCCGTAGCCTTGTTGCCGACGTCTTGAGTCGTGGTGCCGCGTCCATATCCCGAAGTTGTTTCAGGAGGCAGACCAGTCGGATAACTGGTGACGATCTCGAGGGTGATGGCCGGCGTGTAGCCTGCGAAGGCGTCGACGACGTTGTCCTTGTCGTAGTGATAGGGAGGAACGCCTGGAGGGACGACGGTGAGGTTCGCCGCTGTTCCGGCGTCCTTGCCGGCCGCGCCGCGCACGTCCGGGCGAACGATCACCTTGACCGTGCCGATCGTCATCGTCATCTCGCCGGTAATGGAATCGACGCTGGCGCCGGACTGAATAGGTGTCGAGACTTTGCTGAGATTGTCCACGTAGCGCTTGACGGCCGCGTCCTTCGTCTTGTCGCGGTAGTTGATCAACTGCGTCGCCGACATCGAGCGCAGCGGCCCGGTGATCTTCGGGTTCGACAGGTCCTTGTCATCGATGAGGAAGTTGGCGAGACGCCACTCGTCGATGCGCTTGATCTCGTTCGCGACATCGGCGATACGGTCTTTCAAGTGAGCGGCGTCGGTGCCCGCGATGAACGCCTTGCCGGCATAGATCATCGGCACGCTGCGCGTCAGTTTCGGATCCTTGGGATCCTTCGTACTGAATTCCGTGCGCAGACCTGCCAGCGCGGTCTCGCAGGCTGTGCCCGCCACCTTGCGACTGTCGTTCGGAAAGTGCTTGCGCAAGATGCCCCAGATGGTCGGGCCAACGTTGCAGTTGAACTTGGACGCTTCGCGTTGGGCTGCGTCGACGATCTTCTGGTCGTCAGGGTCGAGTGCGGGCGTGGCGCCTTTCGGCTGGCGCTGGAGTCCGCTGTGACCGAGTCGTTGGGCGATGATCGGCCTCACCGCTCCGCCCGACACGACCTCGTCCGCCGCGCGGTCGGCTTCGCGTTCGAGCGCGTCTCCGGGCTGACTGATCGCGAGCTTCGGCTTCACAGGGGTTAGTCCAAGCAGATCCGTGTGCCCCCCGAAGTAGGCCTGCTTGAACGTCGACAGCCCGCCTCGAAGGAGATAGGTCGTCACATAACGAAACTCCCACGCGTAGGTGCCATAGTGGATGGCAAACTCCGGGCGGCCTGCCAGACGCGCGTTGATCACCTGTCGGGCGAGGTATTCAGCGCCGCCTTCCATGAGTTCTTTGTCGATCTTGCTGGCCTCGGCAGTACGGCGGTAGGCGTCGCTCACATAGAAATGCATGGCCTCGTGCACCACGATGTGTCCGGCATTGGCGCTGGACGTGGGCAGGTCCACATGTGGCGTCACCGTTCCCTTGATCTCCGGGAACTTCGTCATGCCTCCAATCCGGCTGGATTGATGGTCTCGAACGAAATCGATCGTCCTGCGCTTGAGGATCGGCGCCGCCACTTCGCTCTGCAACTGCGGGTGATTCGGCGCGGTCACGCATAAGTTGCGCAAGAATGGTCCGGCCGTCTCCAGCGCCGCCTGGCCAATGAAGGAGCTGGCCGCCGCGGCGTCAGGGACCCGCTGTTTGGCGAAGTCGGCTGGTGTGTGAGTGTCCACAGATTTCGGGTCGGCGAAATTCCGGCCCCGCGGCAGCACATCTCCGAATTCCTTGCGAATGGCGGCGTCCGCCTCCGAAATCAGTTTTTGTGTCACCGGCTTCGCGCGGCCGGCGCGAACCTTCCCGAGACTGATATCGCGCTCCATTTCGGTTTCCGTCCGGCTGGCCACGTCACTCTGCTTGAGCTCACGTGCGACTTGGGCCGCGGAAGGACATGGGCCAGGAGGCGGCGTCGCCTCCTCCGGCACCGGCGGTGGGGAAATTGTCGGCGCCTGCGGTATGTGAGGCCGGAAGTGCGGCTGATATTCGCGCGCCTTTTTCGAGGCTGGCCCGCCGAGATCCAGCGGAGGCGCTGGAATCAGTCCGGACTGGCGGGCGATGCCGGGCGCTTGCTGAATGGTGTGCGCCAGTTCATGCGCCAGGAGCCGTTTCCCCTGCGAAGTGTCCGGCGCATAGCGGCCAGCTCCAAAAACGACATCAGACCCGACGGTGTACGCCAAAGCATTGATGGCTTGCGCTGACTCGGTTGCTCTGGCATCGGCATGTACCCGTACCTTGCTGAAGTCGTGGCCGAAATGAGCCTCCATCACGCCGCGAGTGACCGGATCGAGCGGCTGGCCGGGAGAGTCCAGAACTTCGTTCACGATCGGAAGCGCCACGGTAGGTTCGGCTGGCCCTGCAGCCTTACGCCGCGCGATCTTTTCTTCCTCGTCCTCTTTGCACTGTTCGCATTCGCCGGTCGAGCCGCCAGACGCGCCGCAGGAACACTTCCTCTGCAGAGACGCTCCACCATCGGGTTCTGGCGGCGCCGAGTGGCGTTTCACCGCGCGGCCGGACATCACGTCTTCTGCGACGCGGTCTGCCTCCTGTTCGTAGGCGTCGTTCGGATCGCCGATGCGCAGTTCACGGGAAGCGGGACTGACCGCGGCTTTCGCCCGCGAGGTCGAAACAACCGGCGCCTTTCTTGCGGATGTGGCGTAGCTCACAGCGTCAGTCCTTCGCTCAGAACCTGAACACTTCCACGTTGCCCGGCCCCACCTGCGTCGCGCCGGGGTAGCCCTTCTTCATGTCCATGTCGAGCTGATCCGCAGGACTGGGATTGTTGCGGCTCCGTTCCTTCTCTGATGTCGCGGACAGTTCCTTGTTGGCCAGCCAGGCGGCGGCCTCGTCGGAGGGAGCGTTCCTGCGGTATTTCCAGTACAGCTGGGCCCACGTCTGCTTCAGGTCGCCCCGTTCTCCTGGACCGCCGACGCCGACAAGATCCATCAGGTGGTACGGGGTGTTGTCCGGGATCGGTTGGAAGACGTCCTTCCGGCTCGGCGGGTAGCAGATCTCCGGGTGCTTCTCGCAGAATTTGCGGACATCCGTGGCGCCGCTGCCCATGCCCCCGGCCGTTCCCGTATCCGTCTGGCCGGTCTGGCCCGAGTCACCGAGGGTCAGACCTTTCGACATCAGACCGCTCCCCCGTGCCGACGCATCAAAACGAACCTCCACTCGCCGATTGCGCGCCTCAGCCTTCGTCGTCTTCACCACCGGGTCGGCCGCGCCACGGCTCTCCGCCTCGATTGCGATGTCCGGAATGCCGGCATCGCGCAATGCGGCCTGCACGGCGTCCGCGCGCGATTGCCCCAGCGTCTGATTGTCGGTTTCCAGTCCGACGGAATCGGTGTAGCCGAGCACGTGGATCTTCGAGGCGGGGTACTTCCTCAGCAGCTTGACGATCGTCTGGGCAGTACGAGCCAGCTTCTTCTGATTCGCCTCGGAGACATCGGCTTTGCCGGTCGTGAATCCGTCGAGCGTCACCGAGCCGATCGCGGACGCCAGCAGCGGCGACGCCGATCCGGTCAGGTCGACGTCCGGAACGTTTCCCGTGAGCGGCTGCCGTTGCACGGAGACGGGAGCCGCAAGGCCGACCGCAGCCTTTTCACCTCTGACGGCACGACCGGCCGCACGGGCAGCGTCGGTTTCATGCGCTGCGGTCTTCACCGCGGCGCCTGACGGACGCTCCTGCTGGACGACGTGCGCGAGCTCGTGCGCCAGCAGTTGCTGACCCGCGTACGAGTGCGGACGATACATGCCCGCGCCAAAGACGATGTCGGCGCCGACCGTATACGCCTCGGCCGCGACCGTCTGCGCGGAGCGAGCGGCGGCAGGATCGGCGTGCACGCGGACGCGGCTGAAGTCGTGATCGAAGCGGCGCTCGAACGATGCGCGCACGTCGGGCTCCAGGGATCTGCCCCCGTCGCTCACATCGGTCGGCAACGGCGAGGACGGACGTCGACTGGCGGCCGCTGTCGTCGGGTTCTTGCGATCGGCGAATCTCATGGCTGAATCAATCCGATCAGAACGTGACTCCCACGCCCACCTGCGCCGACTTGGCAACCGCGACGTCACGGTCAAAGCCGCCGACGAGCGACGCCAGGGCCATGATCTCGACGCGCTTGGTCACGCGCACGCCGAGACTCCCTTCCGCGCCGAAGTAGGCAGCCGTGCGAGCGCCACCCCCCGAAGCGATTTGGCTTCCGGGGAATCTCGCAATACCGGCGTCGAACGCCAACTGGAGGACCACGGGATTCAGGTTCAGCCCGACCCCGAGACTGCCACCGAAGCGCGCGCCGCCGCGCGTGTCGGCTCCCGCCCTCAAGCCAACTGCGATGAAATCTTCTGGAGTCTTCGTGTCGGTTGCCAGCGGAACGTCGAGTCCGACCGTTGTCGCGGCGCCCGTTTGTTTCGGATCGCTGATCACGCCGCCCGTGGCGAACGCTCGAACCGGCGGCACGGCAGGCTCGCCGGTGGCCGGGGCGAGCTGCGGTTTCTCGGCGGATTGCGAGAGCGTCGCTTCCAGCTCCACGCCTTCGGGAATCTTCGGGCTGGTGATGACCAGACCGCCGGCCTTCGATGTCTTGCTGCCCGTGAGCACGACGGTCAGATCCCCGCCGAGCGACAGCATGTTGAAGAGCTTGACGAATGTCTCACCCAGATCGAAGGTCAGCTCGCCGGCATTCTTGAAGACCCTTGCGCGGACCTGTTCCGCCAGCATCGTGGAGCCGGGCGGCGCCGTGATGCGAAGGGTGACTTTCTTCTTGTCCTTGTCAGCGGTGACCTCGACCGCGGTCTCGAGCGTGCCTTCCAGACCGCCTGCCACTAAGCTCAGGGCGCCCGACACCTTCAACTTGAGCCGTGCCTTGAAGAACGTGTGGACGTTGCCGATCGGACCGCCGATGTTGATGTTGATCTGGCCGGGCTTGCTTCCCGACACCTGCGGCACGACCTGACTGGCGATCAGTTGTCCGATGTACTGTTTGAGCGCGTCGACTTCGGCCGTATTCAGCTGCTCGGTCACCAGCAGATCGCGGAGCGTCTTCTTTTCCTGCTCGGTCGCCTCGCCGCGAATGAATTTCTGCACCAGAGGCCGGATCGTCGCAGCGCCTTGTGCAGGCTTGTCCTCCGGCTTCGGCTGTCTTCGCAGTGCGGACGCGGCGTCGTGCCTGGTCGCGTGCGCCAGTTCGTGAGCCAGGAGAGGCCGCCCCGTCTCCGAGTCCGGCGCGTACTCGCCCGCGTTGAAGACGATGTGCCTGCCGACGGTGTACGCCCGCGCCCCGACAGCGTCGGCAGACTCCGCGGCATCGGCGTCGGCGTGGATTCTCACGTCGGCGAGATCGGAGCGGAAGCGTCGTTCGAAGAACTGCAACTCCGACTGGTGCAGCGAGCGGCCGGGTGAGCGCAGCACGTCGTGGACGATCGGAGGCGCGAGGCGCGGCGCAGCCACGTGCGTCGTGGACAGCGACCAGTGTCGCGACGCCACGCCTGCGGTCATTGCCTCGTCCGCCACGCGGTCCGCCTCCTGCTCGTTGGCGTCGCGCGCCGGTCCGATGCGCAGAGCGGGATACCGCGGAGCGGTCACGTTCTCGCTCCCGCGCGGCCGGGGTGTTCTCGCCAGCATCCCGCCTGTCATGGCTTCAGTCCCCGGCCCACGGCGTTGCCGAGGCTCCGCCCGAACGTGTGAGCACCCGCGGTCCCCGGCAGGAGCGCCATGCGCCCCAGCTTCAGCACCGGCATGCGCTGCGGACGCGCCCACTCGTGCCGCGCCGTCGTGTC
>DATFWL010000448.1:0-3069 GCA_035259385.1 Vicinamibacterales bacterium | reverse complement strand
TTCTTGAACGTCTTCTTGCGCTTGCCGGCGCCTTCTTTTTTCTCTGGTGTGGCGCCTTCCGGCGCCGCGTCACTCTTTGCCATAAGTCCCTACACGACCTTCTTCTTCGCGATCGCGCCCTTGCGCGGGCCCTTGCGCGTTCGCGCGTTGGTGCGCGTCCGTTGGCCGCGCACCGGCAGGCCGCGACGATGCCGCATGCCCCGGAAGCAGCCGATTTCCATCAGCCGCTTGATGTTCATCGAGATCTCCTTGCGGAGATCGCCCTCGACGCCGCCCTGCTCCTCGATCACCCGGCTGATCTTGCGCACGTCGTCCTCGGACAGATCCTTGACCCGGATGTCCGGCGAGACGCCGGCGTCCTTGAGGATGCCGTTCGAGCGCACGCGCCCGATGCCGTAGATGTAGGTGAGACCGATCTCGACCCGCTTCGTGCGCGGAAGATCAACGCCTGCGATACGTGCCATATTGCTGAATCCTCGTAGTCGTCAGTCACAAGTCGCCAGTCGTCAGTCAGTCTCAGCCTCACGACTGAACGACTGCCGACTTGCGACTGATGACTATCCTTGCCGCTGCTTGTGCTTCTGGTTCGGACAAATCACCCGCACGACGCCGCGGCGCCGCACGATCTTGCACTTGTCGCAAATCCGCCTGACCGATGCCCTGACCTTCATGGTTTCGTCCCTGTCCCGTCGTCTTCTTCTTCGCGCGCGTTGCGTTCCTACAACCTCTCGACGATCCGCCCTCGCCCGACGTCGGTCGGCGAGAGTTCCAGGCGGACGCGGTCCCCCACCAGCAGCCTCACGAAGTTCCGGTCGATCCGATCGGCGATGTGCGCCAGCACCAGCGCCCCCTCGTCCAGCCGCACCCTGTACATCGCGCTCGGCAGCGTCTCCATCACGGTGCCGACGACGGCCTTCACGCTCGGCTGAAGCCCTTCGCGCGACGTCGTGGGCTACTTCCGCGCCCCGACCGCGACCTCGCGCGCCGTCAGGATCCGGGGACCCTCGGCGGTTACCGCCACCGTGTGCTCGAAATGCGCCGACAGGCTGCCGTCGCGCGTCACCGCGGTCCAGCCGTCGGCGAGCACCTTCACCGCCGGCTTGCCGGCGTTCACCATCGGCTCGATCGCGAGCACCATCCCCTCGGTCAACCTCGGGCCGCGTCCCGGCTCGCCGTAGTTCGGCACCTGCGGCTCCTCATGCATCCGCTGGCCGATGCCGTGCCCCACGAACTCGCGCACCACCGAGAACCCGTAGGCCTCGACGTGCTGCTGGACCGCGTGGCCGATGTCCGAAATCCGTCCGCCGACGCGCACCCGCTCGATCGCCTTGTAGAGCGCCTCTTCGGTGACGCGCAGCAACGTCGCCGCCTGCTCCGACACCGGACCGACCGGCAGCGTCACCGCGCTGTCGCCGTAGTAGCCGTCGAGCGACGCGCCGACGTCGATCGAGATCACGTCGCCTTCGTTCAGAATCCGCCGGCCCGACGGGATTCCGTGGATCACCTCTTCATTGAGGGACGCGCAAATCGTCGCCGGGTACCCGTGGTAGCCCTTGAACGCCGGAATCGCGCCGGCCCGCCGGATCAGCTCCTCCGCGATCTCGTCCAGCGCCGCCGTCGTCACGCCCGGCTTGACGTGCGCAGTGAGCTCGGTGAGCACTTCGCCGACGAGACGCCCCGCAGCGCGCATCTTCTCGAGTTCGGCGGCGGAGCGGCACACAATCACGGCTGCACTCCTGTATGCCCGCTTCGCCCGGTCCGCTTGCCGACGGCGACGGCGCCCGCCCCCGTCGACTCGATCGCCGCCACCAGATCCGCGGCCACCTTGTCGGGCGGCTGTGCGCCGTCGATCGACCGGAACGTGGGCCGCTCGCGGTAGTACTCGACGAGCGGTTCCGACTGACTGTGGTACACCTTCAACCGCTCGCGGACGACCGCTTCGCTGTCGTCGGTGCGCTGCACCAGCCGGCCGCCGCAGCGCACGCACGTCGTCGTGCCGTCGCCGATCGGCGCGTTGGCGCCGCAACTCTCGCAAATCATCCGGGTCGCCAGCCGCCGGACCAGCTCCGCCTCCGGCACCACGATGTCGATCACGATCAGCGGATCGTGTCCGGTCATGATCGCGTCGAGCGCCGACGCCTGCGCGACCGTCCGCGGAAATCCGTCCAGCACGAAGCCGTTCACCGCGTCGTCGCGGTCGAGGCGCTCGCTGACAATCCCGATCATCACCTCATCGTTCACCAGCTCACCGCGATCCATGATCGCCTTCGCGCGCAGCCCGATCTCCGTCCCGGTGTGCACCGCTTCGCGCAGGATGTCGCCCGTCGAGATCTTCGGAATGCCGCGGGTCCGCGCGAATCGCTCCGCCTGCGTTCCTTTGCCCGCGCCGGGCGGCCCGATCATCAACAGGTTCAAAGCCATATGGTCATGCCGTGTGTCTCCGCCCCGGGGCCTGCCACTTCTGACGTCAGACTTCAAACTCGACCGCGGCCGCCCGCAGGTTGACGACGTGCGCCACCTGAGGCTTTGCGTTGCAGCGCTTACGCCCGCCTTCCCCTGATCCGCGTCTTCTTCATGAACCCGTCATAGTGCCGCATGATCAGCTGCGACTCGACCTGCTGCACCGTGTCCATCGCCACGCCGACCACGATCAGCAGCGACGTGCCGCCGAAAAAGAACTGGACGTTCATGCCTTCGGTGATGAACTTCGGCAGGTTGGCGTCGAGCCAGTCGCCGATGAACGGGATCGGCGCGACCTTGAACCCGCTGATCAGGAAGTTCGGCAGCAGCGCGATCAGCGCGAGGTAGATGGCGCCGGCCAGCGTGATCCGGGTGAGAATCGTGTCGATGTACTCGGCCGTCCGCTTTCCCGGCCTGATCCCCGGGACGAACCCTCCGTACTTCCGCATGTTCTCCGCAACATCGTCCGGGTTGAACACGATGGCCGTGTAGAAGTACGTGAAGAAGATGATGCCTGCCACGTAAAGCAGGTTGTAGAGCGGCATCCCGAAATTGAGCTGCGTCGTGATGGCTTCGCTGACGCGCCCCGGGAACGCCTGCGCGATCGTC
>DATFWL010000447.1:0-46440 GCA_035259385.1 Vicinamibacterales bacterium | reverse complement strand
TGGTCGGGATGGCCGGATTCGAACCGGCGACCCCCTGACCCCCAGTCAGGTGCGCTATCCAGGCTGCGCTACATCCCGTTCCCCGTGTACCGGCTGGCGCCGGACACGACCGACGTTGGCTACCGCCGCCGCGCCTGCGCCGCGCGTGCCGGTTTGCTGCGGCCGGCTTTTGCGCGCGACGGCGGCAGCGATCGGATCCGCGACGGCGCGGGCGAGGCCGCCTGCGGCGCGAGTTGAAAGTCGTCGACGAGCGAGCCGCGCGCCGACAGCAGATCGAGGATCGACTGCAGGCCGCGCTTGATCGCCGTGAGCCGCTCGCGTGCGTTGCGTCCAATCAGCTCGTCGATCGCCGGCGCGTTCGCCCCGACCGGCGCGTTCTCTTCCTCGAGCCGCCGCCTCGCGCCGGCAAGCGTCAATCCCTCGACCAGCAGCAGATGCTTGATCCGCACCACCTGCTCGACGTCCACGCGCCGGTAGACGCGGGGTGCACCCGCCGTCTTGGCGACGCCCAGATCCGGAAACTCAGCTTCCCACGACCGCAGGACGTAAGGCTGCACCTTCAGGAGATCGCAGACCTCAGCGGCCTTGAACAATGCGCGCTTCGGAATGTCGATATGCGTCGAGGCGTCCGCCATCGAGCCAAAAGTATAGCAGACCCGCTTTCCTGCTTCGCCGCGGCGACTTCGTCAGTAGTACGCTGGCGACATGCGCTGGTGGCTGCTCCTCCTCGCCACCGGGGCGTGGGCCTGTGCGACGCTGACCCCGGAAGGCTCGCGCGTGTCGGTATTCCAGGCGCCGCTGAATGCCCCGCCCGCGCGACGCCGGATGCCGTCGGGCTGTCAGCTGCTGTTCACCAGGCCGGCGGTCTCGATGACCGAGCTCGACATGGAGGGTCAGAAGGATCCGTTTCGGCGGCAGAGGAACCAAACCGGCGCCGCCGGAGGCAACGCGCTCCTGGTCCTGTCGCGGATGACGATCTCGCGCCACGATCCGGAGTGCCCGGGCGCATCGCCGATCACAGATTGCCCGCCCAGTTTCGGCGCGTGGTTCGACGTGGTGATCGAGGCCTACTCGTGCCCGCCGGACGCTCTTCACACGCTTTCGACGCCGGCTGAACGTTGAAGCGCGGATCGCGGTCCGGCTGAAGCCGGACGACGGTGAACGAGGCTCGTGCGGGGCGTCGCAGGTGCGCCCGGACTCAGACGCCCGAGTGGCCGAAGCCGCGGGTCCCACGCGTGGTTTCCGGCAGCTCCGCGACCTCGTCCCACGTGACGCGCACCACCGGTGCGACGACCAGCTGCGCGATGCGCATGCCGCGCGTGACGGCGAACGGCTCGCGGCCGAGATTGATCAGCGGCACCCGGATCTCGCCGCGATAGTCGCTGTCGATCGTCGCCGGCGTGTTCGGCAGGCTGATACCGTGGGTCACCGCGAGTCCCGATCGCGGCCGCACCTGCGCTTCGAATCCGTCGGGGATGGCGATCTGGAGGCCGGTCGGCACCAGCACGATCTCCCCTGCCTCGATCCGCACTTCGTCGTGAACGGCCGCCCGGAGATCCATGCCGGCCGCGCCTGCGGTCTGATACACCGGCAGATCGAGGCCGGCGGCGTGGGGAAGGCGGCGGATCTGGACGGCGACGCGCTGGGACACGCGCGAGATGTTAACCCACGTCCAGCGGCACCACCTGCACGGCGGCGTCGCGAACGGCGCCGAGAAACCGATCGATCGTCGAGCCCCACCACAGGATCTCCCACCGCGATCGCGCGCTCTGCCCGAAGATCACATGCGTGATGCCCTCGCGCTGAGCGAAGGCGATCAGGCCGTCTGACGCACGATCGGCGTGAACCCTCACCACGGTCGCGCCAAGGCTCTCGGCCAGCGCCATGTTCTGGCGAAGGGCTTCGGAGTCGTCCGTCGGAATGCGGTCCGGCCGCTCGCGCGGCGTCTCGACGTAGACGGCGTACCACTTCGCGCCAAGCCGTCCGGCAATCCGCGCGCCGGTGCGCAGCACGCGCGGCGCCAGCACGTTCGAGCTCATGCACACCATCAGGCGCTCGGGAATCAGTGCCGGCGGCGGTTCGGTCCGCATCGGACTCGAACTTACCAACGAGTACCTAAGACGCGCCTAAAAACGCGCGGGTCGACGTCTCGGTTGCCTTCCGGACGCACGTCGGCCGCGATCGCAACGCCGGGATGGGGCGCTCGATTCCGAACATCGACGCATGGGGCAGCCTGTTCGTGATTGCCCGCAAGCCGGCACCCGGTTCGTGACGTGCGTCAGGAACCCTGGCGGCTACGAGCGCAGCGCTCCTGCCGGGGCTGCCGATTGCAAGGTGCGCCGCCACCTGGTCGTGTCTGACGCCGCAACCGTCTGCTAGGACTCGGCGGCGAGCCGATAGCCGACCCAGGGCTCGCTCACCAGATACCGCGGATGAGCCGGATCGGGCTCGATCTTCTTGCGCAGTTGTGCGACGAGCACCCACAGGTGCTCGGGCTGATCGACCGCGTTCGGTCCCCACACCGCCTTGAGAATCGCGCGATGCGTGAGCACGCGGTTGGCGTTGCGGGCCAGGAAGGCGAGCAACTCGAACTCCTTCGGCGTGAGGCGGATCTCCTCGTCCGCGCGCAGCACGCGCCGGCGGCCATAGTCGATCGTCAGATCGCCCAGCGCCACCCGCCCGCTCTCGGTGCGATCGTCGCCACCGATGCGGCGCAGCCAGACGCGGATGCGGGCCAGCAGCTCTTCGGGTCCGAACGGCTTGGTCACGTAGTCGTCCGCGCCGAGGTCGAGCGCGGCAACCTTGTCCGTCTCGTGGCCGCGTGCGGACAGGATGATGATCGGCATCGTCGCCGACATCCGGATCCGCCGGCAGACCTCGGATCCCTCGAGATCGGGCAGACCGAGATCGAGGACGATCAGATCGGGCGGGCGCTCGGCCGCCGCCTGCAACGCCGCCGCGCCGGTAGCCGCGACATCCACGTCGTAGCCACGCGAGCGCAGGAGCGGCGTCAATGTTCGCTGGATCGACACCTCGTCGTCGACGAGCAGAATGCGCGCAGACGCCGTCACGCCGTCGCCTCGAGCGGCTTCTGCTCCACCGGCACCGCGATCGTGAAGCGCGCGCCGCCGTCGGGACAGTTCTCCGCCCAGACCCGGCCGCGCTCGACGGCCAGCAGTCCGCGCACGATCGAGAGGCCCATGCCGGTGCCGGACACGCGGCTGGTCTGCGCGCCGCGGTAGAACCGGTCGAAGAGCCGCGGCAGATCCGCAGCCGCGATCCCGGGTCCGTGATCGCGGACGGCGATCACGAGGTCGCCGTCGGCGAGCGATGCGTCCACGTCGATCGGCGCCGCCGCCGGCGAGTACTTGGCGGCGTTGTCGAGCAGATGGGCCAGCGCGGCCGCGGTCAGTCGCGGATCCAGACGCACGAGCGTCTCGGCGCGAACGTCCACGCGCATCGGGTGCGACTCGATCGTGTGCGCCACCTGCTCACGCGCCGACTCGACGATCTGCGCCGGGTGCACCCACCGCACGTCGGTCGCCACCGCGCCGGCGTCGATACGCGCCATGTCGAGGATGCCTTCGAACAGACGAGTGAGCCGCTCCACCTCCGCCAGGACCACCTGACTCTGATCGCGCCGCTCCGACTCGCCGAGCCACGACGCCTGCAGGTTGGTGGCCGCGACTCGTATCGCCGTCAGCGGCGTCCGCAGATCGTGCCCGAGCGAGGCGAGGAGCGCCGACTTGAGCGCTTCGCTCTGCCGCGACAGCTCCGCCGCCTTCCTCTCCTCGAGCAGCTGCACGCGCTCGATCGCAATGGCCACGACGCCGCCGAGCGCGTCGAGCGATCCTGGTTCGACCGGGCGGCCTGCGGCCGCCAGCACGCCGATCGGCTTGATCCCGAGGCGCAGCGGCACGATCCGCACGTCGCGGCCATCGGCGGCGATGGTGCGATGGCCCGAGTAGGTACGCTCGCGCGCGTCGAATTCGAGGGTGCGGCCCGGTCCGCCGGCCGCGAGCGTCAGCTGTTCCCGATCGAGCTCGATCGGCGACGACCCGGTCGCCACGATCTGCCAGTCGGCGCCGCGCGGGAGCGCGATCGCCACGTAGTCGAGATCGAAGCGGCGGGCGACGAACCGGGTGAGCTGCTGAATCGCCTCGCGGCTGTCGGTGGTGAGGAGGATGTCGCGACTGAGGTCGAAGAGGCGCGCCATCTCGTCGCGCCGCTGGAGCGCTTCGAGCGTCCGCTCGCGCGCGACCGACGACAGGTTGCTCGCGACGAGGCTCACCGCGAGAAACACCAGCAGCGCGAACCAGTTCTGCGGGTCCGCGATCGTGAAACGCCCGACCGGCGGCAGGAAAAAGAAATTGAGCAGGAGGACAGAAGCCGCCGACGTCACGATCGCGACGCTCAGCCGCGACACGGCGGCCACGACGAGGACGACGAGCAGATAGGTCAGCGCGATCGTCGTCGGATTCGCGATGTGGACCCAGCGATACGTCACGGTCACCAGCGCAAGGCCTGCCGCGGCGGCCAGCGTGTCGCGGGCGTCTCTCGTTGGAGTCCTCTGCATCGTGTCAGCGGTCAGCGGGGACCGTCAGGCGTCGGGAACCAACCCTGTCCCTGCCTACAGCTTAGGGGTTTTTAGGGACTTTTTAGTACCTGACAGCGACGGATCGGCGAACGTGAAGGTGTGGACATTCTGGAGTTCCCTGCGGCATCCACCGGGATGGCGAGCGACAACCCGGCGACCGTCTTTCGCGCGTACTTCGAGGCACAGCGGGCCCGCGCGTCGCGACAGTTCCTGTGTGCGGCCGTCCCCGTCATCACCGGAGTGCTCGTCGCGGTCCAGGCGGCCGCCGGTTGGCTGGCGCGCGGCGCGCTGCTCGCGCAGACCGCCCTCTCGCTCGGCGTTCCTGCGGCTGCCGCGGTCGTGGAGTGGCGCGCCACCCGGAAGCTGCACGCTCTGGTCCGCTCCGCTCACCTGTCGTGACCACGCCAGACGCTGGCCGCGTAACTGAACCGTTCGGCTTTGCCGGCCTGAAGCGGCTGCTGCTCGGTCAACCGATTCCGTCGCATCTCGCGCACCACGAGCGGCTGTCACGCGTGACCGGACTCGCGGTGCTTTCCTCCGACGCGCTGTCGTCGGTCGCCTACGCGACCGATTTCATCCTGACGACGCTGGTGGTCGCCGGCGTCGCGGCGTTCCGCTACGCGCTGCCGATCAGCATCGTGATTGCGGCGCTGCTGGCAATCGTCGCCTTCTCCTACCGTCAGACGATCCACGCCTACCCGACCGGCGGCGGCGCGTACATCGTCGCGAAGGAGAACATCGGCCCGACCGCGGGCCTGGTTGCGGCGGCATCGCTGTTAGTCGATTACACGCTGACCGTGTCGGTCAGCATTTCAGCCGGCGTCCTCGCGATCACGTCGGCCGCACCGTCGCTGAACGCCTATCGCGTCGAGCTGTGCCTCGGGTTCCTGCTCGTGCTGATGCTCGGGAACCTCCGCGGAATCCGCGAATCGGGCCGGATCTTCGCCGTCCCCACCTACTTTTTCGTCGTCAGCATCGCGGTGCTGATCGTGGCGGGGACCTATCAGTACCTGAGCGGTACTCTCGCGCCCGTCGATGCGCCGGTGCCCGGCGACGCCGGAACGAAGCCGCTGACGACGTTTCTGCTGCTCACGGCGTTCGCCAACGGCTGCACGGCGATGACCGGCGTCGAGGCCGTGTCCAACGGCGTGCCGGCGTTCCGGCCGCCGGAATCGAGAAACGCGGCGTCGACACTGGTTTCGATGGCGACGCTCGCGATCGTGATGTTCACCGGCATCACGTTTCTCGCGCATGCGTATCAGGTGATCCCGACGGCGACCGAATCGGGCGTGTCGCAGCTCGGACGCGCGATCTTCGGCGGCGGCACCGTCGCGTACTACATCGTGCAGGCCGCGACCACGCTCATCCTCGTGCTCGCGGCGAACACCGCCTATGCCGACTTTCCGCGCCTCGCGTCGATCGTGGCGCGCGACCGCTACCTGCCGCGGCAGTTCTCGAACCAGGGCGATCGGCTCGCCTTCTCGAACGGCATCCTGGTCCTGTCCGCCTTCGCCGCGATTCTGATCATCGCCTTCCGCGGCGACACGCAGTCGCTGCTGCCGCTCTACATGATCGGCGTGTTCATCTCGTTCACGCTGTCGCAGGCGGGGATGGTGATCCACTGGCGCCACTCGAGAGAGCCTGGATGGCGCTCGAGCGCTGCCATCAACGGCTTCGGCGCCATCGTGACCGGAATCGTCCTGCTCATCGTCGCCGTCACGAAGACGCTCGAGGGAGCGTGGATCGTGCTGCTGCTCATCCCGCTGATCGTGACGGTCTTCAAGGCAACGCGCCGGCACTACGATCACGTGGCCGCTCAGCTCACGCTCCGCGGCTACGACTCGCCGCCGCGGCGGCACAACACGGTGCTGATCCCGATCGGCGGCGTTCAGCGGGCGGTCGTGCAGGCGATGCGCTACGCGGAGACGCTGTCGAACGACGTGCGCGCGGTGTACGTCGACGTCGATCCGAAGAGCACGGCCGAGATCGAGCGCGACTGGGCGACCTGGGGCGGCAAGGTGCAGCTCGTCGTCCTGGAGTCGCCATACCGTTCGCTGATGGAGCCGCTGCTCGAGTACATCGGCGACGTCGAAGCGGAACACCCGGACGATTACGTGACGATCATCCTGCCCGAATTCGTCCCGGCGCGATGGTGGCAGCACCTGCTCCACAACCAGCGCGCGCTGCTGATCAAGGGCGCGCTGCTGTTCCGGCCGAACACGGTCGTGACGAGCGTGCCGTTCCATCTGACGAAGTAGGTCGGGCGGGTCGGGCGGGTCAGGCAGGTGGCCCACCAGACCTACCCGACCGTCTCTGCCGTCGCCGCACCTGAACGCGGATTGGCGAGCCGACGAAACCGAATTTCTCTCTCAGCTGGTTCACGAGAAACCGCTCGTACGAGAAATGCAGCGTCGTCGCGACATTGGTGAAGAAGACGAACGACGGCGGCGCAACACCAATCTGCGCGGCGTAGAGGATGCGCACGTGCTTGCGGTCCGGACTCACCGGCGGGTGCGCCGCGGTGACCGACTCGATCAACCTGTTGAGCGCCGGTGTCGGCACCCGTTGTCGCCGCGAGGCGGCAAGCTTGTCGACTGTCTCGAGCACCTTGCCGGCGCGCTCGCCGGTAAGGGCTGAGATGTGGAGGATCGGCGCGTAGTCCAGAAAGCGCATCCGGCGCCGCAGTTGTTCGTCGAAGCTCTTGACGAAGTTCGGATCCTGGCTTTTCACCAGATCCCACTTGTTCGCGACGATCATGATCCCGCGCCCGGCGCGATCGGCCTCGCCGCCGATCGCGGCGTCGAGATCGGTGGCGCCGCTGCTCGCGTCGATGATCAGCGCGACGACGTCGGCGTCGGCGATCGAGGCTTTGGCGAGCGCGACGCTCACCAGTTCGACCTTGCCGCCGCTGCGCACGCGGCCAGGGCGCCGCATGCCGGCGGTGTCGATGATCCGGAATCGCCGCCGATGCCACGTCAGCGGCGCGTCGATGGCGTCCCGCGTCGTGCCCGGCATCGCGCTGACGAGCACGCGCTCCTCACGGAGCAGGCGATTCACGAGCGACGACTTGCCGACGTTCGGCCGCCCGACAATCGCGACGCGGGTCTCTTCGTCGGGTATGGTCGGGGCTGGGGGCTGGGGGCGAGGAGCTAGCTGACCATCTCCTGAACTGACGGCTAGCCCCGAGCCCCGAGCCCCGAGCGCCGTCACGATCTCATCCAGCAGTTCCGCCACTCCGGTCCCATGCTCCGCGGAGATCTCGAGCAGCGGATCGAATCCGAGCTGATAGAAGTCGACGACCGACTTCTGCGAGCGCTTGTCGTCCGTCTTGTTCACGGCCAGCAGCACCGGCCGTCCCGTCTCGCGCAATTCGCGGGCAATCCGCTCGTCGCCGGGGATCAACCCTTCGCGGCCGTCGACGAGAAAGACCAGCAGGTCCGCGCCGGCCATCGCGCGCTGGCCCTGTTCGACGACCAGATCGTGGAGCGGATCCTCGCTGGCGCCGTAGAGGCCGCCGGTGTCGAACAGATCGAACGACGTGCCGCGCCACTCGACGGGACGCGCGAGCGCGTCGCGCGTCGTGCCGGCGACCGGCGCGACGATGGCGCGGCGGCTGCCGGTCATCCGGTTGAAAAGCGTTGATTTCCCGACGTTGGGCCGGCCAACCAGGACGACAGCGGGCGATTTTCGGGCCATTTGCACGAGTAGTCAGAACTTCACTTAGCCTCAGCCTTGACAGCGTAAGTATCACAATCTATAGTATTTACAAGCCCTCTGGAGACTCTAAGCATGATCAAGGTCGACATCGTCAACGAAGTGTCGAAGATCGCGGACATCACCAAGGTGAAGGCTGAGGTGGCGGTCGATGCGGTGTTCGACGCGATGCGGACCTCCATGCAGCGGGGCGAGCGAATCGAGTTGCGCGGCTTCGGCGTCTTTCAAGTGAAGCCTCGCAAGCGCGGCATCGGCCGGAACCCGCGCACCGGCAAGGAAGTCCGGATTCCGCCGGGGCGAACGATCCGTTTCAAGCCCGGCAAAGATCTGCAGAACATCGGCTAACTTGGACCCAACGCCAGCCGTCGTCTGGCAGCCCCGACCGAAGTTTCAAGATCGCGTCTGGCTGCACCTTCTGTTGTTGGCCCTGACGATCGGAACCACTACGCTCGCCGGCGCCGATCACTGGGCCTCGTTCTCGCTCGACCCGAGCGAGATGGTCCGGATGTCGCTCACGCCCGGGCTCCTGCTGCACGGCCTGTGGTTCAGCGGCACGGTGCTGATCATTCTAGGCTGCCACGAGCTCGGCCACTACTTCGCGTGCCGGTACTACGACGTCGACGCCTCGCTGCCCTTCTTCATTCCGCTCCCGATACCGTTGACCGGCACGATGGGCGCGTTCATCCGCATCCGAGAGCCGATTCCGCAGAAGCGCATGCTGTTCGACATCGGAATCGCCGGGCCGCTTGCCGGCTTCGCGATGGCGGTGCCGCTGCTGTTCGCCGGCATCTGGATGTCGCGCATCACGCCCGACTACAACCCGGCCGATCTGCCGCCCGGGCTGATCAGTTATTCCCTCGGCGAGCCGCTGCTCTACAAGGCAGCCTCGGCGCTGGTCTGGGGCAACGTTCCCGCCGGCCAGTCGCTCAACATGCATCCGGTCGCGTTCGGCGCGTGGTTCGGTCTGCTGGCTACGGCGCTGAACCTGTTTCCGATCGGCCAGCTCGACGGCGGACACATTTCGTACGCGGTTCTGGGTCGCCGCTCGACGTACGTGACGTTTGCCACCGTCGCCGTCGCGATGGGGCTCGCGTGGCACGCGAACAGCTGGATCGTCTGGACGGCGCTGACGGTCGTGATGCTCGTCGTCTTCGGCCCGCACCACCCGCGCGTGTTCGACGAGAACGTGCCGCTGGATCGCCGACGAATGGCCCTCGCCGCCTTCGCGGCCATCATGCTGGTCATCTGCTTCACGCCGTCGCCGATCCGGCTGATGGACCTGATCCATCGATGATGGTCAGAGAACACTCATCGGGTCGACGTCGACGATGACGCGGCGCTGAAGGTCGGGCCGCGACGTCAGCGCCAGCTGCAGCACTTCGCGCATCTTCCGGCGGTTCGCGCCTTTGATCAGCAGCTGCGCGCGGAATTCGCCGCGGAGCTTTCCGAGCGGCGGCGGCGCCGGTCCGAGGACGCGCAGGCCGGCCGCGTTCGCGCTCTGCCTCACCTTTTCCACGACGTCCGCGGCATCGTCCATCGCGCCGGCGAAGGTCCGTCCCCGCACGATCGTGTTGACGAGCGAGACGAGCGGCGGATATTTCATCGCCTTCCGGAAGTGCAGTTCGCGCTTGAAGAACGCGGCGTAGTCCTGCCGGCACGCGAGCTGGATGCTGTAGTGCTCCGGGTAAATCGTCTGGACGATCGCCTCGCCGGGCTGCTCGCCGCGGCCGGCGCGACCTGCGACCTGGGTCAGCAGCTGAAACGTGCGCTCCGACGCGCGGAAGTCGGCGAGGCCGAGGCCGACATCGGCCGACACGACGCCGACCAGCGTGACCCGCGGAAAATCGTGACCCTTCGCGATCATCTGCGTGCCGACGAGGACGTCGATCGCGCCGTCGCGAAAGCGCGACAAGAGCGCCTGCAGCGCGCCTTTGCGGCGGATGGCGTCGCGATCGAGGCGGGCGATCCGGGCGCCCGGACACACCGCCTTCAACTCCGCTTCGACGCGCTCGGTGCCGAAGCCGGCCTGCTCGAGATAAGGACCCGCACAGCTCGGACACGCCGGCGGCACGCGCTGCGTGTAGTTGCAGTAGTGGCAGCGCGCGCGGCGGGCATGGCCTTCGCCATGCACCACCAGCGACACGCTGCAGTTCGGGCAATCGATCGTGCCGGCGCACTGGCGGCAGAACACCGCGGTCGCGAAGCCGCGGCGATTCAGCAGCACCAGCGACTGCTCGCCCGCCGCGAGTCGCGCGGCGATCGCGTCCCGGAGCGCGCGGCTCAGAATCACGTCCGGGCCTCCGGCCGCGTACTCCTCGCGCATGTCGACGACGGTCACGCTCGCGAGCGGGCGATCGAGGACGCGCCGCTCCAGCACGACGCGCTCGTACTTGCCGGTCACGGCGTTGTGATAGCTCTCCATCGAAGGCGTGGCGGAGCCGAGGACGACGAGTGCGCCGGCGCGCTGCGCGCGGACGATCGCGACGTCGCGCCCGTTGTAGCGCGGGCTCTCTTCCTGCTTGTACGACCCGTCGTGCTCCTCGTCGACGACGATCAGGCCGAGCCGCTCGATGGGTGCGAACACCGCCGACCGCGTGCCGACGACGACGTCCACGTCGCCGCGGCGGATCCGCTGCCATTGATCGTGCCGTTCGCCGTCGCTGAGGCCGCTGTGCTGGATCGCAACCCGCTCGTTGAACGCGTCGCGAAACTGTGCGGCAGTCGCCGGCGTCAGCGCGATCTCCGGCACCAGCATCAGCACGCGTCGGCCCGACGCACGGACCGCGGCCGACAGGCGGACGTAGATCTCGGTCTTGCCGCTGCCGGTGACGCCGTGGAGCAGCGCGACCTTGAAGTCGGCCGCCGCGGCCAGCCGGGTCAAGCGGCCGAGCGCTTCCTGCTGCTCCCCGGTCAGCACTCGCGCCGTAACCTGGCGCTCATCAAGTCCGGACCAGGTGATTCCATGCGACAAGTCCCCGCGCGGTGCCAGGCACGTGCCAGGCACATGGACGGCACCTCCGGTGTCGGTTGATTGCCACGGATCGCGTTCGATGCGCTCCTGGCGGATGCTGATGTAGCCATGACGCGCCAGCCGGGAGACTGCATCCGCTGAAACCCCCCGCGCGGCGAGCGCCGGCGTTGGTATTCCCGCGGGCGTGCCGGCAAGAGTCTCCAGGGCTTCACGCTGCCTGCCGGCCAGCGTTGTGTGGAGCACCTCGAGACCCGCTGGTGTGATGGCGGCGACGCGCATCGTCTTGTGTGAGTCGGCGCGGCCGCCACGGGCCATTGGTGGCAGCAGCAGCGGGATCGCGTCGCCGACGCCGGCGGCGTAGTACTCGGCCGTCCACTGCGCGAGCGCCACGACTTCCTGCGGAACGAACGCATCGGCGTCGAGGACTTCGTGCAGGGGTTTGACTGAATCACGTGTGGGTTCGGGGTTCGGAGTTCGAGGCTCGGGGTTCTGGTTCTGGGTTCGGTGGTTCTGGTTTTGGTTCTGGGGGTTCTGGTGCTGGTTCTGGATGACGATCCCTGTGACGACACGCGTGCCGAGTGGGACGACGACGCGCGCGCCGATTGGGGGAGTGGGCACGTCGTCGGGGACCGCGTAGGTTAGAAGATCGAGATTGGGAACGGGAACGGCGACCTGAACGAGCCTCGGAATTCGAGCGTCAGTCTTCTGACTTGAGGAGGCTGCGGACAACCTTCATATCTTCCCACACCTCCCGCTTCGACGCCGGGTTGCGCAGCAGGTAGGCGGGATGGAATGTCGGAATCAGCTTCGCGCCTCGGTAGTCGTAGACGCGGCCTCGCAGCCGGGAAATGGGATCGAGCGTGCGCAGCAGCGTCTGCGCGGCGAACTTGCCGAGCGCGACGATCACCTTCGGCTTCACGATCTCGATCTGCCGTAAGAGAAACGGCTCGCACTGCTCCACTTCGTCCGGCTCCGGATTCCGGTTGCCCGGCGGCCGGCACTTGATGACGTTCGCGATGTAGACGTCGTCGCGTCGGAGGCCGATCGCTTCGATGATCTTCGTCAGCAGCTGACCCGCGCGCCCGACGAACGGTTCGCCCTGGATGTCTTCGTCGCCGCCCGGCGCCTCGCCGGCGAACATCAGGTCGGCTTCCGGATTTCCGACGCCGAAGACGATCTGCCGTCGGCCGAGCGCGTGCAATTTGCAACGCGTGCAGTCGCCGATGTCGGCACGCAGCGTCACCAGCGCCTCGGCCGGATTCGTGAACACGGTGAGGGGGTCGGGGAGAGTTTTTTCAGCTCGATCCGCGGAGCGGGACATCTCGTTTTCCACGGGATTCGAGGAGTCGGCAGCAAAACTGTTCCCGACCCCCTGTGGACGGGCGTGCCATGCGGGGTCGCGGCTCACGCCGGGGACGCCCAGCTCGGCAGCGAAGCGCAGATGCTCTTTCAGCTGCTCGCGGTCCATGATTCTGGAGCGGCGGCCACGGCCGCGCGGCTAGCGCCGGACGCCACCGGAGACGTTGCGCTCGGCAAGGAGCTTCTCGACGCGATCGAGAATTTCCGCCGCGACCCGCGACTTGGGCTGCAGCGGCAGCGTCTCGGCGCCATCCGCGCCGACGATCGTCACTGCGTTCGTGTCGACGTCGAACCCGGCGTCCGTGCGCGAGACGTCGTTGGCGACGATCAGGTCGGCATGCTTCTTCGCACGTTTTTCTGTCGCACGCGCGACCACGTTGTCGGTCTCGGCCGCGAACCCGACGAGCAGCGGACCACGGCTGGACGACAGCCGCCGCAGCCCGAGCTCGCCGAGAATGTCCGGCGTCTTGCGCAGTACGAGCGTGAGCTCGTCGGCGTTCTTCTGCACTTTCTGGCGCGCCGGGTCGACGGGCGCGTAATCGGCGACCGCCGCCGCCATCACCACCACCTGCATGTCGCCGGCGCGCGCGACGATCGCGGCATGCATGTCCGCCGCGCTTCGCACCCGCACCACCTCGCGCGCCTCCGGCAGGTCGATCGTGGTGGGACCGGTGACGAGGGTCACGTCCGCACCGCGCCGAATCGCTTCGCTGGCGATCGCGTACCCCATGCGGCCGCTCGAGCGGTTGCCGACATAGCGAACGGGATCGAAGTCCTCGTAGGTCGGACCGGCGCTCACGAGCAGGCGCAGCCCGCGAAGCGGACCGTCCGGACGGAGCACGGCGTCAGCGGCGGCCACGATCTCGTCCGCTTCGGCGAGGCGCCCCTTTCCAATCCACCCGCACGCCAGGTAGCCCTCGCCCGGCTCGACGAAGCGGACGCCGCGAGACGCGAGCGTGTCGAGGTTCTTCCGCACCGCTTCGTGCGCGAACATCTGCGTGTTCATCGCCGGCGCCACCAGCACCGGCGCGCGAGTCGCCGTGTAGAGCGTGGACAGGAAGTCGTCGGCGATGCCGTTGGCCATCTTGCCGATGATGTTGGCGGTGGCCGGCGCGATCAACAGCAGATCGATGGTCGACGCGATCGCGATGTGCTCGATGTCGGCATTCATGCCGGCCTCGAACTGATCGGTGATGACGTGCCGCCGGGTGATCGCCTCGAACGTGATTGGACCGACGAACTTCGCTGCGGAGTGGGTCATCACCGCGACGACCTCGTGGCCGCGCTTCTGCAGCCCGCGCGCGACCTCGACCGCCTTGTAGGCGCCGATGCCGCCCGTGACGCCGAGCGCAACCAGGCTCATGCGGCTACTCTTCCGTGGCGACGGT
This sequence comes from Vicinamibacterales bacterium, assembly GCA_035259385.1. Lineage (GTDB taxonomy): Bacteria > Acidobacteriota > Vicinamibacteria > Vicinamibacterales > CAVVIG01 > QHWK01. The sequence goes on along the minus strand of DATFWL010000447.1, from coordinate 32,411 downwards.
GTCGGCCTCGACCTTCTCGACCGCCCTGGTGATGACTTCCTTCTGAGCGATCGTCGTCTTCTTGTGATCGGCGACGTCGACGCGCGGCGTCGATCCGTTGAGGAGTTGGCGGGCGCGGGCGCCGGCGGTGACGACGAACTCGAACGAATTCGGGAGCTTGCTGCGATCGATCATGAGAATGTCCTGACAATTCCTTCTGCCTCGCCCTGCATCCGCGGCAGGCGGGCACGTTCTGCGAGGACGATGCCATGCAGCCGCTCGACGGCGGCGGTCACATCGTCGTTGACGACCACGAAATCGTACTCGGAGTAGGCGGCCACTTCGTCACGCGCGACCTGCAGCCGCCGCTGGATCTGGGGCTCGCTGTCCTTGCTGCGGCCGCGCAGCCGCTGCTCGAGAGTCGCGAACGACGGCGGCATCACGAACACCGTCGTCGCGCGCACGCCGGCCGCGCGCACCTTCCGCGCGCCCTGCACGTCGATCACCAGCACGACGTCCTGTCCGCGGGCGAGCAGCTGCTCGGTATCGGCGGCGCACGTCCCGTAGAGATGACCGTAGAGCGAGGCCCATTCCAGGAACTCGCCGGCCTGCACCATCGACTCGAACCGCTCGCGTGAGATGAAATTATAGTCTACGCCATCGCACTCGCCGGGGCGCGCCGGGCGGGATGTGTAAGACCGTGACATTTTGAGGCCCGGGGTCTCGACGACGAGCCGCTCGACGAGGGTCGTCTTGCCGGCGCCCGAAGGCGCCGACACGATGAACAGCAGCCCGCGTTGCCCGGAACCGGTCGGGAACAGCGGCTCTGCGCCCGCCGACGCGGCCAGCCCGGAGCGGGGCGAAGGGTTCTCCTCCGCAGCCGTGGACCGGTGATCGGTCCGGGCGTCATTCGACATTCTGGACCTGCTCCCGCATCTTCTCGAGCTCGGCTTTCGCCGCGATGATGAGCTCCGACACGCGCAAGCCGTCCGCCTTCGAACCCATCGTGTTGACCTCGCGGTTCATCTCCTGCAGCAGGAAATCGAGCTTGCGGCCGCACGGCTCGGGACCGTCCGCGAGCGCGCTCCAGTGCGCGACGTGGCCGCGGAACCGTTCCACTTCCTCGCTGATGTCCGAGCGCGCCGCCATCCGGACGATCTCCTGCGCCACGGCCGCCTCGTCGGCCTGGAGCTCCGTCCGCAGCTCGCGCACGCGCTCGGCGATCCGCTGTTCCACCGCGGCGCGCCCCTCGTCGGCGGCCGCGGCGATCCGCTCGACGAGGCGCGCGACGCCGATTCGGCGGCTGTCGAGATCCGTGCGCAGCTGATCGCCTTCGCGCCCTCGCATCGTGTCGAGATCGACGAGCGCCTGCGCCACCGCAGACCGTGCCGCCGCCGCGATCGCGGCCTGCACGTCCTCGTCGTCGACCGGCTGGTGTTCGCGGATCGTGATCGCCTGAGGCATGCGCAGCAGGTCGCCGGGTGTCAGCATGCCGCTCACGAGGCCGCGTTCGCGCGCCTGGTCCAGGGCGGCCTCGAGGGCGCGGCCGAACTGCTCGTTGAACTCCACCTCGAGCCCGCCGATCTGGCGGACCTGGAGCGAGACGCTCAGTTCCACGCGCCCGCGCGCCACGTGCCTGGCGACGAGCGCACGGACGTCCGCCTCAATGGGGGCCAGCGATTGAGGGCTGCGGATCTGCAGATCGAGGTACCGATGGTTGACGGCGCGAATCGTCACCGCCACGGTCGCCCGCTCGTCCTCGCGCGACACGGAGGCGAAGCCGGTCATGCTCTTGATCATCGGGTGACGCTCGGCTCAAGCCTTCGCGCTACATCGCTCGGCCTCGTTCGCTCTGCCGGTCCCGGCCGACCCATCTCCCCAATCCGTCCTACCCGTCCTATCGGTCCCATCCTTCCTTCGGTCCCACCCTTCCTTCGGTCCCATCCTTCCTATCGGTCCCAACCGTCCTATCGGTCCCAACCGTCCTATCCGTCCTATCCGTCCCATCCGCCCTACGACGGAACCATCCGTCTCTCCGCGCGCCGGCCCTCGAGCAGCTGCAGCTGATACAGCGTCGCGTAAGTGCCGTCCGGATTCGCCAGCAGCTCCTCGTGACGGCCGATCTCGACCACCCGCCCGCGCTCGAGGACGACGATCGCGTCGGCCCGGCGGATCGTCGAGAGCCGGTGTGCGATCACGAACGACGTGCGGTTCATCATCAGGTTGGTGAGCGCCTCCTGCACCAGCAGCTCCGATTCGGTGTCGAGCGCCGAGGTCGCTTCGTCCAGTACGAGAATCGGCGCGTTCTTCAACAGCGCGCGCGCGATCGCGATGCGTTGCCGCTGTCCCCCGGAGAGGCGCTGGCCGCGCTCGCCGATCATCGTGTTGTAGCCCTGCGGCAGCATCGCGACGAAGTCGTGCGCGTTCGCGGCGCGCGCCGCCGCTTCGATCTGCTCGCGCGTGGCGTCGGGCGATCCGTAGGCGATGTTGTGGCCGATCGTGTCGTCGAAGAGCACCGTGTCCTGCGTGACGATGCCGACCTGCCGCCGCAGCGACCCGAGCGTGACGTGCCGCAGATCGGCGCCGTCGATCAGGATCGCGCCCGAGGTGACGTCGTAAAACCGCGGCAGCAGGTTGACCAGCGTCGTCTTGCCGGCGCCGCTGCGGCCGACGATCGCGATCATCTGCCCCGCCCCAACCGTGAACGACACGCTGCGAAGGATGCGGCCGGCGCCCTCCTCGTAGACGAAGCCGACGTCCCGGAACTCGATCGATCGCTGAAACGGCGGCAGCGCCGTCGCGTCCGCCGCTTCGAGCACTTCGGTGTGGGTGTCCAGCATCTCGAAGATCCGCTCGGACGCCGCAATGGCCTGCTGCAGGTTGGCATTGACGCGGCTCAGCTTCTTCGCCGGACCGTACATCAGGAACAACGTGCCGATGAACAGCACGAACTGCCCGGTCGTGAGCTGACCGGCCGCAATCTGGCGGCTGCCGTAAACGAGCGCGGCGGCCATCGCGATGCCGCCGATCAACTCCATCAGCGGCGGCAGGGTCGAGAGCGCCGCGGTCACCTTCATGTTGGTGCGATACAGGTAGCTTCCGGCGCGCCTGAACCGATCCGCTTCGAACCGCTCGGTCCCGAACGCTTTCACGATGCGATGGCCGGTAAACGCTTCGGCGCTGAGGTGCGAAATCTGCTCGAGCGCTTCCTGGCTCCGCCGCGTCGTGCGGCGGACGCGCTGGCCGAGGCGGGCCAGCGGATAGATGATCAAGGGCGCCCCGGTCAGGCAGACGATGGTGAGGCGCGCGTCGTAGTAGAAGAGCAGCGCCGCATAGCCGACCAGCGCGAGCGATTCGCGCGCCAGATCGCCGGCCGTTTCCGACACCGCCTGCTGCACTTGGCCGACGTCGTTGTTGATGCGCGACAGCAGGCGGCCCGTCGCGCCGTGCGCGAAGAACCCCGCCGACTGATCGAGGATATGCCGGTAGAGCGCGTTGCGAAGATCCATGACGACGCGCTGCCCGACATCGGCCATCAGGTACGACGAAACGTACGACCCGATCCCCTTGAGCAGATAGACCGCGACGATCGCCCACGCGGTGAAGGCGACGTCCTGCTGTTTGGGCAGCAGGTTGTCGAAGATCGGCTTGATCAGGTACGCCAGGCCCGCGGAGCCAATCGCGTAGACGACCATGCCGGCGATGGCCCAGGCAAGCCGCCCGCGGTACGGCCGCGCGTAGCGAAACAGGCGGCGCAGGGTGGTGCGCTGACGGGGCATCAGCCGGTGGCCGCGCTGCGGTTACCGCTCGCCATAGCCCCGCGGATGGCTGCGGTGCCATCCCCACGCCGTGCGGACAATCGCGTCGAGACTCGGATGGCGCGGCGCCCAATTTAGTTCCGCCTGCGCCTTGTTCGGCGCCGCGTAGAGCACGGCCGGGTCGCCGGGCCGCCGCGGTCCGAGCGTCCACGGCACCGTCAGTTCTGTGACGCGCTGCACCGTGTCGATCACCTCGCGCACCGAATGCGGGTGCCCGGTGCCGAGATTGTACGCGCCGGACCGGCCGCTTTCCACGATCGCTTCGAGCGCCTTGACGTGGGCGTCGGCAAGGTCGGAGACGTGAATGTAGTCGCGTAGGCAGGTGCCGTCCGGCGTCGGGTAGTCGTTGCCGAACACCGTCAGGCCCGGTCCGCCGGTCGCGGCATCGATCGCCCGCGGGATCAGGTGAATTTCCGGCGAGTGATCCTCGCCGAGCTCGCCGTCAGGGTCGGCGCCGGACGCGTTGAAGTAGCGCAGCGCCGCCCATTGCATCCCGAAGGCCCGCTCGAAGTGCGGCAGGGCGCGCTCGATGGCCAGCTTGCTCTCGCCATAGCTGTTGATCGGCTTCTGCGGATGCGTTTCGGCGATCGGCGTCTCGATTGGCTCGCCGTAGGTGGCGCACGTCGACGAAAACACGAGGTGCCTCACCTCCTCGGCGGCCATCGCCTCGAGCACGGTGAGCGCCCCGACCACGTTGTTGCGGTAGTACTTCGCCGGCTCACGCACCGATTCGCCGACGTCGAGGAACGCCGCGAAGTGCATGACGGCGGCGATCTCGCGCTGCTTCAGCGCCGCGCGCAGTGCCGCGAGATCGGTGATGTCGCCGGTGACGAGCTCGCCGTACTTCACCGCCTCGCGATGGCCGGCGACGAGGGAGTCGTAGACGACGACGCGGTAGCCGGCCCGATGCAGCGCCTTCGCCGCATGGCTGCCGATGTAGCCCGCGCCGCCGGTGACCAGGACGCCGCGCCCGTCAGCGGCCAATGGAGAAATAGGTGAAGCCCTGCGCCTTCATCTGCTCGGGCGAGTAAATGTTGCGACCGTCGAAGATGACCGGCGTTTTCATCAGCGACCGCATCTTGCCGAAGTCGGGCTCACGGAACTCGTTCCACTCGGTGATGATCGCCAGCGCGTCGGCGCCGTTGAGCGCGTCGTAGCTCCTCTCGCAGAGGCCGATGCGGCCGTCGAACAGCCGCTTCGCGACCGGTCCGGCCGCCGGGTCGTACGCCCTCACGGAGGCGCCCCTCTGCAGCAGGTGCTCGATGATCGGGATCGCGGGCGCCTCGCGCATGTCGTCGGTGCGCGGCTTGAACGCGAGCCCCCACAGCGCGATCGCGCGCCCGGAAAGACTCCCGAAGTGCCGCTCCATCTTCTCCACGAGCCGCTCTTTCTGCCGCTTGTTGACGTCCTCGACCGCGCGCAGGATCTTGAAGTCGTAGCCCTTGTCGGCGGCCGAGCGCAGCAGCGCCTGCGTGTCCTTCGGAAAGCAGCTGCCGCCGTAGCCGACGCCCGGAAAGAGAAACGACGTGCCGATCCGGCGATCGGAACCGATCGCCTTCCTGATCGCGTCGACGTCGGCGCCGACCAGCTCGCACACGTTGGCAATCTCGTTCATGAACGAGATGCGGGTCGCCAGGATCGAGTTCGCGGCGTACTTCGACAGTTCGGCGCTCTCGGTGCTCATCACCAAAATTGGCGCGCCGGTGCGTGTGAAGGGGCTGTACAGCTCGCGCATCAGCCGGGCTGCACGGTCGTCGCCCGGCTCGACGCCGATGACCACCCGGTCGGGCTTCATGAAGTCCTCGATCGCGGCGCCCTGCTTCAGGAACTCGGGGTTGCTCACGACGCTGAACGGCTGCGTCGTCTCCTTCGTGACGGCTTCGCGGACGCGCGTCGCCGTGCCGACCGGAACGGTGCTCTTGTCGACTACCACGGTGAATTTGTTCATCGCGCGGCCGATGTCGCGGGCAACCGCCAGGACATGCTGCAGATCGGCGGCGCCGTCCTCGCCTTGCGGCGTGCCGACGGCAATGAAGACGATTTGTGACGTCTTGACAGCGGCCGTGAGATCCGTGGTGAACGTGAGACGCTCTTCGTGGTCGTTGCGCCGCACCATCTCTTCGAGGCCGGGCTCGTAGATCGGCATGCGGCCGGCCGTCAGCATGTCGATTTTCGAAGCATCCTTGTCGACGCAGATGACGGTGTTCCCATTTTCGGCCAGGCATGCTCCCAACACGAGACCGACGTACCCGGTGCCGACGACGGCGATATTCATTTCACAATAAGATACTGACTCGGAACGACTTACACAAGTGCGCGTCCTGATCGATTATCGTCCCGCGCTGCGTGCGCGCAGCGGTGTCGGCGAATACACGCATGGACTGGCGCGCGCCCTGCTCGCTGAGTACGGCCCAAACGACCCACGCCACCCGCTCGACCTGACGCTGTTCTCGAGCTCGTGGAAAGATCGCTTCGCCGGGTCGTCGGATCTCGCTGGGGCGGCGCGAATCGACCGCCGCGTGCCGGTCTCCGTGCTCAATCTCGCCTGGCATCGGCTCGAGTGGCCGACGATCGAAGCGCTGTCGGGCGCGCCGTTCGACGTCGCGCACTCGTCTCATCCGCTGCTGATGCCGGCCCGCGCCGCGGCACAGGTGATCACGATTCACGATCTCGACTTCCTCGCGCATCCCGAGCGGACCGGCGCTGAGATTCGCCGCGACTACCCCACGCTGGTCGGCGATCATGCGCGTCGCGCCGACGCAGTGATCGTCTCTTCGGCGTTTGCGGCCGCTGAGCTCGAGCAGCGGCTCGGGATCGCGCGTGATCGGATTGCCGTCTGTCCGCCGGGCGCACCGGAATGGGCGCCGCGGGCGCTGTCGCCAGGAGGCGGCTACCTGCTGTTCTTCGGCACGCTCGAGCCGCGCAAGAATATCGGCGGACTGCTGGACGCGTACGAGCGGATGATTCACGACGCCGATCACTGTCCTCCTCGTGAAGCCGGAGCTTACGGACATCGCGGTTCCGCGGAATCAGGTCGCCTGGTGTGGACCGTTCCGGACCTGGTGCTGGCCGGGCGCGCGACGGATGCGGCGCGGCCATGGCTCGACCGGATTGCGCGGCCGCCGCTGGCCGGTCGCGTGCGGCACGTCGGATACGTCGAGTCCTCCATGCGCCGCGAGTTGTACGTGGGCGCTCGACTGCTCGTGCAGCCGTCGTTCGAAGAAGGTTTCGGCCTTACTGTGCTCGAGGCGATGTCGCTCGGGGTGCCCGTCGTGGCCGCTCGCCGCGGGTCGCTGCCCGAGGTTGGCGGCGATGCGGTGGTGCTGGTGGATCCGGAATCGCCCGAGGATCTCGGGCGCGGCATGCGGCGGCTGCTCAACGACGCGGAATTCGCGAGCGCGTGCGCGGCGCGGGGACTAGAACGGGCAAAGGCGTTCAAGTGGAGCGCCACCGCGCAGCTCGTGTACGCCACCTACGAGCGGGCGATCGCGCGGCGCGCGCAGCGAGCAGGAGCCGCGTAGCGATGCGGATCGGCATCGACGCCCGCGAAATGTGCGGGCGCGCGACCGGCGTCGGACGGTATCTTGCCGGCTTGCTGCACGAGTGGGCGACCGGCGGCCGCGCGTGCGCCCACGAGTTCGTGCTCTACGCGTCGGAGCCGCTGGCGCTCACACTCGACTCGCGAAAGGTCCGAACCCGTGTGGTCGCCGGCTCGGGCGGCACATGGTGGGAGCAGATCACGCTGCCGCGCGGCGTGAACGCCGATGCCCTCGACGTCTGGTTCGCACCCGGGTACACGGCGCCGCTTCGCCTGGCGGTGCCAATCGTCGTCGCGATTCACGATCTGTCGTTCGTCGCGCACCCGGAGTGGTTCGGCGTGCGCGAAGGCGCGCGACGCCGGTGGCTGGTGCGCCGGGCGGCGAACGCCGCGGCGGCGATCATCACGATCTCGCAGTTCTCGAAGCGGGAGATCGTGGAGCGGCTGAACGTCGGGGAAGCACGGGTTCATGTGGTGCCGCCTGGAATCGGGGCTCGGGGCTGGGGGCTCGGGGCTAGCCGTCGCGACATCGGGGCTCGGGACTCGGGGCTCGGGGCCAGCCGTCGCGACCATGCGGCTCCAGGGTCGGAGCTCGAGGTTAGCCATCAAGAGGCGAGAGGAGCAGCTAGACCCACGCCCCCAGCCCCCAGCCCCTACTCAGTTCTCTACGTCGGCTCCATCTTCAACCGCCGCCACGTCATCGATCTGATTCGCGGGTTCGCGCCGATCGCTCGCGCCGGGTCCAACGTCTTCCTGGACATCGTCGGCGACAACCGCAGTCATCCATACCAGGATCTCCACGCGGCCATAGCTGCCGAAGGCCTCGGCGATCGCATCCGGTGGCACGAATACGTCACCGACGCACAACTTCACGAGCTGTACGCGCACGCCCGAGCGTTTGCGTTTCTCTCCGAATATGAAGGCCTTGGCCTGACTCCGCTCGAAGCCCTGGCTGCCGGCGTGCCGCCGGTGCTGCTCGACACGCCGGTCGCCCGCGAAAGCTGCGGCAGCGCCGCAGTCTATGTGCCGATGAACGATCGGCCGGCGATCACGCGCGCGCTCGAGGCGCTGCTGTTCGACGAACAGGCGCGCGCGACGCTCCTCGACGCCGCGCCTGCCGAACTCTCGAAATACAACTGGACGGACGCAGCGCTCAACACGCTTTCTGTCATCGAAGGCGCCGGGCGGCCATGACGCCGCCAACCCACCCCACGGGCCCATCGGTTCCCCGCACTCCGTCCGTCGCGATCATCATCGTCTCGCACAACACATGCGACGACCTCGCGCGCTGCCTCGACTCGCTGCACGCGGCGCCGCCGCGCGTCACCCACGAGATCGTCGTCGTCGACAACCAGTCGATCGATGGCAGCGTGGACGCGGCCAGACGGTGGCCGGACGTGCGCGTGATCGACGTGGGATCGAACGCCGGGTTCGCACGAGCCAACAACCTCGGCCTGCGCGCGACCGCCTCGACGCACGTGCTGCTGCTGAACAGCGACACGATCGTCCCGGCCGGCGCGATCGACGCCCTGGTCGCGGAGCTCGATCGCGACTCCGGCGTCGCGGTGGTCGGACCGCGGCTCGTCGACGGCCGCGGCCGCCCAGAGCTGTCGTTCGGCCGGATGATCGGGCCGCTCAACGAGCTGCGACAGAAGCGGCTTGGGCAGTCGAATGACGTCGATCGCCTCACCCGGCAGCGCCAGTTTCCCGACTGGGTGAGCGGCGCGTGCCTGCTCGTGCGCAGGGCGGACGCCGACGCCGTCGGCGGCCTCGACGAACGCTTCTTCATGTACACCGAGGACGTCGACTTCTGCGCGGCGATCCGCGCGCGCGGACGGCGGATCCTGTTCACGCCGGATGTCGAGGTCGTCCATCTGCGCGGCCGATCCGCGGCAACGGCGCCGGACACAACCAACGCAGCGTACCGGCGCAGCCAGGTTGCGTTCTACGAGAAGCATCACCCCGTGTGGGCGCCGGTCCTCAAGCTGTATCTGCGCATCCGCGGGCAGTGGTGAGCGCCGGTGATTCCCTGGAGTGTGGGACCAATCGGTCCTACCCCACCCACCCCATGGGCCCATCAGTCCTACACACCCCTCGGTCCCACACACCCCTGAGTATCATTAGCCTCGTGCGGATCGGCATTGACGCCCGGAAGCTGCACGACTTCGGCATCGGCACCTACATCCGGAACCTCCTGCGCCAGCTGGCGCGGATGGACGACCGCACCGAATTCGTGGTGTTCTGCCGGCCGGAGGATCGCGAGACGCTCGCGACGCTCGGCGACAACTTCCGGGCGATCCCGGAGACGGCGGGCAACTACTCGGTGGCAGAGCAGGTGCGTATTCCGCTCGCGCTGCAGCGCGAGGCAGTGACGCTGTTCCACGCGCCGCACTACGTGCTGCCGCCGCTCGTGCCCTGCCGATCGGTCGTGACGATTCACGACTGCATCCACCTGATGTTTCCGCAGTACCTGCCCAACCGCTTCGCGTTCGGCTACGCGCGCGCCTCGATCAAGCTCGCGGCGCGCCGCGCGACGCGGGTGCTGACGGTGTCGGAAAGCTCGAAGCGCGACATCCTCCGTTACGTCGATACGGCGCCCGAGAAGATCGACGTCATCTACAACGCCTACGACGAGCGCTTCGCCATCGACCCCGCGGAGGAGGACGTCGTCCGCGTCCGCGATCGCTATCAACTGCAGGACGAGTTCGTGCTGTATGCGGGCAACGTGAAGCCGCACAAGAATCTCGAACGGCTGATCGACGCGTTCCACATCGTGCACAAGCGCGGGCTCGATCACCTGAAGCTGGTGCTGATCGGCGACGAGATCTCCAAGTACACCGCGCTGCGCCGCGCCGTGCACAAGCACCAGCTGCACAAGTACGTCCGGTTTCTCGGTTACCTCCCGGAGGAAACGCTCGCGGTGATGTATCGGCTCGCCGGGCTCTTCGTGTTCCCGTCCCTGTACGAAGGCTTCGGACTCCCGCCGCTCGAGGCGATGGCCAGCGGGACGCCGGTGGTCACGTCGAACGTGTCATCGCTGCCGGAAGTGGCCGGGGACGCCGCCATCCTGGTCGATCCGTACGATCCGAACGCCATCGCCGACGGCATCTACCGGGTGCTCACCGACGCGGACCTGAGGAAGGATCTGCGCCGGAAAGGGGTCGCGCGCGCGGGGATGTTCTCGTGGGAGCAGTCGGTGCGCCGCGTCCGGCGAATCTACGGCGAGGTGCTGAACGGTGCGGGTTGACGCAGGCTCTGCGGTCTCAGCGCCCCGATGAAGCTGGCGATCGTCCACGACTGGCTGACCGGCATGCGCGGCGGCGAGAAGGCGCTCGAAGTGATCTGCGAGCGGTTTCCCGACGCCGAGATCTTTACGCTGGTGCACGTGCGGGGATCGGTCTCACCAGCGATCGAGCGGCTGCGCCCGCACACGTCGCTGGTGCAGCGGCTGCCGCTCGTCAAGCGGTTCTACCGCCACTACCTGCCGCTCTTCCCCACCGCGATCGAACAGTTCTCCTTCGACCGCTTCGATCGCATCGTCAGCTTGAGCCACTGCTGCGCGAAGGCGATCGTGCACGCCGGGCGCGTGCCGCATCTCTGCTATTGCCTGACGCCAATGCGCTACGCGTGGGACCAGTTCGACGCGTATTTCGGTCCCGATCGGATCGGCCGCGTGGGGAGCGCGCTGATGCGTCCGGTGATGGCGCGGCTGGCCCGGTGGGACCGCGACACGGCCGGCCGCGTGGACCGCTATGTCGCGATCTCTCACTATGTTGCTGGTCGGATCCGGCGATACTATAATCGCCAAGCCACTGTGGTCTATCCGCCGGTCGACACCGACTTTTTTTATCCCGACGCCACTCCAACCGAGCGATTCGCGCTCGTGGTGTCTGCGCTCGTGCCGTACAAGCGTATCGAGATCGCGATCGCGGCGTGCGCGCGCGCGGGCGTGCCGCTGACGATCGTCGGCGATGGTCCGGATCGCGCCACGCTCGAACGCAACGCGGGACCGGCCACCACCTTCCTGGGCCGCGTAGCGAACGACGCGATTCGCGATCTCTATCGGCGCGCTGCCGTGACGCTGCTGCCAGGCGAGGAGGATTTCGGCATCGTGCCGCTCGAAGCGCAGGCGTGCGGCCAGCCCGTCGTCGCGCTGGGCCGCGGCGGCGCCGTCGAAACGGTGCGGCACGGCGAAACCGGGCTGCTCGTGGATGAGCTGTCGCCAGCCGCCTTCGCCGACGCAATTGCCGATGCGGTGGACCGCCGCTTCGACCGGACCGCCATCCGCGCCCACGCCGAGCGGTTCAGCCGCGCGCGCTTCGGCGACGAAATGGCCGCGCTCGTGGGAGAGCCGTCCGCGTGGTAAATCGCCACAACCGGCTCCTTGTCACCTTCCACATCCTGTCGGACGCGCTGCTGGCGCTGATCGCCTTCGTCCTCGCCTACCTCCTCCGGTTTCACACCGGCCTCGGCGCGCTGATCCCGATTACCAAGGGGGTGCCGCCGCTGGGCCAGTACATCAACGTGCTGCCGTTCATCGCCGCGCTGGTGCCGCTCGGATTCCATCTGCAGGGACTCTACCGTTTGCGGCGCGGTCGTTCGCGCGTTGACGATTTCTTTGCGGTTTTCGTCGGCAGCATTCTCGCCGTCGTCTTCGGCATCGTCGCGACCCTGTACGTCCAGACGTATTTCGCCACCGGTGCCGCCAAGGATCGCGGCGCGTTCGAAGTCTCGCAGGCGGTCTGGGGGATCTTCCTGATCCTGAACGTCGCGTTCAGCTTCTCGTCGCGGGAAATCGTGCGCGAGGCGCTCGAGCGCCGCTGGCGCGCAGGCATCGGCCTGAAGCGGATTCTGATCGCGGGATCAGGAGAGCTCGGACGGCTGGTCGCCGACAAGATCCTCGAACACCGCGAGCTCGGCTATCAGATCGTCGGCTTCGTCGACGACCGGGCCGCCGGCGATCACCTCGGCTACCGCGGGCTGCCGCTCCTCGGGACGACGAGCGAGGCGGCGGAGATCGCGGCACGCGAAGGGATCGATCACCTCTACGTCGCCCTGCCGCCGGAGCAGCACGTGCAGATGCTGCAGCTGATCGACAGCACCAGCCGCGAGTGCGTGGACGTGAAGGTGGTGCCAGACCTGCTCCAGGTGATCGCGCTGCGGGCGCGCCTCGAAGATCTCGACGGCGTCCCGGTCATCAACATCAACGACGTTCCACTCCAGGGGTTCAACAGCATCGTCAAGCGCGTGACTGACATAGCGATTTCGAGCGCGGCGCTGATCGTGCTGGCGATTCCGTTCTGGATCATCGCGGCGCTCGTGAAGCTGACCTCGCGCGGCCGCGTCTTCTACCGTCAGGAGCGGATGGGGCTCGACGGCAAGCCGTTCATGATTTACAAGTTCCGGTCGATGTACGACGACGCGGAGGCCGAAACCGGTCCGGTCTTCGCCAGCGAGCAGGACCCGAGACGAACGCCGGTCGGCAAAGTCCTGCGACGGTCGAACATCGACGAGTTGCCGCAGCTGTGGAACGTGCTGAAGGGCGACATGTCGATCGTCGGCCCACGTCCGGAGCGGCCGCTGTTCGTGGCGCAGTTCAAGGCCAAGATCCCGCAATACATGCTGCGCCACAAGGTGAAGGCCGGCATCACCGGCTGGGCGCAGGTGAACGGCTGGCGCGGGAACACGTCGATCGAAAAGCGCATCGAGTACGACCTCTACTACATCGAGAACTGGTCGGTGCGCCTCGATCTCAAGATCATGTGGCTGACGCTGCTCCGCGGGTTCTTCCACAAGCATGCCTACTAAACAGCGCGTCGTCGTCACGGGGGCGGCCGGGTTCATCGGATCGCACCTCGCGGAAACGCTCCTCGACCGCGGCTACGCGGTCATCGGGATCGACAACCTGCTGACCGGCGACACCTCGAACATCTCGCCTCTCGTCAACCGCGATTTCACCTTCATCAAGCACGACGTCACCAACTACATCTACATCGACGGGCAGGTCGACTTCGTGCTGCACTGGGCCAGCCCGGCGAGTCCGATCGACTATCTCGAGCTGCCGATTCCGACTCTCAAGGTCGGCGCGCTCGGGACGCACAAGGTGCTCGGCCTCGCCAAGGCGAAGCGCGCGCGGTTCGTGCTCGCGTCGACGTCGGAGGTCTACGGCGATCCGCTCGAGCACCCGCAGAAGGAGAGCTACTGGGGCAACGTCAATCCGATCGGCCCGCGCGGCGTCTACGACGAAGCCAAGCGCTTCGCCGAGGCGATGACGATGGCCTACCACCGCTACCACGGCGTCGACACGAAGATCGTCCGCATCTTCAACACCTACGGTCCGCGGATGCGCGTCAACGACGGCCGTGCGGTGCCCGCGTTCATGTCGCAGGCGCTGCGCAACGAGGACGTCACCGTGTTCGGCGACGGGTCGCAGACGCGCAGCTTCACCTACATCAGCGACCTCGTCGACGGCATCATCCGCCTGATGCTGTCGGACACCAACGATCCGGTGAACATCGGCAACCCGGTCGAGATGACCATCAAGCAGATCGCCGAGACGATCATCAGGATGACCGGCGCGGCGAGCCGCATCATCTACAAGCCGCTCCCGACCGACGACCCGAAGCAGCGCCGCCCCGACATCGCGCGCGCGCGCGAGATCCTGGGCTGGGAGCCGAAAGTGCAGCTCGAAGAAGGGCTCGTCAAGACGATCGAGTATTTCCGCAGCAAAGTGCGGTAGGCTTGTGGGACCGATAGGCCCAGAGGGTGGGTTGGGCCGGGCCCGATCTGTCCTTCCCCACCACCAAAGTGCGCTAGGCTTATGGGACCGATAGGCCCATAGGATGGGTTGGACTGGAACCGATTGGTCCTTCCCCACTAGCCCATGGGCCTACACACCCACACTCCCATGGATCTCTACGCGGTCGACGACGACGGTCGGTTGTTCATTTCGCCGGCGCTCGACTGCTGGGATGCAGCGGCGGATCACGGCATCGACGTCGTCATCGATCTCGACGGGGGACTGGACACCTGCATCCCGACCGACGCCGAGCACTGCCTCTACATCTATTTCCACATCAACGACGACAACGAGCAGCTGCCGCAGATCGCCAAGCTGCGCGCGATCGCGCGGCTCGGTGCCACGCTGATCGGCGCCGGCCACCGCGTGCTGTCGCACTGCGGTCTCGGCTACAACCGGTCAGCGCTCGTCGCCGGCATGATTCTCGTCGAGCTCGGCATGGCTGGCCCGATGGCCCTCGCACGTATCCGTGAGCGGCGTCCCGGTGCGCTCTACAACGAGGGCTTCGCCGCGTTTCTCGAAGCGCAGAACGCCGCGCTCGCTCTGTAGGGACTCTGCAGGCGGGGCTGCGGGCCAGGGGCTAGCCGGGGCGCCGCGCGGCGAGACGCAGGCGAACGTAATCGGCGGTCCAGCGGCCGTCAGCGTCGCAGAGCACCGGCCGGAGCAGCCTCTCGACGTCGTCGACCGTCGCCGCGCGCTGATCCTCCGGGAGCGCGCCGAGCATCGAACCGGCGAACGTCTCGAGCCAGCCGCGAATGCCGGTCGGCAGCGGCGTCAGCCGCGGATACAACTCGATCGAGTCGATCTCGAAGCCGTGCGCGGTCAGCCTCGCCGCGTATTCCTCGGCCGTCGGAAAGTACCAGGGCGGCCGCAGGGCTCGGCCGGCCCGGTCGAACGCGACCGAGAGCGCGACCACGATCGCTGCGATGCAGCCATGGCCGCCGAACTCGGCGACGAATCGTCCACCAGGTCGCAGCGCCCGGAAAATACCGGACAGCACGGCGTCGGGCTCGAGTACCCAGTGGAGCACGGCGTTCGAAAAGACCGCGTCGAACTCGCGGTCGAAGGCGAGCGCCCGCGCGTCACACAGCCGCGCGTCGACGCCCGAGCGTGCGGCGGCCTCGACGAATTCCGGCGACGCATCGACGCCGACGACGTGGGTACCGCGGGCCGCGATTTGACGCGTGAGCGTCCCGTCGCCACATCCCAGATCGAGGATCCGCTCGCCACGCTGCGGCGACAGCCGCTCGAGCAGCGTCGCCCCGAACGCCGGGACGAACGCTGCGTGCCGGGCGTAGCTGTCGGCCGACCACCGCTGCGGGACGAGATCGTGAGTCGCGCCGCCTGGAGCCGCGTCCACGTCGGTCATCGCGCGAACCGCTCGGCGGCCCGGAGGCGCGCGGCGGCGGCGACCTCTTCACGGTTCTTCGGCGGCGCCGTCGTCGTGAGCGAGTCGATCAGCGCCCGCGCAATTTCGGCAACGTCGTCGATCGCCTGATTGAACGCGTGCTCGTTTGCTTTCGACGGCGCGTTGAATCCACTCAGCTTGCGGACGAACTGAAGCGAAGCCGCCCGGATCTCCTCGTCGGTCGCCGGCGGATCGAAATTAAAGAGCGTTTTGATATTGCGGCACATATTCAATGTAGTGCGCGGTCTCGCGCGCCACCTCCGCACCGTGCAGCTGTTCGACCACGGCAAAAGACATGTCGATGCCGGCCGAGACGCCGGCCGACGTGACGATCGTATCGGACACGACGCGAACATCGCGTTGCACCTGAATCGTCGGATCGAGCGACGCGAGCAGATCGAGCGCACCCCAATGGGTGGTGGCGCGCCGGTCGCGCAACAGGCCGACCTGCGCGTAGAGCAGCGCGCCGGTGCAGACTGACGTCACCAGCGATGCACGGGCAGCCGCGCCTCGAATCCACGCCAGCGCCGCCTCGTCGCGCAGCAGCGCACGCGTGCCGAAGCCGCCCGGAACGACCAGGATGTCGATCGGCGGCGCCGTGTCCCACGAGTACGCGGGCACGACACGCAATCCACCGATCGCCGTGATCGCCTCGACGGTACGCGCCACCGTGAACACGATGAAGGGAGCGCTGTCCTCACTGCGCCGCGACTCGGCGCCCGGCACCAGCCGCGTCCGCGAGAAGACCTCGAACGGCCCGGCGAAATCGAGCACTTCCACGTCGTCGAAGATGAGGATTCCGACGGTTTGTCTGGTCATGTCTGCGTCGTGAGCTCCTTTGCCATCAGGATGAAATGGTACGGCCGCGTCGCGCCGGGATCGTCCGCCGGGTCGGTGCAGCCGTGCTCGACGTACCCAAGCGATCGATAGAACGGCGGCAACTCCTCACGGAGATTGACCACGTTGATGTCGATGCCGCGGCAACCGAGCGCGCGGGCGTGATCCTCCGCGGCCGTCATCATCTGCCGGCCGATGCCCTGGCCCTGGAGGTCGGGATTCACCGACAGCATCCCGACGTAGGCGCGATCGCCGCGCGACTCGAAATACAGCGACGCCGCCAGCGAGCCATCGTCCCGATCGAACAGCAGGAACGTCCCTCTGCGGAGATACTCGGCGAGCTCCTCCGGCGTCGTCCGATCGCGATCGACGAAGAACTTCTCGACCACGAACGCACGGTTGATCAGCGCCAGCAGCGCCGGCGCGTCATCTGACGTCGCGATCCGAGTCTGCACGACCTGCATTCGTCTCCTGCCGCTCGGCTAAAGCCTTCGCGCTAGGTTGTCCGTCCGCCCCGTCTGACCCATCTTTCCCGTCTTTCCCATTCGTCCCATCCGTCCCATCTGTCCCATCCGTCCCATCCGTCCCATCCGACCTAGCGGGTGAGCTTCCGATACTTGATCCGATGCGGCTGATCGGCGGCCGCGCCGAGGCGGCGCTTCCGGTCCGCCTCGTAGTCCTGGTAGTTCCCCTGGAACCACACCACCTGGCTGTCCCCCTCGAAGGCGAGCATGTGCGTCGCGATGCGGTCGAGGAACCAGCGATCGTGGCTGATGACGACCGCGCAGCCGGCGAAGTTGAGCAGCGCCTCCTCGAGCGCGCGCAGCGTGTCGACGTCGAGATCGTTGGTCGGCTCGTCGAGCAGCAGGAGGTTGCTTCCCCTCTTCAGCAGTTTCGCGAGGTGCACGCGATTGCGCTCGCCGCCCGAGAGCGTGCCGACCTTGCGCTGCTGGCCGGCGCCCTTGAAGTTGAACCACGACACGTAGGCGCGCGACGCGACCTTCTTCTTCCCCAGCTCGATCTCGTCGTTGCCGCCGGTGATTTCCTCGAACACGGTTTTGCCCGGTTCGAGCGCCTCGCGGCTCTGATCGACGTAGCCGATCTGCACCGTCTCCCCGATCTTGAGGGTGCCTTCGTCCGGCTTCTCCTGCCCGGTAATCATGCGGAACAGCGTCGTCTTGCCGGCGCCGTTCGGACCGATCACGCCGACGATCCCGCCGCGCGGGAGCGTGAAGTCGAGGTTCTCGATCAGGAGGTTGTCACCGTAGCCCTTTTTCAGCCGGCGCGCTTCGACCACCGTATCGCCGAGCCGCGGACCGGGCGCGATGTAGATTTCGGCGGTCTCGATTTTCTGCGCGGTGTCCTGCTTCAGGAGATCTTCGTACGCGTTGAGGCGCGCCTTCCCCTTCGCCTGTCGCGCCCGCGGCGACATGCGGATCCATTCGAGCTCGCGTTCGAGCGTCTTCTGGCGCCGCGTCTCGGCCTTCTCTTCCTGCGCGAGGCGGTTCTGCTTCTGTTCGAGCCACGACGAGTAGTTGCCCTCCCAGGGGATCCCGTGCCCGCGATCGAGCTCGAGAATCCAGCCCGCGACGTTGTCGAGGAAGTAGCGATCGTGCGTGACGGCGACGACGGTGCCGGCATATTCGGCGAGGAAGCGCTCCAGCCACGCGACCGATTCGGCGTCGAGATGATTGGTCGGCTCGTCGAGCAGCAGCAGATCGGGTGACTGCAGCAGCAGGCGGCACAGCGCGACGCGGCGGCGCTCGCCGCCCGACAGCGTGGTGACGTCGGCGTCCGGCGGCGGCAGCCGCAGCGCGTCCATCGCCAGCTCAAGGCGCGAGTCGAGGTCCCACGCATTCGACGCGTCGATCCTGTCCTGCAGCCTGCCCTGCTCGTCGAGAACCTTCTCCATCTCGTCCGGTGAGAGATCCTCGCCAAGCTTTGCGTTGACATCGTCGTAGCGCGTCAGCAGCGCCTTGATCGGCGCGACGCCTTCCTCGACGTTCCCACGCACGTCCTTCTTCGGATCGAGCCTCGGCTCCTGATGGAGAAATCCGACTGTCGCCTTGTCCGCCTTGAATGACTCGCCGAGGAAACTGGTGTCTTCGCCGGCCATGATCTTCAACAGCGAGCTCTTGCCGGCGCCGTTCAGTCCGAGCACGCCGATCTTCGCGCCGAAATAAAATGACAGCCAGATGTCGTCGAGCACCCTGATATCGGGAGGATGTACCTTCCCGAGACCCTTCATCGTGTAGATAAACTCAGGCATAGGAAACCAGTATTCTAGCGCGATCGTGATCCGCCGCATTCTCCACGTCGACATGGACGCGTTCTACGCATCGGTCGAGCAACGCGACAAGCCCGCGCTGCGCGGCCAACCGATCGCGGTCGGCGGACAGCCCGACCGTCGCGGCGTCGTGGCCGCGGCCAGCTATGAGGCGCGCGCGTTCGGCGTCCACTCCGCGATGTCGATGGCGAAAGCAGTGCGGCTGTGTCCGTCGCTGGTGATCGTGCCGCCGGACTTCTCGCGCTATCGCGACGCGTCGCGCGCGGTGTTCTCGATCTTTCGCGAAGCGACGCCGCTGGTCGAGCCGCTGTCGCTCGACGAGGCCTACCTCGACGTCACCGAGAACGCATGGGGCGAGACGCTGGGGACGGCGGTCGCGAAGCGCTTGAAGGACCGCATCAGGAGCGACACCGGACTGACCGCATCGGCGGGGGTCGCGCCGAACAAGTTTCTCGCGAAGATCGCGTCCGGCTGGAAGAAGCCGGACGGGCTGACCGTGATCAGCCCGGGCCGCGTCGAACCGTTCCTGCAGCAGCTCCCGGTGGATGCGCTCTGGGGCGTCGGGCCGGTCACGGCGCAGAAACTGCGCGCCAGAGGGATCGAGCGCCTGGTCGACGTGCGAACGGCCGACGTCGACATCCTGCGCGGCGCCGTCGGGAATCTTGCCGACTGGCTGCGCCAGCTGGCAAACGGCATCGACGATCGGCCGGTCGTGCCCGATCGCGAAGTGAAATCATCGGGGTCCGAGAGCACGTATCCCGAGGATCTCGTCGACATCGACACCATCCGCCACGAGATCGCGGAGATGGCCCTGCACGCGATCGCCTGGCTCGCGCGCAAGCAGCTGCTCGCCCGCACCGTCACGATCAAGGTACGCTACGGCGATTTCACGACGATCACGCGCAGCCACACCGCGCCGCCGACGCGCGACGAGGCAGATCTGTCGGCGCGGGCGGTGCGGCTGCTCGAGAAGACCGACGCCGGCCGGCGCCCGGTGCGCCTGCTCGGTGTCAGCGTGCACAACCTGTGCACTGAGGAAGCCGCGACGGATCCCGAGCGGCTGCCGTTTGGAGTGTAGGACCGATGGGCCCATGGGGGTGTGTGGGACGGATGAGCCCATGGGGTTGATAGGGAGGGACCGAGGCGTGTGGGACCGATCGGTCCTTCCCCACCCACCTCATGGGCCCACACACCGACACACTGGAGCGACGGATGGTTATCGACACCTGGGATCCGCAGCAGTACGACAAGTTCGAGCGGCAGCGCGAACAGCCCTTCTACGACCTGCTGACGCTGGTCAAGCCTCAGGCCGCGTTGCGCATCGTCGATCTCGGGTGCGGTACGGGAAAGCTCACACGCGTGATGCACGAGCGGCTGCAGGCGGCCGAAACGGTGGGCATCGATCGGTCGGAGAGCATGCTGGCGTCCGCGCGGACGGATGGCGAGACGCCGGGACTCCGGTTCGAGGCGGGCACGATCGAGGCGTTCGCAGACCGGAGGCTCGAGGGCGACCGGCGGCCGGGGTTGATCTTCTCGAACGCAGCGCTGCACTGGGTGGGCGACCACGACGCGCTGTTGCAAAAGCTCACGGCGATGCTTGCGGCCGCGGGTCAGCTCGCGTTCCAAGTGCCGGCGCAGCACGATGACGCGACGCACACCACGGCCGCGGCGCTTGCCGCCAGCGAGCCTTATGCGGCGGCGCTCGGAGGCTGGCGAAAACCGCAGCCGGTCCTGACGGTTGAGCGCTACGCCCGGCTTCTCTATCAATATGGCTTCCGCGATCCAATCGCGCGCCTGATCGTCTATCCTCATGTCCTTGAATCGCGCGACGCGGTGGTCGACTGGGTGAAGGGAACGACTTTGACGGACTACGCTCGGCACCTGGCGCCGGCGGTGTTCGACCGGTTCCTCGAAGACTACCGGGAGCGGCTGCTGCCGCAGCTCGACCCGTCGCGGCCGTTCTTCTTTCCGTTCAAGCGGATTCTGTGCTGGGGTCAACTTGCTTAAAGGGACTCGCGACGGCATTCTGCGGAAGGTTCAGCCAATCAGCATCCACGGCCAGCCGTCGTGGGATGTGTTCTTCACCGACGTCGACGATCCCGACGGCCAGGTGCACAACGCGCGGATCGGACCCGAAGCGGTGATCGGCAACAATCTCGAGCCGGGCGATCGGATTCGAATCGAATACATCGTCGGACAGGCGGTCCGGATCACGCGCGTGGTCCCCGGCAGCTAGCCCCGAGGCCCTACGGTTTTTTCTCGATCCTGACCGTCCTCAGTTCGATGCGCGCATTCGGCGTCTCGCCGGTACGCGGGCTCGCTTCGATCGCATCGACGGCTGCCATCCCGTCGACGACGCGGCCGAATGCCGTGTACTGTCCGTCGAGCGCAGTGGACGTGCCGGTGCAGATGAAGAACGACGTCGTTGCGCTGTCGGCCGCCTCGCCGCGCGCCATCGAGACGATGCCCTTCACGTGCTTCGTGTCGTTGAACTCCGGCGCGAGATTGTGGACCAGCTTCTGCTGCTTCTCGCCGAGCGGGCTGGTACGGCTGGACAGCGCGCCGGTCTGGATCACGAAGCCAGGCGCGACGCGGTGGAACGCCATGCCGTTGTAGACGCCGGCAGCCGCAAGCCGCATGAACTGGCGAACAGTATTCGGCGCCTTGTCCGTGAAGAACTCAATCGCGATCGGACCGGCGCTCGTGTCGAGCACACCCCGATACGTGCCGAGCTCGGCCGGCGATTCCGTGATGAACGGCTCCGCGGGCGTGTCGCGAATCGCCACATGCCGAATCTCGACGCGTTCGGTGGCAAGACCTTTCTCGTCCACCGGCGTCTCGGAGATCTTCTGGAGCACGTCGAAACCGTCGGCGACGTGTCCGAAGACGGTGTACTGATTGTCGAGTGCCGGTTGGTCGGCGAGCACGATGAAGAACTGCGCGCCGGCGCTGTCGGGCCTGCCCGGCACGAGCACGGCCGCCACCGATCCACGCGTGAGCTTCGGCGCGCGCACCTCCGCCTTGACCGCGTTCTGCCCGTACTGCGCCCGCTTCGCCGGATCCCTGGACAGCGGATCGCCGCCCTGCACCATGCCGTACTTGATCACACGATGGAACGTCGTGCCGTCGTAGCCGCCCTCGGCCGCAAGCCTCATGAAGTGGGCCGCCTGGTTCGGCGCCGTCTCCGGCGTGAGATCGATCACGAACGTCCCGGCGGACGTATCGACGACGGCCTGCTTGGGAACCGATTGCGCGATCGCGGTCCGGCTGACGCCGGACGCCAGCCAGACCGTGATCCAGACGAAGGCGAACGCCGCGATGATGCGCTTCATGATGATCATGATGCGGGCGTATCGATGATCCGCCGCGCGTGCCAGATGTAGTGGAACGCCGAGACGAGCGTGATCGCGAGCGACAGCCAGACGCCGAGATCGACGATCGCAGAATGGTAGCCGAGATAGTTGAACAGCATCGCCGCCACCGCGGTGATGATGTAGGTCGCGGTCGCGATCTTCCCGTACACCGACGGACGGAACGTGCGCGGACCGATGGCGAGGTTCACGATCGCGACCGTCGCGACGATGACGACGTCACGGCTGATGATGCAGATCGTCAGCCACAGCGGCAGCCGGTTGGCGAGATTCAGACCGGGCACCGTCAGCACGATGAAAGTCGTCACCAGCAGCAGCTTGTCGGCCATCGGATCCAGCCACGCGCCAAGGCTCGTCCGCTGGCCGGCGCGCCGCGCGATCAGGCCGTCGAGCGCGTCGGTCGCGCCGGCAACCGCGAACACGGCGAGCGCCCACCCGAGATAGCCGTATACGACCAGGATCACGAACGCCGGGATCAACAGCATCCGCAGCAGCGTGAGCTGGTTCGCGACGGTGAGCGCGGTCATCGCGACGCGGCAAGCGCCTGGATCTTCGCAATCGCGTCGAGCGCATCCGCGCCGGTGACCGGCTTCGACGGCTGGAAGCTGTTGTTGGCCGCCACGGCCATCACGCCGGACGCGACCGCGGCGGAGGCGGCCGGGTAGGCGAGATGGCTCGGCGACAGATCGCTGAACTGCAGCCGCGCCGACTCCCACGCCGTGCGCCGCGCGGGATTCTGCGCGGCGACGCGGGACAGCAGGCGCGCGACCGCCTGCGCGAGATCGGCGCGCCGGACCAGCGCACGCGGCTGGAACGCGTGGTTCGCGTACGGGTCCATCACGCCCGCCCGCGCGACCTGCATGATCCAGGTCGCCGCCCAGTTGTTGCGGACGTCGGTAATCAGGGCGGCGTCGCCAGCGCCGCGGGCACCCTGCAGCAGCGGCGCCAGTCGGATTCCGATCAGCGCCGCGAGGTCGGCGCGCGTGATCTGCGGCGCCTGATCGATTGCGCGGTACTCGGCCGGCAGCCGCGCGAGGGCGGCGCTGGCGTGAAGCTCCTCGAGCCGTTTCTCGACGGCGGCATTCGGCTCGATCGCGAGCGATTCGGCGAAGGCCTTCTCGGCGGCCTCGGCCTCGCCGCGGCTCAGCAGGATCTCGCCGATCTGCGCGAGCGATCGGGCGTCGCCCGGCTCGAGCGCAATCGATTTCCGGAGATGTTCGAGCGCCGCGTCGGGCTCGTTCTTCTGGCGCTCGACTGCCGCCAGTTCCCGGTAGAGGAACGCGCTGTCCGGCGAACTCGCAATCGCCGCCGTGTACGCCTGGATCGCCTCGTCGAGCCGTCCGCTGCGTGCGGCGTCGCGGGCGCGGGCGATCCCCTGCTCGACCGTCCGGAATTTCAAGACCTCGATGCGCGACGCCAGGTCCGGCAGGGACGGGTCGGCGGCGAGCGCCGCCGAGAACGCGGCCACTGCCTCGGATTCGCGGTTCAGGCCGAGCAGCGACTCGCCGCGGCCGACCAGGGCGGAGACATCGACGTGCTCCGGCGCGAGCTCGAGCGCGCGATCGAAATGTGGCAGTGCCGCCTTCGCATCCCTGCGGGCGAGCTCCACGTACCCGAGCGCGGCCTCCGCCGGATAAAACGCCGGCGTCGTCTTGAGCGCGTTGCCGAATTCATGCTCGGCGTTTCTCAGGTCGCCGCTCTGCAGGAATGCCCAGCCCCGCGACTGGCTGAGCGCCGAGAGGCTCGCCGACCACGCGGCGGGAACCACCGGCGCGATGAACTGCGGAAATCTCGGCGTCGTGACGACCGGCGCCGGCACGATTTTCGGCGCGCACGCGCTGACGGTGATCAGCGCGGCGAGCAGGAGCTTGCGCATCACGGTGAGTTTACATCGACCCAATTTCCGAGACGCGGCGTTAACCGCAGAGAACGCAGGGACCGCAGCGACTGCAGAGACGATGTGCGAGTGGCCGGCGCAGCGGGCCCATCGCTGCCGGCTGGCTTCGCCAGCCGCGCTCGCACGGCGACTTCGCGCGCATCGACGGGTCACATCTCTTTCCTCGTTAATTCCCGACGGTCTGTGCGGTCTTTGCGGCCTGTGCGTTTCCCGACGCGCTACAAGCGATCCGCCAGTCGGCGCGGAACGTCGGCGACGATTGACACGCGGCCGTCGCGCGATTCGTGCAGGACGACGGTGCCGTGGCGGTAGAGTCGCGCGATCCGCTCACGATCCTCCGCATCGTCGGGATTGAAGGTGAGCGTCACACGCCGGACGTCGAGGGCGACCCGCGACGTGATCGTCTCCACCAGCTCGTCGATCCCGTCGCCGTTCAGCGCCGAGATGCACACAGCGGACGGATCGAGATCGCAGACCCGCCGCCGCTCGTCCGGGGTGAGCGCGTCACACTTGTTGTAGACCTCGAGCAGCGGCACGTCCGCAGCCTCGATCTCTTCCAGCACCTGGCGAACGGCCGCGATCCGCCGATCGCGGTCGGGCGCCGGCGCGTCGATGACGTGGAGCACGAGGTCGGCGTCCGCCGTTTCTTCGAGCGTGGCGCGGAAGGCTGCGACGAGCGCGTGCGGCAGCCGATCGATGAAGCCGACCGTGTCCGACACCAGCAGCTCGCGGCGGTCGGGAAGGCGAACCTGCCGGATGAGCGGATCGAGCGTGACGAACAGGGCGTTCGAGGCCTCTGCCCCGGCCTTCGTCAGCCGGTTGAACAGCGTGGTCTTCCCGGCGTTGGTGTAGCCGACGAGCGCGACGGTCGGCACCGCCGATTTGTGCCGGCGCTCGCGGAGCTGTCCGCGCCGCCTGCGCACCTGCTCGATGTCGTCGGCGATGGCGTGAATGCGGGTGCGGATGCGCCGCCGATCGGTCTCGAGCTTCGTCTCGCCGGGACCTCTGGTGCCGATGCCGCCGCCGAGCCGCGACAGCGCGGCGCCCGCGCCCACCAGCCGCGGCAGCAGGTACTTCAGCTGCGCGAGCTCCACCTGCAGCTTGCCTTCACGCGTGCGCGCGCGGCGCGCGAAGATGTCGAGAATCAGCTGCGTCCGGTCGACGATCTTCCGGCCCACTTCTTCTTCGATCTGGCGCAGCTGCGCCGGGGTGAGCTCGTTGTCGAAGACCACGAGGTCCACGTCGGTCTCGGCCGCGGACGCCGCGAGCATCTCGATCTTTCCGGCGCCGAGGAACGTGGACGGGTCCGGCTTCGGGCGCTCCTGCAGCACGCGGAGGACGACGTCGGCGCCGGCCGCCTCGGCGAGCCCGCCAAGCTCCTCGAGCGACCGCTCGGCCTCGAGCCGCCGCGCCCGGCCGGCGATCAGCCCCACGAGCGCCGCGCGCTCGCGCCGCGCTACTCCCGACCAACGGTTGGTCCGCTGTCCAGCCATGTCTGAATCTCGCTCCAGTCAATCGCGCCCGCGCGCACCAGGATCGGCGGCGTCACCGTCGCGTCGACGATCGTCGACGGCGCGCCGCCTGGTGTGAACCCGGCGTCGATCAGCAGATCGATGCGCCGCCCCAGCGTGCGCTCGACTTCCGCGGGATCGGCCGTCGCGCGCTCGCCGCTGATGTTGGCGCTCGTCGCCGTAATCGGCGTGCCGACTGCGCGGCAGATCGCCTGCGCGACCGCGTCGCGCGGCACGCGCACGCCGACCTTGCCGGTCGCGCCGTGCACCTCTCGCGCCAGCGCGCGAGGCGCGTGCATCAGCAGCGTCAATGGACCCGGCCAGTAACGCTCCGCCAGCCGCTCGCCGGCGTCCGACAGGCGACCGAGATGCCGCGCCGCCTGCGCGGCGTCGGCGGCGATCAGCGGCAGCGCGCGATCGGCGCCGCGTCCCTTGACCGCGAACAGCCGCGCGACGGCGTCGGCGGAAAACGGATCGGCCGCCAGCCCGTACAGCGTGTCCGTGGGGATTGCCACCAGGCCGCCCCTGAGAATCCACGTCGCGGCTTCCTCAATCGCATCGCGCTGCGGCGCGCCGGGATCGACGAGCACCCGCCGCACCGTTCAGTCCGCCATCGTGTTCCGCACGATCAACGCGACCAGTCCCATCAGCGCCACGTCGGCAACGAAGACGATGCGCAGCGACGATCCGCCGACCAGGCCGGCGACGAACGGGCTGCTGGCCATGCCGACCAGCGACGCGCTGGTGAGGACGCCGAACCCGGTGCCGTGCGCGCCCGGCGGAATCACCGACCCGGCGGCGCTGAAGCACGCGGTCATCGCCGCGCCGATGCCGAGCCCGAGCGCGACGGACGCTGCAACCATCACCGCCACGTGAATCGCCAGCGGCCGCGCGGCGATCGCCGTGCCCGAGACGGCGAGCAGCGCCGATCCTGCGGCCGCGAGTGCGGCGCCGCCGCCGATCACGGCGCGGCTCGTGTACCGCTTCAGCAGCTTGCCGCAGAAATGATGGCCGAGTGCGCCGGTGAGCGCCATCACCGAGAACAGGACGCCCGAGACGAGCGCGACGCGGCCGTGCGCGACGCCCACCTGCTCCACCCACAGCGGCAGCACCGGACCGAAGCTGCGGTCGACGAACTGCAGCGCGAAGATCACGCCCATCATCAGGATGAAGTTCTCGAACGCGAGCACGCTGCGGAACGAGACGCGACCGGGCTCGCGCGGCTCGCCGCGCAGCGCATGCGCGGCGCGCTCGTCGTACATCACGTACACGAGCACGAGGCCGACGAAGTAGAACATCGCCGTCGCGATGAACGCGCGGCGCAGGCCGACGGCGCCGGCAAGCACGCCGCCGATCAGCGGGCCGACCGCCGGTCCGATGCGCTGCGCGGTCTGCACGACGCCGATCGCGTTCGGCATCCGATCGCGCGGCGCCGACTCCGCCGCCATCGCGACGGAGAGCGATCCGTACCCGGCGAACAGTCCCTGCACCGCGCGCAGCGCGAGGACGTGCCACGCGCGCGTGACGAATGCCATCGCCGCCATCAGTACGACGAAGCTGATCATCGACCGCTCGACCATGATCTTGCGCCCGTAGCGATCGCCGAGGCGGCCCCATGCCGGCGAGAGCAGCGCCGTCAACCCGGGCGTCACGCCGAGACTGAGGCCGGTCCACATCGCGACGCGGCCGACGTCGGTGACGCCGAGCTGAGCGATGAACAGCGGCAGAAACGGCATCACCAGCGTGAAGCCGGTGTAGCCCATGAAGCTCGCCGCGGTGACGGCGATGAGGTTGCGCCGCCACGCGTCGGAGCTCGCCGGCCGTGGCCCGACCGTGCGCGCGCTGGCCTTCATCGCAGAGGCGGGGCGGCTCAGAATCGGATTTTCACGTCGGCGCCCGGCGGCACGTGGATGCTGTCGATGAACCGGATGCGGTGCGGCCTGTTCTGCATGATCACGGAGCTGGTGCGCGTGCCATCGCCGAAGAAGCGGACTCCCCGCATCAGCGTGCCGTCGGTGACGCCGGTCGCGGCGAAGATGATGCTGTCGCCGGGCGCGAGATCCTTCGCTCGGTACACCTTCTTCAGATCCGTGATCCCCATCGCGCGGCACCGCTCCTCGTGCTCCGGCTTGCTGACCACGAGACGGGCGAAGATCTCCCCGTTCAGGCACCGCATCGCCGCCGCCGTCAGCACGCCTTCCGGCGCGCCGCCGATGCCCATCACCGCGTGCACGCCCGAACCGACGACCGCCGCGGCGATGCCGGCCGACAGATCGCCGTCACCAATCAGCCGGATCCGCGCGCCGGTGTCGCGAATGTCGCTGATCAGCGTCTCGTGACGCGGCCGATCCAGCACGATGACGACGAGGTCCTCGACGCTGCGGCCGAGAGACCTGGCGATCGCCTTCAGGTTGTCGTGCACCGGCGCGTCGAGGTCGACAGAGTCTTTCGAGCTCGGACCGACGACGAGCTTCTCCATGTACAGGTCGGGCGCGTGCAGCAGTCCGCCGCGATTCGACGCGGCGAGGACGGCGATCGCGTTCGGCGCGCCGGTCGCGCACAGATTGGTGCCTTCGAGCGGATCGACGGCGATGTCGACCTCGTCGAAGCGCACCAGCTTCAGGCCGTGCAGATCCTTGGCATTGACCAGGCCGACCTTCTCGCCGATGTAGAGCATCGGCGCCTCGTCGCGCTCGCCCTCGCCGATGACGATGGTGCCGTCGATCGGCACCGAGTCCATCACGGCGCGCATCGCCTCGACCGCCACCTGGTCCGACTTTCGGCGATCGCCCTGGCCCATCGTGTGCGCGCACGCGATCGCCGCCTGTTCGACGACGCGGAGGAATTCGAGTGAGAGATCGGAATCCATATGCTGCCAGCCACTACGCTGTTTTCGATGTCTCGCGATACGCAGGCAGTTCGCAACGCGTGGGCCGGTCGGTTCGATAGCCGAGCAGATAGTCGGCCTGCATCACCTTGTGAATCTCGCGCGTGCCCTCGTAGATGACCGCGCCCTTGCAGTTGCGGAAGAAGCGCCCGACCGGATACTCGTCGGAGTAGCCGTTCGCGCCGTGAATCTGGACGGCGTCGCCGGCGGCGCGCTCCGACGCGACGGTCGCGAACCACTTCGCCAGGCCGGTCTCGCGGGTGTTGCGCAGACCCTGGTTCTTGAGCCAGCCCGAGCGGATCCACAGCAGGCGCGCGGCCTGATAGTCCGATTCCATCTGCGCGATCATCTCCTTCACGAGCTGGTGCTGGCCGATCTCCACGCCGAAGGTCCTGCGCTCCCTGGCGTATTTGACGCTCGCGTCGCGGCACGCGCGGATCAGCCCGGTCGCGCCGGCGGCGACGGTGTAGCGTCCCTGATCGAGCGCGAACATCGCGATCTTGAACCCCTCGCCTTCGCGGCCCAGCAGGTTCTCGGCCGGCACCTCCACGTCGTCCATCTTGAAGAAGCCGGTGTTGCCGGCGAGGATGCCCCACTTCTCCTTCATCGGCCCGCTGGAGAAGCCGGTGAACGTGCGCTCGACGATGAACGCGCTGAGGCCCCCGGGATCGCGCTGCTTCTTCTTCTCCGCGTCGGTCCAGGCGATGACGAGAAAGTTGTCGGCGACATCGGCGAGCGAGATCCAGCTCTTCTCGCCGTTCAGCACGTAGCGATCGCCCTTCTTCACCGCCGTCGACTGGATCGCGCGCGCGTCGCTGCCGGCGCTCGGTTCAGTGAGACCGTAGCCGGCGATTTTCTTTCCCTGCGCCTGCGGCACGAGGTAGCGCTTCTTCTGGTCCTCGCTGCCCCACGACAGCAGCGTGAGGCAGCTCAGGCCGGCGTGCACGGACATGATCACCCGCAGCGAGGTGTCGAAGTACTCGAGCTCCTCGCTGGCGAGGCCGAGCGCGATGTAGTCCATCCCGGCGCCGCCGTACTCGGCCGGCACCGAGATCCCGAGCAGCCCGAGCTTCGCCATTCCACCGAGAATCCGTTCGCGATCGAAATGGTGCTGGCGATCGTTGTCGCGGATGAACGGCGCGACGTGCTGTGCGCCCCACTCGCGGATGGACTGCTCGAGGAGCGTGTGTTCTTCGTTGAGCGTGAAATCAATCATGATCGGATAGGCCTGGTCGGGCGGGGCTGGCAGGTCGGGCAGGCCGGGCAGGTCGGAGCATGTCGTATCCGACCCGCCAGACCTGCCTGGCCCGCCAGGCCGGCCCGGCCATTCGACGCAAAGCGTCGAATGCTATCACGCGCGGCGGGCGACGTGCACGAGTGCGCCGCGGCCCAGATCGAGGCGCGCCGCGGCGCTCGCGCCGTTGGCGGCGACCTCGAGATGGCCGGTGCTGCCGAACAGCGCGCACACTTCCCCATCGGCCGCGTCGGCGTACGTCGAGACGACGCGCGGGACCGAGTGCTCGCCGACGCGCAGATCGAGCGGACCGTCGGCCAGCTTGTCGAACGTCCGCCGATCGATGTTGGTAATCAGATTGCCGAAGCGATCGACGCGCAGGACCTGCCCCTCGATCCGATCGGCGTCGACCTGCGGCTGCGGAATCTCGAGACGGTGCAGCGCGCCGGCCGGTCGGCCGAGTGCCGACAGATCGATCCCTTTCGCGAGCCAGCCGGCCGCCGGCGCGAAGCGATCGCGTCCCTCGAAGGTGCGGCTCACCGTCGGCCGCGCATACTTGCGCTCGGTCAGCTCGACGCTCTTCTTGGCCGGGTGCTCGTCGAGCACCGAGGTCAGAACGCCGTTGTCCGGCGCGACGAACTTGAACTCGCCGGTGTCGACGGCAATCCCACGCCGCGCCGATCCGACGCCCGGATCGACCACGACCAGGAAGATCGTGCCTTGAGGAAAGTATTTGTAAGCGCCGGCCAGCTCGAGCGAGGCGCTGAGCACGTCGTGCGGCGGCAAATCGTGCGAGATGTCCACGAGCGTCACGTCCGGGCAGACCGTCAGCACGACACCCTTCATCGTGCCCGCGTAGTGATCGGTGGTGCCGAAGTCGGTGAGCAGAGCGACGACCGGACGCGCCATCCAGATATCGTATTGCGGATTGTGATCGCGGAGGACGCCGTTCGCGGCCGCGCCGGGACGACCGGAGCCTGGACGGAGTGGCGCTATGCCGGCTTGCGGAAGAGGACTTCCCGCAGATTGTTCTGCAGCAGGAACGAGTCGGAGACGCGGAGCCCGGCAAACATCCGGATGATGTCGCGGTTGAGCAGTGCCGCCTGGCGGGCACGCAGCGCCGGATACGACCGATGCTTGAGGTTCACCTCGTCGACGACCATGAACTTCGTGTAGCGCGCGTCGCTCTTGGTCGTGGCGGCGACGAAGAAACAAAGCAGTGCCCCGTCGGGGCGCAGGACCCGCGTCAACTGCGTCGCCAACTCCTGTGCTGCGGGCCGATCGAGATAGTCCACGACGTCCCAGCAGAGGATTCCGTCCACGGTGCCATCGTTGATCGTGAAGCGCTTCTTGAGAAACGCCGGGAGATCCTCGAGCTTGCCGTCGCGGACGTGACGATCGATGTCGGCGAAGATGTCCTCGACGAAAATCTTGCAGCCGAGCTGCTCGCCGAAAAAGCTGACGTTGCTGCCGACGACCGGGCCCAAGTCGAGCAGGACCGGCGACTCCCGCGCCGTCAGGCACGAGAGAAACTTTCGCAGAGCTTTGGTCGCGAAGACGGCATCGTCGACCACCGCCGATGCGGCGAGCGGATGCGCATCAGGCTCGGTCTTGCGCGGCGCGAGGCGGTCGAACAGTCCCACGGGCAGCGTTGGGTTCGGGCTTCGAAGTTCGGGGTTCGGCGTTCTGGTTCTCCAGGTTCGGAGGGTTCTCGAGGTTCTGGTTCTCGAGAACCAGAACCAGAACCCCGAACGACGAACCCCGAACCCCAGTGGGTTCTACGCGCCTACGCGCTGCGGCCCGGCGGCCTGCGGCTGGGCCTGCGGCTGCTGCTGCGAGCTCTGCTGCGGCTTGACCTGCGGCTGGCTCCCCTTGCGCTGCATGTCGACACTGCCGCGGAAGTGCGCGCCTTCGGCAATTGCAACGCGAGGCGAGATGATGTCGCCGTCGACCGACCCGTTGTCGCGGATGTCAACCTTGTCGCTGGCCGTGACATTCCCCGTCACTTCGCCGAGCACAATCACCGCCTTCGCGAACACCTGCGCTTTGATGCGGCCGTTGGGGCCGATCGTCAGCACATGATCGCGCAGCTGAATGGTGCCCTCGACGTGGCCTTCGATGGTCAGGTCTTCGCTGCCGTTCAACTCGCCCTTGATGACGACCGACTTGCCAATGTTCACGATGTCCTTCTCCAATACACGGGTTGTCTCTGCCGGACGAGGAGCGGGAGTCCCCGCCTGGGTCGTCGGCGCGGGCGACTGCGGCGCAGCCGTCGGTTGTGCGGTCGCAGGTCGAACCGCTTCATCGCGTTTCCACATGTAATCCTCCGCCTGTCCTCTAACCCAGGGCGCTAGGGTGACTGCCGTCGAACTGCAGGGCCCGAACTTCGCGCCAGTATAGGCGCGGACAGAAATGTTGTCTAGTCCTTCTGAATCCGAGGGTTAGCGGCAGTGATACAATGAACGGTTCACGATGCGTGTCTATTTTGACTACAACGCGACGACCCCGCTCGCGCCCGAAGTGATTGAAACCGTGACGCGATCGAGTGCCGAGGTCTTCGGAAACGCGTCGAGCATCCATCGCTTTGGACAGCAGGCGAAAGCGGCGCTGGACGAGGCGCGATCCGCCGTCGCAACGTTGGTGGGTGGGGATCCCTCCGAAGTGGTATTTACAAGCGGCGGCACCGAAGCGGACAACTTCGCGCTCCGCGGCGCTGCCGAGGCGCTCGAACCGACCGGACGCCGGCATCTGATCGCGAGTGCGATCGAGCACGAGGCGGTCCTCAATACCTTCAAGGCGCTCGCGCGCCGGGGATGGCGAACCACGCTGCTGCCGATCGGCGAGT
>DATFWL010000446.1:0-19391 GCA_035259385.1 Vicinamibacterales bacterium | reverse complement strand
GGCGCGCCCGCCGATGTGCCCGTGCTGCCGATCCAGGGCAGCGTCTCGATGCTCGTCACGCCTGCCGGCAACGTCACCGTTCAGATCGGCGAGCAAGGCGTGCTGGTCGTGGACACCTCGGTCGCCGAGGACAGCGACGGCATCGTCGCGGCGATTCGCCGCCTCACCGACAAGCCGATCCGCTACATCGTCAATACCCACGCCCACCCGGACCACGTCGGCGGCAACGCGAGCATCGCCAGGGCCGGCGCGACAGTTGGCGGCGGCACCATCGGCGCGGCGTTCACGCCGTCCGGCGCGTCGATCCTCGCGCACGAGAACGTGCTGGCGCGCATGAGCGCGCCGACCGGATCGCAGGCGCCGACGCCGACTGGCGCGTGGCCGACCAACACGTACTTCGGCGAGCGAAAGGAACTGTATTTCAACGGCGAAGCGGTCGAGATCCTCCATCAGCCGGCGGCGCACACCGATGGCGACAGCCTGGTGTTCTTCCGGCGCTCCGACGTGCTCAGCGCCGGCGATCTCTTCCTGACCACGACCTATCCCGTGATCGACCTGAAGTGGGGCGGCACGATTCAGGGTGTGATCGACGGACTGAATCGCATCCTCGTGCTGACGGTGCCGAAGGACAAGCAGGAGGGCGGCACCTATGTCGTCCCTGGACACGGGAGGCTGTGCGACGAGGCCGACGTCCTCGAGTATCGCGACATGGTGACGATCGTGCGCGATCGAATCAGGGACATGGTCAGCCGCGGGATGACGCTGCAGCAGGTGAAGGCGGCGAGGCCCACGCTCGACTACGACGGCCGGTACGGATCGAAGACCGGTGCCTGGACGACGGACATGTTCGTCGAAGCGGTGTACCGGACCCTCGGCGGGAAGTGATCGCGTGCACGGCGAAATGACGAGGGCCATGGCGAGCGCGCTGATTCTGCTGGCGCTGCCGTTCGGAACAGCAGTCCAGGGCAATCGCGGCCAGTCGCCCGCGGCGGCGTCGACGCCGAGAGCCACGGCGCCGTTCGACCTCAGTGGCTACTGGGTGTCGGTCGTCAGCGAGGACTGGGCGTGGCGCATGGTCACGCCGCGCAAAGGCGATTACGCGAGCGTCCCGCTGAACGACGAAGGGCGCCGCGTGGCCGGCACGTGGGATCCGGCGAAGGACGAAGAAACCGGCAATCAATGCCGGTCGTACGGCGTCGCACACATCATGCGTGTGCCGGGCCGCGTGCACGTGACCTGGGAGAACGACACGACGCTGAAGATCGAAACCGATGCCGGCCAGCAGACGCGGCTGCTGCGATTCGGCGGATCACCTGCGCCGCTCCACGAGCCGGACTGGCAGGGCCAGTCGATCGCGACCTGGGACGTCGCGGGCGGCCGCGGGAGGGGCGGCCGCGGCGCGCCGCCGCCGCCGCAGAGCGGCAGCCTCAAGGTGGTGACGACGCGCATGAAACCTGGCTACCTGCGCAAGAACGGCGTGCCGTACAGTGAGAACACCGTCGTGACGGAGTACTTCGACCGGCATGTCGAGTCGAACGGCGAATGGTTCACCGTCACGACGATCGTCGAGGATCCGAAGTACCTGCTCCAGCCGTTCATCACCAGCACGGACTTCAAGAAGGAGCCCGACGGCTCGAAGTGGCGGCCAACTCGGTGCACGGCCCGATGAAGAGACGAGGCCGTGGGTGCCAATTAGGAATTAAGAAGTAAGAATTAAGAATTCGTGATTGGGTTCGCGGCTCTTCCGTGCCGAGTCGACGAATTCTTGATTCTTAATTCCAAATTCTTAATTGCGTCAGCCAGCGTACTCGAAATGCATCGGATCCGGCGTCGGAAACCCCTTGCCCCAGCGGAACCTGAACGCCTCGAACAACGCAACCACCCGCGGATCCATCGAGCCGGTGGTGTGCTGTGGGTTTTCGAAGGCGTTCAGGTCGACGGCAATGCCGAGGCTGTGCTCGGACATGTTCCGGGCGGCTGCCGGGTTGCCTGGAATTTTCTTGCCGCGGAAGCAGCCCATCCCCTGGGTCTCGAACACGAGATCGTTCCAGCCCAGATTGGCAATCGCGGTGAATGCCGCGGTGAACGCCGGCTGAACGGCCGCGAGCCCGCGCAGTTCGGTCACCGTGGCTGCCGTTGACGGCGACGGGAACTTCTCGCGCAGCTGCAGTCCGCCAAGCGCGATCGGCCCGAGCACGTGGACCCGCGACAGATACGAGGGCTCGCACTCGGTCAGCGGCCTGGTCGTCCGGCCCGCGTCGAAGTCGGCCAGCCGCGATCGCCACGCCGCCTGCACCTGCGAGCGCTCCGCGGCGATGTTGATCGTGGCGGGAATGGTGAAGGGATCGCTGTAGAAGGGCGCACCCGCCGCGCGGCCGGTGGACGACGTGTCGCGGCCCGTTTCGAGTCGCCAGAGGCGGCCCGGCGCGCCCGTCTGCCACGCGCTGAACTTCGTGCGGTACGCGGCCGCGTCGACGCCGCTGTCGGTCAGCGTGCGCGCGGCGATCAGCTGCGTGATCTGTGGGCTCAGCCCGGGCAGGCCGCTGGCAAACTTCGTCACGAACGCCGGCGACGTCGGCAGCCAGAAGTCGAATCCGCCGGCCGTCCGCACCTCGTCGCGCAGCGACTGCATCAGCAGCCAACCGATGATCTCGAGCGCGAACGCCTCTGCGTCGGTCCCCGCCAGCCGCGCCAGCTCGCGGAAGTGTCCCGGGATCGCCAGCAGCGTGCGCATCGACAGGATCACCGGATGGGGCATCGCACGGCCGAACGCGTGCGCCAGATCGGCGTCGCGATTGTAGGAGTGCCGCGGATCGGTGAGCCGACGCGCCGAGTACCGCAATCGCTGGAGCAGCTCGGTGAGCGCCGCGTCGCCGAACGCCGACGCGATCGGCCGAAGGGCCGTCATGCCGGCGGCGCCGAACGTGTGGATGCCTGCCGCGGTGACGCCGAGCGCGCGCAGCGCACGCTCCGACGCGCCGTCGCCGTCGGTCGTCGCCTGCGGCCACTGCGTTGCACCGGTGACCGCGACCGGGCTGGGCGCGACGCGGAAGAGCGCGGCGTCCGCGCTGCGTGTGTACGCGCGCGCACCCGGCGGCACGTAGGCGTCTTCAGCCGCGAAGGGGGGCGCCTCCTCGGTCGCCGTCGCCGCGGCACTCGGTCGTGGCGGCGGAGGATCGTCGCCGAACGGTTTGCGCGCCGGGTTGGTCAGCCAGTCGTCGTTGGCGACGCAGACCGGTCGTGACGTCGCCGGCGGAGGAGATGACGTCCGCGGCACATCGGCAGCGATGTTCTCGAGCAGCGCGGGTGAGTACGTGGACGGAATGTCGTTGTGGGTGACCGACGTGCGCTGCACGCGGAAGCGAGTGACCAGTGCCGCGCCGCCGCTGGCGCGCGACAGCGCGCGCTCGAGCGCGTGATGCAGGCGGCGCGCGGACACTTCCGTCGTGATCAGGTGCCACTTGTGATCGCCGCGATAACTCCACGACCCCGGTCCCTCGTACCCGTACCCGCCGCTTCGACGCGCGACCCAGCGGCCCGCGGGATACGACGCAACCGGTGCGCTGCAGCCGCCATAGAACACCCGCAATCCCGAGCGTGGCGCATCCGCCGACGCGATTCGTGCCTCCGCCCAGCGGCGAATCGAATCCTCCCCGCCGTACATCGAGTCGAAGCAGATCACCTCGTCCGGATTGAGGCCGTTGCCGAGGAGCGCGCTCACGCCGGCGCCTCCGCCGGAGTGAGCCGCAAGCGTCAGGCGTCCGCGCTTCAGCGACGATCCTGACGGCAGCCCGAGCACCGTCGCACACAGCCACTGCAGGCCGGCGTCGACCAGCCGATCGAACGCGGCCCGATCGCTGAGCGTATCGAACACCCACGTCTCGCCGCCCGCGTGCCGGCCGCGGGGAACCAGCGCCAGCGTTGCCTGCGACGCGCGCACGCGGACCGTGCCGGCATCGTCGACCAGATCGACGCCGGCGACGGCCGCCTTGCCCGCGATGAAACCGGACCCCGGTGTCCCGTAGCCGTGAAGGTGGACGACGATGTCGATGGTGCTGCCGGACGCGGTGGCGGCGTCGACGTTCCAGCGCGTTTCGACGTTGTCGCCGGGATCGCCGCCGAGCGGCTCGTGACGGAAGCGGCCGCGGCCGCGCAGCGGCACTGCCTCCTCGACATCGTCGTCGTCGCGAGCCGCTGCGGGCGTGCGCGGGATTTGTCCGGCGCGGGGATAAATGACCGGTGCGGGAGCCGGCCGTTCGTCCGGCGCAGGAATCGGATGCGGGCGGCGATGGAAGCGCCGGCCGGTCAGATCGGCGTAGAACAACTCCGCGTCGCGGCGGTTGCCGGACGGGGTCAAGCGCGCCGAACGTCTCACGCGCCGCTCTCCAGCGGCTCGGCCTCGTCCACCGCCTCCAGCGCCTCGCGGACGTCTTCCCAGACGAACGGCGTCTCGATCTCGTCGGCAGGTCCTTCGATCTGCTCGACCGTCTCCGCGTCGTCTTCCCAGTCAGCGGCGGCCGCTTCGATCGATTCAGTGCTCCAGGCTGCCGCAGATTTCGTGTGGTTCCCGCAGCCGCAGCCTTCTGCTTCGTCGGCGTCGGCGATTGACTCGGCAGCAAGTTCGGCCGCCGACTCGGCGTCCTCCACCCACACCGGTGCGTGCGCGGTCTCGGCCGATTCGACGTCTTCGCGGTTCATCGAGCGTGCGCCGGCCGCACTCGCATCTCGAAGGCGCCGCGCGGCGGCGACGGCTGCCGCCGTATTGAGGAAGCCGTAGCCGAGTCGTGTAGACGTCAGCCCTGGCGGTCCGGGATGGGGATCGACGGTGCCGATCAGGATGCGGCGGATCTCGTAGATCGTGAGCGGACGCCCGGCAGCCTGCATCATCAGCGCCACCGTCCCGGAGACCCACGGCGCGGCCATGCTCGTGCCGGACTTCACCGTGAGCTTGGAATCGCCATCCTGCCAGCCGTCCCTCGGCATCGAGCGCGCCGCCTTGATCATGTAACCGGGCGCGGCGAGCTCCGGTTTCTGACGGCCGTCCGCCGTCGGACCGCGGCTGCTGAACCGCGTCGGCGGACGATCGGCGCGCGTCGCATCGTACGCGCCGACGGCGATCGCGCGGAAGCAGTTGCAGATCGTGTTGGTCGTGAAGCGCGACGACGCCTGCGATCGCATGAAGCGCGACTGGTAGCGTCCGCTGGCGTCGCGCTCGATCCACGCGTGCAGCCGGCCGTCGACGATGTCGCGGCCGTGCAGCGCGACGCGCCACATGCCGCCGGGCGCCGCCGTGTACAGGTAGATGACGACGTGGTTGAGGCCGCTGTTCGGTTCGTGAAGGCGATGGTAGAAATTGCCCCACGAGCCCAGGTCGTCGCCGAGCCTCACCCGGCTGTCGAGCGGCGTGGTGAATTCGGTGCCGTCCGGCGCGATCAGCGTGATCTCGAAGACGTCCTCGCCGCTGTACCAGATCTCGAGCTCGTTCGGCGTGCGATCGTGCGGCGGGATGATCCAGTTGAGCACGTAGCGCTGGTCGGGTCCGATGCGTGCGTGCGTGTGCATCGCCGTGTGCGCGTAGTTGCCCACGCTCTGCACCAGCACGATGCCCGGCGCCTTGAGCATCGAGTCCACCGCCCGCTCGAGCGGCGATTGACCGCGCTTTTCGCCGCCGGTCTTTCCAGCGCTCAAATGCAGCACGCACGGACGCCCGGCCGCCTGCCGCCGGCAGAAGTCGAGGCCTTCGAGCAGGCCGACCGAATCTCCGAGGTTGCCGAGCTCGCCGAGATGCGGCGCCGCGAGGTGGACGAACACGATGTCGGCGCCGCTCGCGAGACCGACCTCGGAGCCTGGCTCGCGACGATTGCCGGCAAGAATGTCGGCGACGTGCGTGCCGTGCGAGCCGGTGTTGGTCGGATCGCCGCTCGCCGGATGATAGCCGAGGGTCTTGCAGGGATCGGACGTCCTCAGCGCGGCGTTGATCACCTCGCGTGTCAGCAGTCGGCCCTGGTTGTATGGCTTCGGCGCCAGCGGGTCGCCGAAGCCGCGCTGATCCCACAGACACAGGAGCCGCGTCGTGCCGTCCGCGTTCCGGAAGTTGGGATGCGTGAAGTCAAAGCCCCAGTCGCAGATGCCGACGACGACGCCCGTGCCGTCCTCGGGCACCGACTCGAGGCCGGCGATCTTCGGCATCGGCACTGCGGCCTCGCCTTTGCCGTCGTCCGCAACATCCTCGACGTCCTCGCTGTCCTCGACGTATTCGAGGTCTTCGGTCACGGTGACGGTCTCGCGCGCAGATTCGAGCGGACCGGGCAGGATGACGCGCGTGCTGGCCTTCACACTGACGACGCCGGGACTCTGGCGGACCATGACGATGTCGCCGCGCAGGATCCGCGCGGTGAAGATGTCCTCGAATTGCGCCACGACGCGAACGTTCGGCGGCGGCTGCAACCCGGGCGCCATCCGGATGATGATGCCGACTTCTTCGTCGGCCGGCCCGGATTCGATCTCCTGCCACAGCGCAGGTTCCATCAGGACCGCGATGGTAGGGACCCGGAACGCAAGCCGTCTGTACGTCAACGCACAGACCGCTGCGGAGCCGCCGCCTACTGTGCACATGCGCATGCGCAGCTACGCCCGGGCCAGGATCGATCTGTTCGCCGAGGATCTGTTCGGCGAAGCTGCGCCTCGCGATCCGGAGCCGTCCGACGGCGGTTTCCGCGGGCCGGAACCGTTTTTCAGCGACGCACGCCATCAATGCTGGCAGGTGGTCGCGCGGCCGGGCGACACGAAGTTCAACGGGCTGCGCCACGACGATCTGATCGTCCAGCGCTCTCCGGATGGCACCGTGTCGTGGCGCTGCGTTCCTGCCTCAGCGCTCGATCCGCGGAAGATCTTCGTGCGCGGCGCCGACGGCGCTGTGCGCGACGACGTGGTCGTACTGCGGCGCGTGCGCAGGCGCCGCATCCCGCTCGTCGACGAAGCCGAGAGCGGCGAGGTCGTCGAGGTTCCCGGCTTCTTCGGTCCGAACGACGTCCGGAGAAGCGAGCAGGAGATCCGAGATGCGGTCGTCGCGCGCGCGACCGCCGAATGGAACGCGTGGCACAGTACAGCCGGAGCGCCGCGGCCCGAGGGTGACGCTGGAATGTTCGGGCGGCTGGTCGGCTACTACCTCGCGGCCACGGGTCAGATCCTGCCCGACACGCTCATCGCCGCGCAGACGGCGGCGCTCGCGGCGAACTACGGGACGCTCCTCGCCGCCGGCACGACGGCGGCCACGATCGCGACCGAAACGACGCGTCTCGCCGGCGACCTGCTGACCGGCGCGCCGGGCGCGACGGCGGCCGGAGTGGTGGACAGATTCAGGGAGGCGATCAGCCATGCGCGCGAAGCGCACACCAACCGGGGCGACTACAGCGCATGGAGCGCCGCGTTCGTCGTCGCATGCGTGCGCGGCGCGGCGATCGCACAGGGACTCGAGGCGGCAATCGGGCCCGGCCGCCGCCATGTCGGCCGCGACGAACTGCTCCTCGGCGCGCTGACCCATGCGGAGTACACGATCGAAGCACGCAGGCGGCGGGCGCAGACGCTGCCTCGCCGCCGCGGCACGTATCACGCGTTCGCGCCGCGTGAGCGCGTGCCGCGGCCGGGTGACATCATCGTGCAGGATCGCCGCGACACGCTGACCACCGCCGCGCAGGTGTTCACGCTGGCGGGCCTGGCGGACGGCAAGACCCACGGCGACATCGTGGTCGACGTTCAGCCGGGGTTCGCGGTGACGATCGGCGGAAATCTCGGTGACAGCTCGCGCCGACGCCGCTATCCACGCGACGCCGGCGGCTTGCTCGTCGTCAGCCGCCGCGAGCTCTACACGTCGGAAGACAACGCCGGGACGCTGCCGGCGCTCCCGGTGCAGAGTGCGCTTCCGCTTCACATGTCGAGCACGGCGCGGATTTTCGCGCTGCTCAGTCCGGTCGAGGAACGGGCCGCCGTCCCCGGCCAGCCGTACGCCGGCGGGATCCTGACATGAACGGTTTTGGAATCGTCACCAGACGGCAGATGCGCGAGGCCGAGTTGTTCTGGCGCGACCTCGTCGGCCCCGCGCGCGGCCGCTCACCGCGCGTCGGCGAGGACGCCGAGTCGTTCGCGGAAGCGACACCGGATCCGTTCGAGTGCTCGAGCGCCGGCGCGATCGTGGTGAACAGCGCCGTCGTCGACGGGATGCGGGCGACGATCACCCAGAGCGGCGAGAGGCTCGCGGTGGGCGCCGTCTGCGCCGGCACCGCGCCGTCGAACTGTCCGAGCCCGCATGCGCCGCTGCATGGCTCGTCGGGCGCGACGGCCAGCGACGCCGCGCATTTCACGCGCCTGGACCAGACCACGGTGCGCACCGCCGAAATCTCCGGGCTGTTCGGCGTCGATCTGCGAAGCGTGTCGCGCGCGAGCCGGCCGTCGACGCCGGTCAAAGCGCTCCCGACGGCGGCGCCGCTGCAGTCGCTCAGCGTCGTCGCGATCCGCAAGAGCGGCCAGCGGGCGATCCATGTGGCGCGCGAGTCGCCGCGGCGCGTCGAGTCGTGGGTCGAGGGCCAGCAGTGGCTCAGCCTGCCGTTCGTTCCGAGCCTGTCGTACCGGCTGTTCAAGCGGCGGTTCTGGGAGGCGAGCTTCCACCGGCAGTGGGGCACGCTGTTCACGATTTCCTGGATCGCAGGCCTCACGAACTTCTACCGCGACGTGACCGGCGTGTCGATGGGCGTCGGCGACATCAGCCATGTCGTCGGCGAAGTGATGACCGATCACGCATCGCACCGCGTCGGCAAGGACGTCGATTGTTACGTGCTCGACGATCCGCCGGCCGGCAGCACGTTTCCGGTCGCGTTCTGGACGTCGGGCTCGCGCGCCAGCCTCGAGCTGCGCGAGCTCGGCGCGCCGTCGGCGACCGCGACGCGGCCGGAGTACACCGTTCCCTCCGGAGGAACCGCGATCGCCGATCCGCGTCGCACGACGCTGCTCGATCGGTACGCGACGATCCTGGCGTACTGCGTGGCAACGCAGGACGGCGTCGAGGCCGCGGTCTGGCACGGTGCGCCCGCGCTCGGCGCACGTGCGCTGGCGATCGCGCAGGACGCGTGGGACCGCACCGTTGCGGCGAGCGCGGGCACGGCGGCGCGGCCCGGGTGGCGCGCCGCCTGGGGCTTCGGACCGGCGACGCGAACCGCACTCGTCGCCGCGCGC
Organism: Vicinamibacterales bacterium; assembly: GCA_035259385.1. Taxonomy (GTDB): domain Bacteria; phylum Acidobacteriota; class Vicinamibacteria; order Vicinamibacterales; family CAVVIG01; genus QHWK01. The sequence continues at coordinate 10,163 of DATFWL010000446.1, read as the reverse complement.
GCGGGCCTGCTGATCGGCGACGGCGCGGCTTCCTACAACAAATCACCCGGCTGGCCGCTGCATCAGGATCACATTCACGTGCGACTGAAGTAAGGGCAGGAGGGGCAGGAGGGGCTGGAGGCCGAGCGACTCGTCAGGCGATGGCGGGTTCCTGCGCGGTGGTTGCGCGCGCGGGGAGGAGCAGCCGCGGCGTCACCACCTGACCGAGCGCTCCCGCGTTGGCGGCCGCCGGCGCCGACGGTGCGTGAGAGTAATCGAAGTGCATCGGATCGGTGGGACTGAAGCAGGCGCCCCACCGGAAATGGAACGCCTCGAAGATCGCGACGACGCGCGGATCCATGCTGCCGAACGGCCGCGCGGCAATCCCCTGATCGTTCTCGGCGACGTTGAAATCGTTCGCCGATCCGTTGCCGTGCTCCGAGATGCTCCGCGCGGTCCGCTCCGCTCTCACCACCCTGGCGCGCTGGGTGGCGCTGAAGTTCGTGTTGACACGCGTCACCGTCGTGGCGTTTGGCGCGGCGAAAGGATCGACGGTCACCGCGACGCCGGCGATCTGGACGCGGGCCGCGGCCGGATGCTTGGTGCCGCGGAAGCACCCGCCGCCCTCGCAGTGATAGAGCAGATCGTTCCAACCCAGCTCGTAGATGGTCCTGAAGAGCGCCGTGTAGACCGGATGAAGCTGTGACATGAGCGCCAGCTTCGTCAGCGTGATCCCGCGCGTCCGCGGGAACACGTACGTGAACTCCAGCCCCTGAAGTCCGAGATCGGCGAGCGCCCCGCGGGGAAGGTGGGCGTTCGCGTTGTCGCAGGTGCGGAGCGCAACCGCGTTGCGCAGCCCCTCGAGCGTGACCGTGGCGGCGGCGGCTGCGTCAGGCGGATGCGCCGCGTCGGTGTCGGCGAGACGCTGGTTCCAGGCGGTCAGGAACGCCGCGCGCGGCGCGTCGGTGTTCAGGTGCGCGGGGATCGCCGCAAGGCTCGCATAGAACGGCCGGCCCGGATCCGGTGCGTTGATCTCTGCCTGCCACTGCCGCCCCGCGAGGCCGCCGCCCCACGCCATCAGCCTGCCGTTCCACTGAGCAGCGGTCAGCGTCGTGTCGATCAAGAGGTAGCGCAGGCACAGGCGCGAGACTTCGGGGCTGATCGGCGGAATCGGATTGGGGACGGCGGTCACGAACGGCGGCGACGGCGGAACCCACCAGCTGCTGCCCGTTGCGCTCGCAACGGCTCCACGGATGTGCGCCATCAACAGCCAGCCCAGGCACTCGAGGACGAAGGCCTCGCGCGCGTCGGGCGCACGGCGGGCGAGCTCGCGGAAATGGCCGGGAATGTGAATGAGCAGCCGCGGCACGAGCTTGCTGTCGGCGCCGTGACCAGAGGCCACGATGTCCGCCGCCGACCAGCGCAGCCGGGCGAACAGCTCGGTCAGTGCCGCCCCGCCGAATTCGGCGGCGATCGCGTCGAGGCCGGGCCGCGTAATCTGGCCGCGCTGCGCCGCGCTCAGGCCCGCCGCGGTCAACGCCGCGTCGATCGCGGCGCCCGCATTGGTCGTGCGCTCGGGCAGGAACGACGCCGGAACGACGACGAACGACGCCGGCCTGCAGGTGAAGACGCCTTGCCGCGGCACGAAATTCCGACCGCCTGCCGGCAGGTACGGCCGTTGCACCGCGGGCTGCACGGGGGCTTGCGGCAGCACAGGCGGCTGCTGGTCCGGCTGCTCGATCGGCGGCGCCTGTTCGTCGGTTTCGTCGGAAGCGCCCGCGCGTCCGAACGGCGGGCGGACCGAGGTTCGAACGCCCATCAACGCGTCGTAGAACCGATCGGCGCGTCGACGCTCGGCCGCTGTCACGCCACCGAAGCCGCGCACGTATCGCATGGTCATGACGCGGCGGTGCGCAGGAGCAGCGGCGTGAACGTCGTCGGAATCTGATCGTGGGTGACGTGGGTGCGAACGAAGACGACGGGCCTCGACGTCAACGCGGGGATGACGTCGTTGACCATCGATCGCGACGTCATGTCCGTGCTGTCGTGCAGGACCCGTAGGCTCGCCGCGGGCACGCGGAGCGCGGCGGCGATCTCGCTCCGCAGCGCGTCGGCCTCGGTCTCGGTGTCCGATCGCGGCTGCTTCGGCCCGTAGATGCAGACGAAGCGTGCCGAGTCGGCGCGGTTCGCGAGCAGACCGGCGGCGTTCCAGTTGGCGCAGAAGTTCACGTAGTTGTGCGTGCCAAACCCGTAGGTGCAGTCGTAGAGCCAGAACTCGATCGCGCGTCCGCGCACGCCAGCGACCGAGGTCGGCGTGATCAGCACCATGTCGGCGCCGGCCGCTTCGACGAGCGGTTTGCCGCCGCCCGAATGACCGCTCACGTAGACGCGCTCGATGTTCCCGACCCACGACGCCTGGTGCACCATGCCCGGCGCAAGGTACGGCCGCCCCGCCGGATTCTGCAGGCAGCGAAGATGGTCGTAGCACTCCATCACCAGGTCCTGGAGCCGGAGTGTCCCCGGGCCGGAAGGCCTGCCGTCTCTCGCCGTGCCGTATTGGTTGCGCGGCGGTACGCACCAGTAGTCGCCGGTGGTTCGCTCCGCGTCCTCGGGGACGAGCACCACCGGATCCTTGACTGCACGCGTGAACGACGCCGACGGCTGGAGCGTGCTCTGAGACGCGGCGAGCGAGTCCAGCCCGTACTTGAACAGAGCGGCCTTCTTCCGCACGGCCTCCGTGCGCCCGGAGCGGTCCGCCCAGCGCGGCACGCGCGAGTGACCCGACGGATCGACCCGCGTCGGCACATCGCCCGTCGGCGCGATGGTGACGTAGTTGTCGTTGCCGTGAAAGAAGATCAGCAGGCGCCGCTCCGCCGCCGCCGGCACGATCGCGGCAACCGACTTGTAGTCGTCGCGTGCGCCGCTGTCGCGCGCCACGCGCGCGGTTTCATCCCTGGTGACCGGGAGCGGCGCGTTGTTCGTGATGAGGAGCGCCGCCGTCTCCGTGATTGCCACGTCGCGCGCGCAGGACGGCGGGGCAACGGCCGGATCGTCTTCGCCGATCGCCTCCCCCGATCGCGGGCCGCGCGCGACCGGCTCGCCGAGCAGCGCCGCGAGAAACAGATCGGCGTTGCGGCGGTCGCGGCTGGACGAGGCGGAGCGGCGCATCACGCCATCCGGCTGCTGGCCGGATCGCTCGAGTGCCTCGCGCCGTCGCCAAAGGCGCTCGCCACCACGCGCGCCGCCTCGTCCGAGCTCGGCACGATCTTGATCGCGTTCAGTTGCTGCGGCGACTTGATCGTCGAGAACAGCACGTACGACGATCCGCGCTCGAGCGCCGCCTCGGCGGCCGCCGCCGGAAACACCTGGCGGGTGTACGACACGCGGACTGTCCCCGCGACGCGCGGACTGGTGCCTTCGGACGGCGTCAGCGTCCGCTCGATCCGGAAGACGGCGTTGTCCACGTGCTGCGTGCCGGGCGGTCCGGGCGACAGGGTGCCCGGCTCGACGAGCGTGCCGACGACGACAACCGCCGTCTGCTCGATGGCGTCACGCGTCCGAATCGCTCTGCCTGGATACCTGGCGTCCACGGTCGTGCTCCTTTACGCGTTCGCGCCGGGGTCGATCGTGATCGGGTCGGTGCCGCCGACGATCGCGCGCACCTGCGCCTCGGTGATCGTCGCAGTGAGGCGCCGAATCTCGTTCGAGTTCTCGATGCCGGTCCAGTCCGCCGAGACCGTGCCGGTCGCCGCTCTGCGGCGCGCGGTGATCACCTGGCCGACGTGAAACGCCGACGCCAGCGTCCACGCGCCGTTGAGCCGCACGAATGCGCGATAGATGAAGTCCTTCTTCTCGTGAATATAGTCGCCGACCGGTGACGGCTCGCCCGCGAGGTTGAGCGCGCTGCAGTCGTAGATGTAGATCCGCCGTCCCGGCACGCTCGGCGTCGCGTCGTTGAAATCGCCGGCATCGGTGTCGTCGTCGAGCGGGCCGCGTTTGCTCCGCTGCGTCACGGTCCAGCGGGGGCCGGCGGCGTTGCGCGTGAGATACCACGAGCGGCGCGTGATCAGCCGCTGCCACCGGAAGGTGAACCGTGTCGCCGATTCCGCCGGGAAGACGCGGCCAATCACCATGATCGGCGCCGTGTACGACGCTCCCGGCGACTCGGCGCGGCCGTCTCCCATCGGCAGCGGACCCAGCCGGTTGGTCCCGGCCGAGGCGGTGTCGTTCGCTTCGTCCTCGTTTTCGGGCGCCGGCTCGACGGTGTCCTTGTTGCGCAGCGTCAGCTCGATGAAGGTGACGAGGAGCCGGGCGGTCGCGGTCACGGTCGTGCCGCCGCTGGTCAGCGTGGCGCGCACGGTGGTCACGCCCGGATGCCGCCCGCGAATCGTCGCGGTGTTGCCGGACGCGGTGATGCTCGCCCGCGTCGGGTCGGCGATGCTCCACGCCACCGTGCCGCCGCCGGTGGTGGTGGCCGTCACCGTCGCGTTGTTGATACCGCCGACGCAGACGAGCACTTCCGCCGACGACAGCGTGATCGCCGGCGTGTCTTCTTCGGCTTCGAACATCGCGGCGCGGCGATACCCTGCGCCGAACAGGTCGGCGAAGAAACGATCGGCGCGGCGGCGCTCGCGAAGCGAGACGGCACCGAATCCTCCGGTCAGGTCGCGTTCCATGCGTCGATCCTCCGCTGCCGGCGAACCGGGTCCGCGATCACGGCAGGCTGCCGGCGGCCGGCGGCTGGGCCTCGTCCCACACGGCGGGGTGTTTGTCGAGCAGCGCCCGGCGCAGGTCCACGGCCTGTCCGCCGGGATCCTTCAGCCCCGACATGAACTGCAGCAGCTGCGAATAGTCCCAGTGCGCGTCGTCGTGCCGGGCGCCGAGCGATTGAATGACGTTGTACTGGGCGTCGAGATAGGGTCCGCAGCGTATCGGGTCGCTGGCGACGCGGCGGATGTAGAAGCCGTAGTTGATCGTCCGTCCGCGCGACGAGATCACCCACAGCTTGTGCGCCCCGGACGAGAGCGCGTACCCGTACTCGGTCATGTACCGGGTGCTCTCGCGGAAACAGCAGATCGCGAACGCGCACGCGCGGCGACGTGCTGAACTGGTAGTCGCGGACGAACGGCTTCGCCTTCATCAACGCGTCCATGTAGCGATCTTCGAGCTCGGTGAGATTGCCGGGGTAGTTGACGATGGTGTAGACGCTGAACGGCAGCGCCTTCAGCATCTTCTCGCACGCGCGCCAGTTGTCGATGATGCGCAGCCGATCGGTGCGGGTCAGCGGGCTCGGGCCCTTGAAATCGACGTTCGCGTAGGCGTGCAGCGCAAACCTGACCTTGCCCTCGGTGGTCGTCGCCGTCGAAGCATGAAACAGGTGCAGGAGCAGGCACGACGGCACGGTGACGGCGAGCTCGTCGCTCAGCTGACGCGTCGTCGCGGCGACGCCCGGCACTTCGTAGCCGAGGTCGCGGGCGCGCTGCGTCGTCAGCTTCGGCAGTTCAGCGGGTTCGGCCTGTCCGAAGCCGATCGCGGAGCCGCCGGCCTGCCGCTTGTTGGTGAAGAAGCCCTCCTCCCAGAAGATCGCCATCAGCAGCTGCGGCGAGAACGGATCGTTCGGCCGCCGCTGGTTCGCGAGAATGAGCTCCAGCATCTCCATGAAGCTCTTTCCGGGGCGCGCGTGGGCCATCGGCGCTGCCCAACCTATGCCCCGCGCGCCGCGGCGTCTGTACCGCAGCGTACGGTTGCGTGTAGCTCAACGTACAGACGCAGCCACCGCGCTTTGGTCATGGTGTGCGCGCACGTCGCCGTCATGCCTGCGAGCATCGCGTCGTTTCTCGAACGTCACATCGGCTGTGCGCCGCTCGTCCTCGTGGTCGAGGACGACGAAGAGACGCGGGATGGCATCGGGGCGCTGCTCACCTCCGACGGCTATCGGGTGGAAGCGGCGCGCAGCGAGAACGACGCCGTCGAGCGGGCGCTGCGCTGCTGTCCCGACCTGATTCTCGTCAGCCTGGCCGGATCGCCAGACGAGGTCGTGGCGGCGGCCGTGCGCACCCGGCGGCGAGCGGAGATCGACAAGACCGTGCCGGTCGTCGTCTTCTGCGTGCCGACCATCGAGGAAGGCGCCGAGATCGCGCTCGGGCGGAACGTCTACATCACGCGCCCGGACAACTTCGATCAGCTGCGCGCGCTGCTGGGTCGCCTGCTGATCGCGTCGATCGGGTTCGGATGAGAGATAGAGCAATCAAGAATTAAGAGTGCGTTGCAAAATTAGCTCAAGGCGGGTCCTGTCCGCGAACAGCCCCACCGGGTGCTCGCCAGAACAGCACTGGTCACGGCCCACGGCTCCGCGCCCGGCGGGGCGGCCCCGTTCGCGGCCACCCGCGAGCAAGCTAATTTTGCAACCTGCTCTGAGAAGTACGAATTAAGAATTCGTGAAACCGCGTGAGAGCGTCGCAGCGTGGCGACGAATTCTTTAATTCTTAATTCTTAATTCTTACTTCTTAATTGCGTGGCCTGCCTCGCCGTCAGACGACGGCGAGCCTGTCATAGCGCGCGGCGACGGCCGGATAGCACTCGCACGCCGCGTCTTCGAGCCCCTTGCGATCGACGATCGTGATGTGGCCGCGCGCGTAGCGGATCAGGCCGGCGTCCTGCAGGCGTCCGGCGGCGACGGTCACGGTCTCGCGCCGGCCGCCGAGCATGTTCGAGATGAATTCCTGCGTCATCTGCAGCTCGTCGCGATCGACGCGGTCGTGGCACATCAGCAGCCACCGGCTCAGGCGCTGTTCCACCGCGTGGAGTCTATTGCAGACGGCGGTCTGCGAGATCTGCGTGATCAGCGACTGCGTGTAGCGAAGCAGCTGCAACTGCAGCGCGCCGCCGGCGGCGAACTCTTCCCGCAGCGCGTTCGCCTTCAGCCGGAAGGCATCGCCGGCGACGATGACGACTGTCCGGTTGGGCGGCGGCTCCCCGCCGAGAAACAGCGACACGCCGACGACGCCGTCGTTGCCGGCGAGGCCCATCTCCGCGGTCGCGCCTTCCTCCGTCGTGTAGAGCGACGACACCACGGCCGTCGTCGGAAAGTAGATGTAGTCCATCCGGCGTCCGGGCTCGCTGATCACGTGGCCGAGATCGAACGTCACCGGCTGCAACGCCGCCGTCAGGCGCGCGCGATCCGCAGCCGGAAGGCCACGGACGATCGCGTTCTTGGTCGCGCCACCCGCCTCGGGCGGTGGATTCGAAGCGAACTCGAGCCGCGCACGCGAAGGCTTGCTCATGGATCGCAGCCGCACTACAAGGGCGGCAGAAGCCGGTCGACCGACAGGATGCACGGCTGCCGCAGGCCGCTGACCTCGACGATCGCAAACGCGTGTCCTTCGACACGCGCGTCGTCGGAGAGATCCAGCACCCGGCCCTGGAGCTCCTCGTCGTCGTGCAGTTCGCGCAGGACCGCCGCTGGCTCAGGGAGATAAATGTCGCGGACCCGGAACCGGACGTAGCGTCCCTTCAGCTGCTCCTGCGAGGGATTCACCATAGGCGGCATCTTTCGAAGGCGCCCGGGTGGCGAGCAAAGCGGCTGCCGTGACGATCAACGCGGCGCAATACGCACAACATCCACGTGTTGGCGCGGCGACTGCTGCGCCAGCAAGGGCGGCCGGGCTGCACGAACGTGCCGGACCGTGCAGAGCGATGCCGGCACGCTCGTGCCTGGAATTCGGGGACGGGCGGGTGCTTAGAGCGGCATCAGGCAATTAAGAATTAAGAATTTGGAATTGAGAATTCGTGCCGCGCCGCATTCCACGAATTCTTAATTCTTAATTCTTAATTCTCAATTCTTAATTGGCCGGCTCTCAGGCGCTGAGCCGGTACTTCCGCATCTTGTTGAAGATGCAGCGCGGGCTGATGCCGAGCAGGCGTGCGGCTCGCGAGCGATTGCCGCTCGACGCGCCGAGCGCCGCGGCGAGCAGCTGCTGCTCGCAGAGATCGAGCGCGCGTTCGAGCTTCCAGCTGGTGGCGTCGAGCACCGCGACCGGATCGAGCGGCGACAACCGATCGGCCGGTGCGGCGCTGCCCGGGCTCTCCGGTGTGACGGCCGCGCCGCCGCCCGCACTCGCGGCGCCGTCGGCGCGACTGAGCTCGAGCCAGAGCTCGGGGGGCAGATCGCTCAATCGCAGTTGATCGCCGCGCTTCGACGCGACCACCGCGCGGCGGACCACGTTCTCCAGCTGCCGCACGTTGCCCGGCAGCTCGACGCGCCGCAGCGCGTCCACGAATTCGCGGCTCGCCGACACCGCGCCCTCGCGCCCGGCGGCACATTGCGCGAGGAAATGCTGGACCAGCGGCTCGACGTCCTCGGGTCGCTCGCGCATGGCCGGCACGCGGATCGCGATCACGTTGAGACGGTGGAAGAGGTCCGAGCGGAACTCGCGCCGCTTCACCATCTCGTCGAGATTCCGGTTCGTCGCGGCGATGATCCGGACGTCGACCGGCACTTCGTGCTCGTCTCCGAGCGCGAGGACGCGCCGCTCCTGCAGCACCCGCAGCAGCTTGCCCTGCAGGTTGGGGTCGAGATCGCCGACCTCGTCGAGGAACAGCACGCCGCCGCGCGCCGCCCGAATCAGTCCGAGCCGATCGTGCTCGGCGCCGGTGAAGGCGCCGCGCCGGTGGCCGAACAGCTCGCTCTCGGCCAGCGCCGGGCTGATCGCGCCGCAGTTCACCGCGATGAACGGTCGATCGTGACGGCGCGGATCGAGGCGATGGATCGCCCGCGCCGCCAGCTCCTTGCCCGTTCCCGTCTCGCCGATGATCAGCACCGGCAGATCGCTGACCGCGCTGGCGCTGACGATCCACCGGAACATCGAGGTGATGCCCGCGCTCGAGCCAATCACGCCGAGAGCGTGCATCTGCTCCCGGAGGCGCGCGTTCTCGCGCTCGCGCTCGATCGCGGCCGCGAGCAGCTCGGCGAGCCGCGCGCGCAGGTCGGACGCGAAGCCGGGATCGGCCGTATCGAAGACGTGCGACGCGCCGGCGAGCAGCAAGCGACAGCGCACGCCCAGCGTCCACGTGCCGGCGCCGCGTGCGTAGCACAGTACCGTGCATCCTTCGATCTTGAGCCGGCGAATGTCTTCCAGCACGGCGGCGTGCGTGGTGGGCTGTTCGGCAACGCCGACCAGCGCGATCCCGCAGGCGGTCGCGGACCGTCGTGGAAATCGTGAAGGCGCAATCCAGTTCGGCGTCAGACCGCAGCGCGCGAGCACGTCGTCGATCTCGGGGAATTTCTCCATGCGGGGATCGTGCACGACGACCAGTCGCACGGCAGTGCGTGCGCTCGGCGGCACGGGAGTGTCGTGATCATTCGGATGCGTGGGCATCGCAGCTCCGACTGTCAAGAAAGCTCACGAACCGCCACGAGCGCTGAGTGTGGATTCGCGAGCGCCGCGATCGTGAACCGTTTGGGGTCGTTCCCTTGCGATTGCCGGGGAGGCAGTTGCGTCGAACACCCTATCTCTCGACATGCCGAACGTCAAGACGAAGATTCGGACGAAGACTCGGGAATTTACGCGAACGACAACGCGGCACGTGCGAGCCGTTAGAGATAAACGCCAGTTCGTACGGTAACGCACAGACGCTGTTTGCCATCCGCATCCATAGTGCCCCCGACGCCTCCACGCCGTACGAGCGGCAGGCCGAGGACACGGGATGGGGTTCTTCGAGTTCGAAAGTGAATTCGTCGAAGAGAACACGCCGCCATCGACGCGCTCGTCGTCGAGCAGCGCGCCGCGCAGCACGAGCGTGCGTCCGTCGAGCGGCAGTGCGGCTTCGCGATCCTCCAGCGGCAGCGCCGCCTTTCGAAGCTCGACCACAAGTTCGTCGCCGAGCGGAGCTCGCCCCGCCCCACGGCCGGCGACCGGCGGCGCCGCGATAGCGGCACGCGGCGCCTCCACGAGCGGCGCGGCAGCAGGACGGTCCGTCACTCGCAGTACTTCTTCCACGACGGCGTCCCGCGCATCGTCCTCCAGCGCCGGATCGAGCCGGTCGTCGAGCTTCAACCTCGGGTCGATCACATCTGCGCTCAACCGCGTCGGGTCGTACGCGCAGCAGGCGTGGGACTTCGCGCAGAGCGGCGCGCAGGCGGTTCAGGCCGCGCAGCAGTTCGCCGGATCGCTCGGCATCGGCGG
>DATFWL010000445.1:0-5750 GCA_035259385.1 Vicinamibacterales bacterium | reverse complement strand
CAGCCTGACCTCCTCTGGGAAGAGAGCGTATACCTGGCGCCGGGCCGACAATTCTGAGAAATCGCTGGGATTGTTCTGTGATCTCGAGGTTACGGACGGCGGTCGAACGGCCAGAGCCTGCCGATGCCCGTTCGCGGAACGCCGAACCCTTCGAGCAGCCAGATGTCGGAGCGCACGCGAGCGATCGAGGTGAGGAACCCCTCGCCGCGAACCCGACTGAACCCGCGAATCGGCTGGTTGGCCTGGGGAATCGCACCGAGGTTCGGGTTCACGATGGTCTCGCGACCGGTCGCAACGTCGACGGCGGCCAACATGAAGTGGTGCAAGTCGTCGGTCGTACGCAACCCATAGATCTGTCGGCTGTCGCCGCTCCACGCGTAGGCGAGCCACTCGTTCTCGCTGACCACTCGCCTGGCGCCGCCATCCGGAGCGACGAGCGTCAACCCGTCGGACGTCTGAATCACGATCCATCGTCCGTCCGGCGACCGTTGGGGCCGCGAGAACAGCGAGACGCCGCTCTGGAGCTCCGCCGGCGTGGAACGCCCGGCGCCGAAGCGGATCTTCACCAGTGACCAGCCACCAGCGCTGCCCAGCGTGCGGGTGTAGGCAATCCACTCGCCGTCGGGTGACCACGTTGGCGCATCCTCGTACCACTCGTTGTCGTTGAGCGGCACCGGCGTGCCGCCGGCCAGCGGTGATACCCAGATCTTGTAGCCGCCCATTGCAAAGCGCTGGTAGGCGAGGCGCTGGCCATCCGGCGCAAACGCAAGCGATCCGAGCACAATCGTGCGGGATCCGCCGAAGTCGGCGTCGGTCACCAGCGGGCGCTCGAATCCGCCGCGTTCCGACGCACCCTCTTCGCTGCGAATCCAGATCTCCTGCGTCCCGCTGCGGTCGCTGACGAACGCGTACTGCGCGCCCGTGGGCGACCAGGTTGGATCGATTTCGTTGCGCGTGCTGCTCAGGAACGTTCGCAGCGGCGATCCGTCGGTCGGCGCCACGACGAGGTCGAAATCGGTCGCCTCGGAAGCGAACGCAAGCCGCGCACCATCAGGCGACGCTGCGGGCGATCCCTCGTTCCCGTTGGTAACAGTCAAGGGACGCACAGTGCCGGTTTCAACCTCCGCCGTCCACAGGTGCGCGCCCGGTGTCAGGCCATCGTCACGCACGAACACAATGGATCGGCTGTCAGGGAGCCAGGTGAAAAGCGGCGGCGTGCGCGGCCCCGGCAGCTGTGCTAGCACTATACGGGGTGGCGCCGTCTCGCCGTCGATCACGGCAAACCCGGTGCCGAGCGGCCGCTCAGGTGTGCGCCCCGCGCCCATGAACCAGATCAACAGCTTCGCGCCGTCCGGCGAATAGCGGAGGACGCCGTTCGAGAGGGGAACGCTGAGCGGCGGATGCGGGTACCGCCGGAGATTGGTTCCAGACGACGATGCGAACCACAGGTTCGCGCCAACGCCCGGCCCCTCCTCGCGAAGCAGCGCCAGCGTGCTCCCATCCGGCGACAGTGCCGCATGCGTCGCGCCTTCCACGACCACGTCCGCCGCGCCGCCAGCCGGACTGATCGTCCACAACGCGTCTCTGTCTCGAGCCTGGGAGTGGAAGTAAAGGCGCCCTCCGTCCGGCGACCAGAACGGATCGTGACAGTCGAACCGCGCGTGGGTGATCTGCGTTCGGATCGGTGACTGGAGGCCGCGTGTGAACACCTGCAGGACTCCGTCGACGTCCGCTACGTAGGCGAGCGTCTTGCCGTCGGCCGACCAGGCGGGCGCGCCCTGAAACCCTGCGTCAGTCGCCACCGGCGTGTACTTATACGACCCGATCGGCTGCGACTGCGGAGTGAGGACGACGCCGGCCGCAAACGCGAGCGCGGCGGCGCCGAGCGCGGCGCCGGCGGTCATCAGGGTTCGGCGCCGTGTTCCACGGCCGGAGATCGCGACGTCAGTCTGCGCGCCCCCCAGGTCCGACAGTCGCTCGCGCACCTGCCGGAGATCGGCGGCGAGATCCGACGTCGACGCATATCGGCCGAGCGGATCCTTGGCCAGACAGCGTTCGACAATCCACCGCACCGGCAGCGGAATCGACGGATTCAGCTCGGATACGGAGCGTGCATCGTCCGTGATGACCGCAGACAATGTCTGCACTGCGGTCTCACGCAGGAACGGATGTCTGCCGGTTGCCGACTCGTAGAGGATGAGCCCGAACGAAAACTGGTCCGACCGGAAATCGACCGCGCCGCCTGCCGCCTGCTCAGGGCTCATGTACGGCACCGTGCCAAGCACCAGCCCGGTCGCCGTCTGCGTCAGCGCGGACGGGTTGATCGCCGCCTCGCCGGACGCATCAGCGCTCTTGGCGAGGCCGAAGTCGAGAATCTTGATCCGCCCCTCGCGCGTCACCATCACGTTCTCTGGCTTCAGATAGCGATGGACGATGCCGGCGGCGTGAGCCGCTGCAAGGCCGTCGCCGATGCCGACTGCGACGTCGAGCAGCCGTTTCAGCGGGAAGCGGCCACGATTGATCTCATGGCGCAGCGGGACGCCGTCGATCAGCTCCGAGACCAGATATGGCACATCGTCGTGAACTCCCACGTCATAGACCGCAACGATGTTGGGATGATTGAGCGCACTGGCGGCGACTGCCTCCTGAGCGAAGCGGCGCTGGCGCTCCGCAGCAGCGGCGCCGGCATCGCGCAGGACTTTCAGCGCGACGTCGCGATGCAGCCGCGCGTCGCGCGCCCGATACACCTCACCCATGCCGCCGGCGCCGAGCAGCGCGACGATCTCGTACGGTCCGAGTCGAACCCGATCAGGTCCTTCAATCGGATGGCCTGCGTGTAGCGGTCAGTAGAGCATGACCATAAGGCAACGCGCCGGCGTCGTCAACGGCCGGTCCCGTCGGCGCCGCATGCACGCCGTCCGCGCGCTGGCCGCCGCATCACCCGAGAACACGTAGGATTGCGGCAGCTGGTGACGCCACGAAGGCACGAAGTTCTTACTTCAAGGAGAGTGTGATCTTCGTGTCGTCGTGCCTTCGTGCATCCGCCCACTCCTCGCGATCGATCCTGGACTTTCAATCGACAGCCACCGGCAGCGATCATCAACCCAGCATCCGCACGAGCAATCGCTGCCACGCGGGCGCGAGCAGCGCCTTCAGGACGACGTCCGCGACGAGACCGACGCACGCCCAGGTCGCGAGGCGCCTGGCGAGCGGCCCGTCGACGCGGAAGCGGAACACCCGCGAGAGCAGCGGCGCCGACAGCACGACGCCGAGCACGACGAAGCTGATCACGCGAATCACCGCCCACGGATGCCAGCCGGCGACGATGATCGCGACCGGATGCCGGCTCACGCCGGCGAGCGCGCCGACGTAGTGCCCCATGTAGTTCATCAACACCGCGCCCATCGGCATCGCGAGCACGCCGCCCGTCGTCAGCGCGAGCACCGTGAACAACGCCGCGTGCCCGGCCTGCTGCGGGATGAACTGCGACGGCGTGCTCTCGGCGCCGCGTCCGCTGATGACCCAGGTGAACATCTCGCGGCGGTAGTCGCCGCTCCGCAGGAACAGTTCCTCGGTCTGGCCGGGATACGCGTAGGACAGCAGCGTCGCCGCCACGCCCATCGTCAGCGCCCAGAGCAGCATCCGGCCGACGGCGAGCTTCAGGTCGCCGCGCCGCAGCGCGGCGACCATGAATGGAAAGCTGACCAGCGTATTGAGGATCGGGACCAGCGCGGGCACGCCGATCGCCCACGCGATTCCGTAGGACACGGTGGTCCCGAAGACGATGACTACGCCGGAATTGTCAGGAATCCGAAGTGCTCCTGGTAGCGGCGCTTGAACTCGTCCCAGGTATACGAATGACTCAGGCCGCCGAGGTGCTCGAGTGCGTAGGTCGCCGCGACGCTGCCGATCTTCAAGCACGCGTCCCACGGCAGACCGAGCGCGATGCCCTTCATCACCCCGCCGCGGAACGCGTCGCCGACGCCGGTCGGATCGACGATCCGGTTCGGCGCGACCGCGGGCACGTCGATGTTCCCGTCGCGGGTGATCACGGTGGAGCCGATCTCGCCCCTCGTGACGATCAGCGTCTCGGCCAGCGTGAGGATGTCGTCCTCGCCGAGGCCGGTCTTCTGGCGCAGCAGCTCGAGCTCGTAGTCGTTGACGATCACGATCGACGCGCCGGTGACGCCCTCGCGGAGATCGTCACCCGACATCCGCGCGCACTGCTGCCCGGGATCGAAGATGAAGCGGATGCCGAGCGTCCGGCATTCCTCTGCGTACTGCACCATCGCGCCCGGATCGTTCGGCGCGATGATCGCCAACCCGCAGTCGCGCACCGTCCGGAACGACAGCTGTCCGGCATCGGCCATCGCGCCGGTGTAGAACGACGCAATCTGATTGTTGTCCTGGTCGGTGCTGCAGAAGAACGACGCGCAGAACTTGCCGTCGATCTGCTGCACCTGCGAAGTGTCGATGCCGGCGGCCTGCAGCCACTGCCGGTACTCGCCGAAATCCTCGCCCGCGGTCGCCATCAGCAGCGGCCGCTCGCCGAGCAGGGCGAGCGTGTAGGCGATGTTCGGCGCGCAGCCGCCGCGCCGCTTGTCCATCGAGTCGACGAGGAAGCTGAGGCTGACCCGGTTCATGTGTTCCGGCAGGAAATGCTCGGTGAACTTCCCCGGAAACGACATCAGGTAGTCGTAGGCGATCGATCCGGTGACGACGATTTTCATTTCGCGTATTTCCCGATGATCGGCGCCAGCTCCTTCTTGGTCTGCTCGGGCCACAGCGACGGCTGGGTGATGATCGCGGTGGCGAGCGCGTTCCGGCAGCCGCAGGTCCGCGCGTCGTCAATGCGCTCGACCGCGGTCGCGATGGTCTTCTGCGCGGTCGCGGCGTTCTGCATCAGGTTCGCGATGATCAGATCGACCGTCACCGAGTCGTGATCGGGATGCCAGCAGTCGTAGTCGGTCACCAGCGCGAGCGTCGCGTAGCAGATCTCCGCCTCCCGCGCGAGCTTCGCTTCCTGGAGGTTCGTCATCCCGATGACGTCCATGCCCCACGACCGGTACAGCTTCGACTCGGCGAGGGTCGAGAACTGCGGCCCCTCCATGTTGACGTAGGTGCCGCCGCGGTGCACGCTCGCGCCGACGTGCTCGGCCGAGTCGGCGGCGATCCGCGACAACTCGGCGCATAGCGGGTGCGCGAACGCGACGTGCGCGACGATGCCGCGGCCGAAGAAGGTGCTGATCCGCCCCTTCGTCCGGTCGAAGAACTGATCGGGCACGACGATGTCGAGCGGCTTGTACTCCTGCTTCAGGCTGCCGACCGCACTCGCCGACATGATCCGCTCGACGCCGAGCACCTTGAACCCGTAGATGTTCGCGCGGAAATTGAGCTCCGAGGGGAGGATCCGGTGGCCGACGCCGTGGCGCGCCAGAAAGGCCACTCGTTTGCCGCGAAGCGTGCCGATCACGTACGGCCCGGACGGGTCGCCGAAGGGCGTCTTGACCTGTCGCTCTTCACGATCGGTCACCTCCGCCATGTCGTACAGGCCGCTGCCGCCGATGATGCCTATCGTTGGATTCATGTCGTCTGTTTTCGCTCCCGCCTTCGCTCGCTTCGGCCCCAACCGCGCGAGCTACGGCGCGGCAAGCCCACCCGAACAGCCTGCGTGACCCACTCGACCCACACAATCCGCCCGACCTGCCCGACCTGCCTGACCTGCCCGACCTGCCTGACCTGCCCGACCT
>DATFWL010000444.1:0-13204 GCA_035259385.1 Vicinamibacterales bacterium | reverse complement strand
TCGACGGCCGGCTCTCCGCTCTCGAACGTGACCCGGACGTCGATCGGGAACGTCGCTTCACCGTAGCGCCGGACCACGACCGTCGTGTGATAGCGATCCTGATCGCGCGAGCTTCGCAATTCCTGCACGGCGTAGTCGAACGCATTCGAACTGCGATAGACCTGATCGAAGTACCACCCGATGTTGCGGCCGAGCGCCTCGGTCGTCAGGTCGAAGAAATCGCGCGGCTTCGGGTGCCTGAACTTCCATCGCTCGAAGTGCATCGACATGATTTTCTGCAGGGCCGGCCAGCCCAGCCAGCGCTCCATCGTGTTCAGCCACAGCGCGGTCTTGTTGTAGGTGATGCTCCCGGAGGTCGGCGGGTAGTACCTGTAGGTCGGCGTCGACTGCTCATCAGCCTTCGCGTCGCGAGTGTACGGATGCAGGCGGTTGCCCTCGGTCTCGCGGGAAAGCGCGATGTCCTTGAACACCCACGGGACGAACCCGCCGAAGTAACGGACCGAGAGGTAATTCGGATCGTAGACCTGGGCCACGGCGCGGGCGGTCGAAAAGGTGTTGAATCCCTCGTCCATCCACGCGTCCTCGAACTCGTTGTTGCCGACGATGCCGTACCAGAACTGGTGGCCGGCCTCGTGGACCGTCACGCCCTCCGGCGTCAGCACGCGCGCCGGCGCCAGCCAACGCGTGCCGGCGGTGAACAGCGTCGGATATTCCATGCCGCCGGCGCCGCTTTGAAACGCGGGATCGACGATCGTGATGTGCCCGTACGGGTACGGTCCGAACCACTCGCCGTAGTATTTCAGCGTCGTGCGCGTGGCGTCGAAATGGCGTCCGGCCTGGCTCTCGTGCTCGGGTTGCAGCAGCAGGCGCATCTCGACCGGCGGCAGCGTGGGATGCTCGAACCGCGCCGTGTGAACGACGTAATCGGGACTGGTCGTCCAGGCGAAATCGTGGACGTCCTCCTGATAGAAGCGGTGAACGGTTTGGCTCCCTGCGTCGCGCTGCTCGCGCTCGACGCCGGTTGCGCCGACGGCCCAGCCGGCCGGGATCGTCAACGAGACGTCGTACACGCCGTAGTCCGAGAAGAACTCGGTGCCCGAATGGAACTGGTGGCAGTTCCATCCTTCGTCCTGCAGGACGCCGAGCTTCGGGAACCACTGCGCGATGAAGAAGAAGTGTCCGATCGCGCCGGTTCGCGCGAACGTCCGCGGCACGTGGGCCGTCCAGGCGACGATGATCGTCGCCGTCCCCCCCGGCGGAATCGCGCTCGCCAGCGGCACCTCCATGACGGTCTCGTCGTTGGCGTTGTCGTCGTCCGGGGTGACGAAGCGGCGTGAGGCGGTGCGATCGGCGCCGTCGACGGTGACGCTGCCGACGTCCATGCGCGCCCATTCGCCAGCACGCCGCGCGCTGTCGTTTCCGAAGCCGGCGAGCGCCTGCTCGCGCATGAACGTGGACCGCGTGTTCTTCCACGCGTTCCAGTAGAGATGGAACTGCAGAGTGCTGACGGCGTTGCGCGTGATGTTGCGCCACGCGATCACTTCCGAGCCGGTGATCGTGCGGGTGGCGGGATCGAGCCGGGCGGTGATGGTGTAGTTCGCGTTGCGTGGCGAGCGTGGCGGCGTCAAGATGCCGCCAGTCGAGGGCTGAGCGAAGGCCGGCGCCGAGAGGCAGATGCACGCGAGGGCGGCGTGCGCGATGTCCCGCATGCGCGGCAATGCTATCACCGGCGCGTCGCGCTCACGCCGGGGCCCAGACGGTCAGGCCGGCTTTGCGGGCAGCCGCGGCGAGGCGCTTGTCGTAAACGAGCATCCCGGCCAGCGCATCTCGCAATGACAGCGCGGACGCAAGATGAATCGCGTCCAGCGAACGCAGCGGGCGCGGTTCGACCTCCGATGCGGCGGTGACAATGCTCCTGTCGAGCTCGAGGAGGTGAAAGGCAGCCAGGACCCTGCTGGCGTGTCTGATGACGTCACGATCACCGATGAGGCGCGCCGTGCGCATGGTCTCGATAGCCGCAACGGCGCTCGACGCACGAATCGGCCACGTCGTGAGGAACTGTTCGAGGGCCGTCGTCTCGGGCTCGACGAACACGAGCTTGACGATCGCGGAGGAGTCCAGGTAAACGGCGGCGGTCACAACCGGCGATCGGCGCGGAGCCGCTGCAGCGCGCGGCTGGCGCGGCGGGAGACCGGCATCGGTGGCCTTTGGAGATCGAGCAAGTCGCCGTTCGCGGGAATCACGCGGCCCTCGGCGATCAGCCGATCCAGCAGCGACGTCGTCCTCGGCAGCGGCGCGAGGATCGCCACAGCCCGCCCGCGGTCGGTGACTTCGAGGGTCTCTCCGCGCAGTACGCGACGGAGGTGCACGCTCAGGTTCTGACGCAGTTCACGAACGCCGACGCGATTCGCGGCCGTGGCGCCAGTTTGTCGTGGCGCCGCGGTCCTGTGGTGTGCCGCAGCCTTCATGTAGCACATTGTAGCACATCAAGGCGGCGTGTCGCGAGACAGTCGTGCGACCGCGATTATCGACAAGGAACGAACGCGACCGACACGAGCGCGTCGGCCGGTGCGCGATCGAGCGGCGCGCCGATCGATCCGTGCTCGACGAGATGGGCGCGATAACCGAGCGCGCGGAGTTGATCGAGGAAACCGTCCGCGGTCGTGCTCGACGCGCGATCGAGTTGCACCGGGTGGAGCTCGGACAGCAGCAGCGGGCGATCCTCGCGCAGGATCCGCGCGGCGCCGCGAACGACCAGCGGTTCGGCGCCCTCCACGTCCATCTTGATGAGCCGAACCGGACGCCGGATGGCGAGATCGTCGAGGGCGACCAGCGGCACCTGCCGCGTCTGGTTGCCCCTCAGCGCCGCGGTGCCTCCGCGCAGGAGGTACGCGCCACCCGAATTCAACGTCTCGAGGGGAAACGTGAGGGTCGCCGTGCCCGACGTTGCGCCGACCGCCGCGCGGCGAAGGACCACGCGATCCTGATAGCCATTTTCAGCAATCGATCGCTCGAGGAGTGCCGAATTCGTGTCGAGCGGCTCGAACGCGTACACGCGTCCCGATGCCCCGACCGCGTCGGCCAGGTGCACCGTGAAGAAACCGATGTGCGCACCGGCGTCGATGGCGACGTCTCCGGGCCTCAACACGCCCCGCGCGAAGCGCACTTCGTCGCGCTCGTAGTGGCCGCGCAGAATGTTCAGGCCGATCACGTGATCCGACAGGTCGATCAGCAGGCGCACGCCCGGCGCGATCTCCTTGATGACCAGCGTTGGATCGTTGGTGTGCGCGAAGTCCGGGTTCTTGTCCCGGAACTCCGCCGACGTCATCAGATGCCGCCGGAGTTCGCTCGTGTCCCGTGACCCGGCCAGCTTCGGGCCGATCACGTCGTCGTTTTCGGGATCGCGGTCCAGCAGGAGCCGGTACGCCCACACGACGTGCTCACGCGTCAGCCCGCCCGGGTGGTCCGGCGCCATCGCTCGTGAGTATAATCCGCGGGTCATGCCCCACATCAAAGTGATGCACTTCGGGCTCGGACCGATCGGTGCGGCGATTGTCAAACAGATTGCGGTGCGTCCCGGTTTCAAGATCGTGGGCGCGATCGATATCGATCCAGCGAAAGTCGGACGGGATATCGGCGACGTCGTCGGCCTGTCACGGCGGATCGGCGCGAAGGTCTCCGGCGACGCGGAGAAGGCGTTGAAGACGGCGAAGCCGGATGTCGTCGTGCTCTGTACGGGCTCGTCGATCAAGAGCGTCCTGCCCGAGATCGAGACGATCCTGAAATACAAGAAGCCGATCGTCTCGACCACCGAGGAGCTGTCGTATCCGGGCTACACGCACATCCGCCAGGCGCGGCAGATTCACGCGGCCGCGAAGAAGGCCAGGGTGGCGGTGCTCGGTACGGGCGTGAACCCCGGCTTCGCGATGGACGCGCTGCCGATCGCGCTCACCGCCGTGTGCGAGCGCGTCGAGCGGGTGGTCGTCAATCGCGTGCAGGACGCGCGGATCCGCCGGCTGCCGTTCCAGCAGAAGATCGGCGCCGGCCTGACCACCGAACAGTTCCAGAAAAAAGTCGACGACGGCAGCGTGCGCCACGTCGGACTGACCGAGTCGATCGCGATGATCGCCGACGCGCTCGGGTGGACGCTCGACCGCATCGCGGATGAGATCCAGCCGAAGCTCGCCACCGTGACCATCTCGAGCGAGTACCTCGCGGTCGATCCAGGATATGTCGCCGGCATCGTGCAGGACGGCGTCGGCTACCGGAAGGGCGAACCGGTCATCAAGCTCCACATGGAGGCCTACCTCGGTTCGCCGGAAACGTTCGATTCGGTCGAGATCGAAGGATCGCCCAACCTGTCGATGCGGATCGCCGGCGGCATCCATGGCGATGTCGCGACCGCGTCGATCGTCGTCAACTCGATTGCCCGGGTGCTCAACGCCTCGCCCGGCCTGCACACGATGCGCGACCTGCCGCTGCCCTCGTTCTACTCGGGCCGATCCTGAGCGCGCGCCGGCGCGCCGGCATCCGTACGCAGGTCCGGCCTTTCCTGCCTACCTGTTCACCTGCGCGCGCCGTCCAACCATTGCGGTAGATGATCTAGTGGAGTACGATGGCAGGACTATGCCGAAGCGCGGAAATGCGCCTATTCAGGGCGAAATGCTCCAGGGGACGCTCGACCTGTTGATTCTCAAAACCCTGGCGGTCGGCGCCGCACACGGCCACAGCGTCGCCTATGCCATCGAGCGCCAGTCGGACGACGTGCTGCAGGTCGAGCATGGATCGCTGTATCCGGCGCTGCATCGCCTCGAGGATCGCGGCTGGATTGCCTCATTCTGGGGCACCTCGGAGAACAACCGGCGCGCCCGTTATTACCGCCTGACGCCGGCCGGCCGCAAGCAGCTCGCCGCGCAGACCAGCCGGTGGGACGAGATCGTCCGCGCCGTCAATCGCATCCTGAGGCCAGCGTGAGCCTGACGCGTTTTTTCCGGCGGAATCGGTGGGACGACGAGCGCGCCCGTGAGCTCGAGTCGTATCTCGCCATCGAGACCGACGACAACATCGCCCGCGGCATGTCGCCGGCGGCAGCACGCGACGCCGCTCGTCGCAAGCTGGGCAACGCCACGCTCGTTCGCGAGGAGATCTATCAGATGAATTCGGTGACGCTGGTCGACAACGTCTGGCGCGATCTCAAGTACGGAGCGCGGCTGCTGCGCCTCAATCCGACGTTTGCCCTCGTCGCGATCCTGTCGCTCGCGCTCGGCATCGGTGCCAATACCGCGATCTTCCAGTTGCTCGATGCCGTGCGGATTCGCACGCTGCCGGTGAAGAGCCCCGCGGACCTGCTCGAGATCCGCATCGCCGATCCGGTCGGCGGGCGCACCGGCCAGTTCTCGGGACGCCGTCCGAGCCTGACCAACCCGCTGTGGGAACAGATTCGCGATCGGCAGCAGGTGTTCTCCGAGGCGTTCGCCTGGAGCGGCGTCGGGTTCGATCTGACGACGAGCGGTGAGGCGCGGACGGCACAGGGTCTCTGGGTGAGCGGCGACTTCTTCAAAGGCGTTGGCGTTCCGGCGCTGATCGGCCGGACGCTGACGTCGGCAGACGACCGGAGCGGCTGTGCCGCGCCGCCCGCGGTGCTCGGCTATGGGTTCTGGCAGCGCGAGTACGGCGGCGACCCCGCCGTGGTCGGCCGCTCTATCACGCTCGACGGCCATCCGTTTGGCGTCGTCGGTGTCACGCCGGCCAGCTTCTTCGGCGTGGAAGTCGGGCGCACGTTCGACGTCGCGGTGCCGCTCTGCGCGGAGCCTCTCTCGCGAGGCTCCCGTTCGGCGCTCGACAAGAAGGCCGTCTGGTTCCTCGGGGCGATGGGACGGTTGAATCCCGGCGTGACGCTCGAGCAGGCGCGCGCGCAGCTGACGTCGATCTCGGCGCCGATTTTCCAGGCGACGTTGCCGGAGTACCGCGCGGAAGACGCCAAGCACTACCTCCAGTTCAAAATCGGCGCGTATCCTGCCGGCACCGGCATCTCGCAACTGCGCCGGCAGTACGAATCGCCGCTGTGGCTGCTGCTCGCGACCACCGGACTCGTACTGCTGATCGCCTGCGCGAACCTCGCCAACCTCATGCTCGCGCGCGCCACGGCTCGCGAACGCGAGATTGCCGTGCGACTCGCGATCGGCGCGTCGCGCGGACGCATCGTCCGTCAGTTGCTGGCTGAAAGCCTGTTGATTGCGGCGGCGGGGGCCGTTGCCGGCGCGATCCTCGCGCAGTGGCTCAGCCAGTTCCTCGTCGACTTGCTGCGAACCGAGAACAACCGGATCTTCGTCGCGCTCTCGCTCGACTGGCGGATCTTCGCGTTCACTGCCACGCTCGCCGTCATCACCTGCCTGGTGTTTGGATTGGCGCCGGCGGTTCGCGCGACCGGCACGGCGATCGCGAATGCGATGAAGGCGGGCAGCCGCAGCTCGACCGACGCGCGGGAACGCTTCGGCATGCGCCGCGCGCTGGTCGTCGCGCAGGTGGCGCTGTCGCTGGTACTGGTCGTCGGCGCGGGGCTGTTCGTCCGCAGCCTGCGCAACCTCCTCACGGTCGATGCCGGCTTTCAACAGGACGGCATCCTCGTCGTGAACATGGACCTGCGTCGCGCCGGTATTCCCGATGAGCGCCGGACCGCGGCGTTCGCGGACTTGACCTCCCGGCTGGCGGCGCTGCCAGGCGTCATTTCCGCCGCACAGGCGTTCATCATGCCGGTGAGCGGCAGCGGCTGGAACAACAACATCCTGATCGACGGGAAGAAATACCCGGACAACGTGAACGTCAACGAGGTCAGCGCCGGTTACTTCCGGACGATGGGCACACCGATCCTGGCCGGACGCGACTTCGGCGAGCGCGACACGCCGGGCGCGGAAAAGGTCGTGATCGTCACCCAGCTGTTCGCGCTGAAATACTTCGCAGGGCAGAATCCGCTCGGTCAGGCCTTTCGGATCGACCAACCGCCGGGACAGCCGCAGCCGCTGTGCCGCATCATCGGCGTCGTCAAGGACACGAAGTACACCGACCTGCGCGAGGAGTTCATCCCGCTGGTGTACTTCGCCTCCTCTCAAGCCGTGAAGCCGGATCCGTTCCTGCAGGTTGCGTTGCGTTCGAACGCGCCGTTGACGACGATCACACCCGCGGTGACGGCAGTGCTCGGTCAGGTCAACCGCAGCATCATCGTGCAGTTCCAGACCCTTCCGTCGATGGTGCGCGATTCGCTCGTGCGCGAGCGGCTGATGGCGATGCTGTCGGGCTTCTTCGGTGCGCTCGCCGCCCTGATTGCCACGATTGGGCTCTACGGCGTCATGTCGTACATGGTCGCGCGCCGGAGAAACGAAATCGGAATACGGATTGCGCTTGGCGCAGACCGACGCGCCATCGTCCAGATGGTGATGCGGGAAGCCGGCGTGCTCCTCGTCGCGGGCGTCGCTGTCGGCACGACGCTCGCCGTCGCAGCGGCGCGCACGGCCGCGACGCTGCTGTTTGGACTGCATCCCGGCGACCCCGCGACGCTCGCGATGGCGGCCGTCGGTCTGGGTACTGTCGCGATGGTGGCAAGCTACCTGCCTGCGCTGCGTGCCGCGCGGCTCGAGCCGACCGAAGCGCTGCGCGAGGAATAACCAGCAGGCGCTCGGCTGACTCGTCGTGCCGACGGTTCTGGCGCGAAGCCTTCAGCCGCGCGTACGATAGCACGTGCGATGGTGCGTCGCGCGTGCGCTCGCCGCGATTGGCCGTTCCGCGGGCATGCGATCGGCCGCAGTGCGCTCGCACGAACGCGGGGACGGCGGCCGTCATCGACAGCGACGACGTGGAGACGAACCGAGTGGACGTGCTCGCCAGGTGTCCGAAGTGTGATGCTGGTCTGCCGGTTGCCGCCGCCGACGCGCCGGCGACGATCGCGTGCGGCCGCTGCGGCCGCGAGATCGCGTTGCGCATGACCGACGCCGTGCGCGGCGATCGCGCGGTCGATCGTTGCCCGGTGTGCGATGGCGCCGACTTCTACATCCGCAAGGATTTCGATCCCAAGCTTGGCCTGGCGGTCGTGATCGCCGGGGCATCGATCAGCGCCGCGTTCTACTGGTTCGGCCGCGATCTGATCGCCTACGCCATCCTCGCCTCGGCTGCGCTCATCGATCTCGTCGTCTACGGGCGCCTGAAGGACGTCACCGTCTGCTATCGCTGCCACTCCGAGTTCCGCGGCCGCTACCAGCGCACGGCAGCCGCCTTCGATCTGCACACCGCCGATGTGCTCGAGGTGGAGTACGAACGCCGCATCGGACGGCGCTGAGGAATTTGGAATTAGGAATGTGGAATGCGTAACGAGGGGCTCGACATACTGACGCGTCGCAATGCAGCGCGAAGGCTTCGGGCGAGCGGTCAGAACAGCGTGACCGTCACCAGCGAGCCTTCCTCGACCACGCTCTGATCGGCTGGGATTTCGATGTAGCCGTCGGCGCGTGACAGGCTGGTGATGTCGCCGGACCCTTTGAATGCCGGCATGGCCACGCCGTCGCGAACCGTGACCGTATAGAACTGGTGGCGGTTCACCGCCGACGCGATGCGACGGCCGAGCGGCACACGCAGGGTCCGCGGCGTGTACGGCGGCAGGCGGGCGAGGGCGCGCAGGAACGGCACCAGCAGAATGTACGCGTTCGACAGGCACGACGTCGGGTTGCCAGGCATCCCGAAGAACGGTGCGCCGTCAACTGTCGCGAACGCCGTCGGTTTCCCGGGCCGCACTGCAATGCCGTGAAACACCATCCGGCCGCGCGCGGCGATTGCGTCGACCAGGAGGTCGCGTTCACCGACCGAGCTGCCGCCTGAGAACACCATGAGATCAGCGCCGGCGCAGGCGTCGAGCGACGCGATCAGCGCGTCGACTGTGTCGTCGACGGCGCGCCGGGGGTCAGGAATGCCGCCGTGCGCCTCGACGATCGCCGCGAGCGTGAATCGGTTGACGTCGTAGATGTGTCCGGGTGCCAGCGGCCGTCCGGGCTCGACGATTTCGTTGCCGGTCGAGAGAATCGCGACCCGCGGCCGGGCGAAGACCTCGACGGCCGTGCGGCCGATGGCGGCGATCGCGCCGACCCGGCTCGGGGTGAGGACGTCGCCCGCGGCGATCACGCTGTCGCCGGCCGCGATATCGGCGGCCCGGCGGCCGACGTTCTGGCCCGGCTGAGCGGCCGTAAAGACGTCGATGGCGCCGTCGCCGCTCTGCGCCGTGTCCTCGACCATCACGACCGCGTCGGCGCCAGCGGGCAGCGGCGCGCCGGTCGCGATCTCCGCGCACGATCCCGCGGTGATCGTGGTCGTGGACATCTGCGCGGTGTAGATGCGATCGACGAGGCGAAGGCGCGCGGGCGCGCTCTTCGACGCGCCGGTCGTGTCTGCGGCGACCACCGCGTATCCGTCCATCGCCGATCGCGCAAACGGCGGTACGTCGATCGGCGACACGACGTCGGCCGCCGCCACGCGGGCGGCCGCCGCCTCGAGCGGCACCTGCTCGATTCGGGCGATCGGCCGTACCGCCGCGTCGAGGCGGCGCCGCGCTTCGTCGAGGGTGATCGTCGACGTGAATGGTCTCATCGGGAGCCGATCACCGGTTCGCCTGTTGCACCATGTGTCCGAGCTCCGGGATGACGAGCCGTTCCATCGCCAGACGGACGGCGGCCTCAGATCCCGGCAACGAGATGACGATGCGGCCCGCGGCGAGGCCTGCACAGGCGCGGCTCATCATCGCGGCAGCGCCGATCTGCTCGTAGCTGAGCATCCGGAAAAGCTCGCCGAATCCGTCGAGCCGTTTGTGCAGCAGCCCGCTGATCGCTTCATATGTGCTGTCGCGCGCGGAAATCCCGGTGCCTCCCGTCGTGATGATCGCCTGCACATCCGGCGCGGCCAGATGACGTTCGACCGTGCTGCGCACTTGATCCGGATCGTCCTTCACGATCGTGCGTCCCGCGATCGCGTGGCCGGCGGCGGCCAGCATGTCTGCGATGGCGCGCCCCGCCGTGTCGGTCGCCTCGGTCCGCGTATCGCTCACCGTCACGATGAAGCAGCGCACCGATCGCGGCGCCGCCTCACGATGATCGACGTGGCTCATCGCGCTGATTGTAATAGGATTCTCGTGATGCTCGCCTCGCGACGGCTCGTGTGCACGATCCTGCTCGCCGCCGCCGCCGCGGTCGCGGCGCCGCGCGAGCCGTTCACCCTCGACCGCGACGCCGAGCAGTGGGTCGACCGCACCTTTCAGGCGCTCACCACCGACGAGAAGATCGGTCAGCTCATCGTGCCGGCGTTCGATTCGAGTTTCGTGAGCACCGACAGCGACGTTTTCGACTCGCTGTCGCGGCTCGTGCGCGAGTATCACGTCGCCGGGTTTCACGTGTTCGGCGCAACCAAACCGGCGCCGGCGGTGCTGCTCAATGCCGCGTACGGAACCGTCATCCTCGGTCAGCCGCTTTCCGCCGCGTCGCTGATCAATCGCCTGCAGGCGCTGTCGAAGGTGCCGCTGTTGAATACGGCTGACTTCGAAACCGGCGTCGGCTTCCGGATTGGCGGCGCGACGTCGTTCCCGCGGCAGATGGCGATGGGGGCGATCGCCGGCGCCGACGGCGAGCGGCTCGTTCGCGAAGAGGCGCGCATTACCGGGATCGAGGCGCGGGCGCTCGGCATCCAGGTGAACTTCGCGCCGCTCGCCGACATCAACAACAACCCGCGCAATCCGGTGATCAACATCCGCTCCTACGGCGAAGATCCCGCTCGCGTCGCCGCGCTCGTCGGCGCCTACGTCGCGGGCGCGAAGAACGGCGCGATGATTGCGACCGTCAAACATTTTCCGGGGCACGGCGATACCGACGTCGACAGCCACCTGGGACTGCCGGTGGTGAGCTTCGACCGGCGCCGGCTACACGACGTCGAGCTCGTGCCGTTCCGCCGCGGCATCGACGCGGGCGCGCAGGCGGTGATGGCCGCGCACATCGAGCTGCCGTCGCTCGATCCCGCGCCGCAGACGCCGGCCACCTTCAGCCGGCCGATCCTCCACGACCTGCTGCGGCAGGATCTCGGGTTTGCCGGCCTGGTCTATACCGACTCGATGTCGATGGATGCGGTGGCGAAGATGGTGCCGCCCGGCGAAGGCGCCGTGCGCGCGCTGGCCGCCGGTGCCGACCAGGTGCTCCACTCTCCTGATCCAGTTGCGGCGTTCAGCGGCGTCAGGCAGGCGCTCGCGACCGGACGCCTCGCGCAGGAGCACGTCGACGCGTCGGTGCGGCGCGTCCTGCGTGCGAAGGCGGCCGTCGGCCTGCACCGGCGCAGAACGATCGACCTCGAGGGAGTGCCGGCGATGGTCGGAGGCCGCGCGCACGACGCGATCGCGCAGGACGCGTTCACCCGGTCGATGACGCTGGTGAAAGACGATCGCCGCCAGGTGCCGCTCGCGGTGCCGCGCGACGCGCCGATTCTGTACTTGTCCGTCCTCGACTATCCGTCGGGGTGGGAGATCGCTGCGCCGAGCCGCACGTTCATTCCCGAGCTCAAGAAGCGCTGGCCGCAGGTCACCGCGATCGAGGTGTCTGATCACACGTCGATGGCCGATCTCGATCTGGTCCGTGCGCTCGTGCCGCGCTACGGCGCCATCGTCGCGTCGGTGTTCGTGCGGTCGACGTCGGGCAGCGGGCGGATCGATCTCGCGGGTGAGCTGGTGCGGCTCCTCAAGGATCTCGCGCGATTGACCGATCAGGCGGGCGTGCCGATGGTGACGGTGTTCTTCGGCAACCCCTATACCGCGTCGTTCGTACCGGAGCTGCCGGCGATGCTCCTGACGTACGACTTCTACGATCAGGCCGAACGGGCGGCGGTTCGCGCGATTGCCGGGGAGGCACCGGTGACCGGACGCCTGCCGATCACGCTGACGCCACAGCTTCGTTCGGGGTTCGGTCTGGATCGCGCGGCCGTGCGTCCATCGCCGTAGGTGACGGACGTCGCGAAGGGCTCAGCCGGGCGTCAGACGTGTCTCTCCTCCGCGATAGGCTCATCGCGCGACTCGCCGACATGGGTGCGGCGCCCGATCACCAGCGCCTCGCGGCCGAGGTGCTCGGCATTCGTGGAGCGTCACCAGAGCTCGCGCGGCGGCTCGTCGCGCAGGCGCTCGTCCTTGAAGATCGCAGGGACGTCTGGCGCCGGGCGGGCGAACGCATCTGTCGCGCGGCGCCGGCGACGCCCGGCGTCTACGTCCTGAGGGATGCCGAGGGGCGCGCGTTGTATGTGGGCAAGGCGGTGAATCTGCGGCGCCGGCTGCGCGCGCATTTCGCGGAGCGGCGCTGGCGCGCGCTCAAGCCGGAGATGGCGCGGGCCTCCGACGCGGAGTGGCAGGAGGTCGGGTCGGATCTCGAGGCGCTGCTCCGTGAGGCGGCGCTCATCGAGGAACTGCAGCCGGCCGTCAACGTGCAGATCGGCGCGCCGGCGCTCGACACCCGCGCGATCCCGCGGGCGCTGGTCCGCGACGTACTGGTGGTGATGCCGTCGGTTGAAGACGACTCAGTGGAGCTGATCGCCGCCGCGGCCGACGGCCGCACCATGATTCAGCGGACCCGGAGGAACGGCGCCGATCTCGTCGTCCACGCGCAGCGGATCATGCGGTTTTTCCGGAGCGCGCTCGCGCGCGGACAGCCCCGCGACACGGGCCCGCACGCGCCGTGCGCGCCGATCGTGTTCTCATGGCTCGCGCAGCGCGGCGATGGCGCAACGCGGCTCGATCCGCACGAGGTGAGCGCACCGCGCGAGTTGCGAGCCCGTCTCGCCGCGCTATTCAAGGACGACCGGCTCTTCCGCGAGCGGTTGCATCAATGTTAGGATCGGAGTTTCTGACCCTTGGGGCCCATAGCTCAGTTGGATAGAGCGTCTGGCTACGAACCAGGAGGTCGCAGGTTCGAGTCCTGCTGGGCCCGCCAAAGTGCTTGAAGAGCAAGCACTTAAACTCCTAAACAACCTATCGCGACAGAGGCCAAGGAGCCCGTATGGACCCTCTGTCTGCGTCAAACGTTGAGCGTGCGAGCGACCTTCTGTCTTCGGTGCTGTTCAGCCAGTTCCTCGATGAGCGGCGCTACCTGAAGAACGTCACGCCCGACACCATCGAGTGGCATGAGACCGCGTTCAAAGCGTTCCG
>DATFWL010000443.1:0-72616 GCA_035259385.1 Vicinamibacterales bacterium | reverse complement strand
TTCAGCGTCCTGAACGCCTTCATCCTGCGGCCCCTCGATGTCCCCGACGCGGAGAGTCTCTATCAAATCGAGCGCGGGCCGGACAAGGCAGGGTCTCAGTCGTATCCGGATTACGTCGACTTGCGCGATCGCAACCGTTCCTTCGACGGCCTCGCCGCGTTCAGCTTCGCGCAGGTGGGCCTTGACACCGGCGACAATCCGACGCGCGCCTGGGCCGAGTCGGTCACCGGGAACTACTTCGATGCGCTGAGGATTCAACCGCACCTCGGACGCTTCTTTCACGCCGCCGACGAGCATGGCCCCAACAGCGTGCCGTATGTCGTCCTCGGCCACACCTATTGGCACACCCGTTTTCAGGGGGATCCTTCCGTCATCGGCCGCGTCGTTCGACTCAACAAGCACCCGTACACGATCGTCGGAGTCGCCCCGCCTGCCTTCCACGGCACGCTGATGTTTTTCACGCCCGATTTGTTCGTGCCGCTGCTCAACGAGGAACAGCTCGAGGGCAATACCGACTTGAACAAGCGCGGCACGCACTGGATCTTCATGGTGATGGGGCATCTCAAGGGCGGGATGACGCCGGCGCAGGCCATTGCCGATCTGAATTCGATAGGCGCCTATCTCGAAAAAAACTATCCGAAAGATGACGGGCAGATGACCTTCGCGCTGGCGCGGCCGGGATTGTATGGCGACTTTCTTGGTCCGGTCGTGCAGGCGTTCCTGATCGGGCTGATGTTGCTGGCGGCGCTGATTCTGCTGGCCGCGTGCGCCAACCTCGGCAGTCTGTTTGCCGCGCGCGCCGCCGATCGCTCGCGCGAAGTGGCCCTGCGCCTGGCGCTCGGCGCGAGCCGCGCGCGGATTCTGCGGCAGTTGTTCACTGAAGCGGTGCTGATCGCGTTGATTGGCGGCGCCGCCGGCGTCTCGGCCAGCGTCGTCGTACTGCGCGGTCTGAGCGCCTGGCAACCGTTTTCCCGATTTCCGATTCACGTGCCGGTGACGCCGGACCGCACGGTATACGCCGTCGCCCTGCTGGTCACGATCGCCAGCGGGTTCGTCTTTGGCGCCGTGCCGGTGCGGCAGACGCTCCGCACCGACCCGTACGAGGTCGTGAAGGCGGGATCGACCGGGTACGTCGTGCGGCGGATTGCGGTCCGCGACCTGCTGCTCGTCGTGCAGATCGCGATCTGTGCAGTGCTGGTCACCGCCTCGCTCGTCGCCGTCCGCGGCCTGCTGCGGTCGCAGAACATTTCGTTCGGCTTCGAGATCGATCGCGCCATGCTTGTCGACACGGATCTCAGCATGGCCGGATACAAGGAAGGCATGGTCGCGCCGATCCAGAAGCGGATGATCGAGGCGCTGCAGACGATTTCGGGCACCGAGGCGGTGGGCCTGATCGATCAACCGCCATTGTGGGCTGGCTCGACCACGATCAGCATTTATACCGACACGATGACGGACCTCAGGCCGGCCAACGCTGTAGCGAATCCCGTCGCCTACAAGATCTCGCCCGGATATTTCCAGGCAGCGGGGACCGCACTTCTGGCCGGACGAGCGCCGACGTGGCACGACGACAAGGACGCGCCGCGCGTCGCGGTGATCAATCAGGAGTTCGCACGCAGAATCTTCGGTTCCGTCACCAACGCCGTGGGCAGCTACTACAAGATCCGCGACGGTTCGCGCATTCAGGTCATCGGCGTCGTCGAAGATGGAAAGTACACGAGCGTCGCTGAAAGTCCGCAGCCGGCGATGTTCTTTCCTATTCAGCAGTCGCCCACGACGTCGACCTGGCTCGTCGTCCGGTCGTCGCACGACCCACGGCAATTGACCTCGGCGATCAGGACGACGCTGCACGACTTGGATCCGGCGATGCCGTTCTCGATCGAAACGTGGAAGAGCGAGCTCGACAGCGGCGCGACGCTGTTCGGACCGCGCATGGCCACGGCGTCGCTCGGGGTGTTGGGCGCGATGGGCGCGATGCTGTCCGTCACCGGCATCTTCGGTTTGGCGGCCTACTCGCTGAGCAAACGGAAGCGGGAATTGGGCATCCGCATGGCGCTCGGCGCGCAGCGCGCGCACGTTCTGCGCTCGGCGCTCGGGCGTGCGCTCAAACTGCTGGCGCTTGGTTCGGGAGCTGGCCTCGTCCTCGGCATCCTGGCGAGCCGCGTGCTCGCGGCCATCGTGTATCAGGCGAGTCCGCGCGATCCGGTCGTCCTGGCAGGCGTTGTCGTCGCGATGGCGCTCCTGGGCGTGCTCGGAACGTGGATTCCCGCGCAGCGCGCGCTGTCGGTGAGTCCGTTGATGCTGCTGCGCGAAGAATGAGGGCTATCTAGGCGAAGTCGGGGTGCATCCGCGGATTCAAGCTGTGGAACGAATGATCCGGAGTGCGTCTTCTTGGAAGCGTTTAATCGTGTCCACAATGTTTATTTCCACGACGCGGGTGTAACGCCGAGAATTCTGGTGGACACGAGTGCACGAACCGCAACGCGCTAATCAGCGCAGGATCAAACTCTCGGGGCCAGAAGTCGCGCGCCATCGTCATTTAGAAAACACGCGTTAACAGAGTTCGATCGCCGTAGCCCGCTCCAACTTCCCTCCTCGCGTGACCGCGCGGAAGTAGTCGCGCTGTAACGCGAATATCTCCAAAATCTTCAAGGACCTGCACCCCGGCTCGTCGGGTCAGCTCCTGGATGGCTGCGCCGGCGCACCCATCCGCGAGACACAAGCACCGTCCAGAATCGACGCGAGCGATCCCCGATCGGCAGGAGCGCGTCCCGACACCTGACTGAGCACCCGATATGGCGTTGAAGTGTCGCTGTCCCGACGCCGGTCTGCCGCACCACCCCGACTAGGGCTGCACGTACGCGAGCAAAGAGTACCGGGCCCGGCTCGGGCCGCAGGGTATCAGCTGTTCGATGAAGCCAACGCGCTGTTGAAGAACTTCGGCCGATCGGCACGCAGCCCGGCCGCTGTCACCCATCTGCGGTTCATCGAGCTCTATCTCGACCGGGCAACCGAGGCCTGGCATGGTCTGCGCGCGCAACAGTTCGTCTCACCGGACCAATTTGTCCTCGACTCATTCGTCGAGACAGCAATCGGCGGACTTCAACGTGTCATCAGCGCCCGCTATCGGGGCACGAGCCACGCCCTGATGTCGATTGCCTGGAGCGCTCGCCAGGATGGGGAGCCGCTGTTGCAGTTCACGCTCGACACGAAGCAGGCGCGCAGCGAGGTCCGTGCAGTTCGCGCCGCCACCAGCGTTGTCCGCGATCTGATCGTTCAATCTTCTGACGACCATGCATCCGATCCACGCTTCGGCGCGACGCTGCACGGCCTGCTGATTCCCACCGAGATCGTCCCCTTCATCAGCAGCTCCGAAGAAACCCATCTGGTGCTCGATCCCGCGACGGCGGCAATCCCATGGGAACTGCTGCAAGCCCCGGCTGACGAGGGTCGACGGGTCCCGTGGTCCATCCGCGCCAAGCTACTTCGCCAGGTCCAGGCCTCGTCGCCGCGTGAGAACGTCACTGACCGTTTAAGCGAACCGCGCGTTCTGCTCATCGGCGAGCCGGCATGCCCGCCGAGTTACCCCCGAACGCCTGGCGCGCGTCAGGAGGTGGCCGCCGTCTACCAGCGGCTGACTGCACTTCATCAGTTGGACAGAAGCCAGGTCTCGCAATTGACCGGCCGGGACCCTGACGACAGCCGGCCACGTGCGGGCGAAATCGTGAATGCGCTGTATGAAGGCCCCTGGAGGGTGGTACATCTCTGCGGCCACGGCGAACCGGTATCCGCCACCACGGCGGGCGGACTCGTCCTCTCTGACGGCGCGTTGCTCGGTCCTCGAGAGATCGGCGCCATGCGCCACGTCCCCGAGCTCGTGTTCATCAACACGTGTCATGCCGCAGCGCAGGGCCCGTTGGTCGTCCCGAAGTACGATCGTGTCGCGTTCGCGGCGGGCTTCGGGCGAGCGTTGATCGAGATCGGCGTCGAGTGTGTCGTTGTCGCGGGCTGGGCGGTAGACAGCGCGGCGTCATCGATGTTCGCGACGACTCTTTACGACGCTTTGCTGCGCGGCTCTCGATTCATCGACGCCGCCGCCGACGCGCGGGCCGCCGCACACCGGTTCTCCCCACGGACGAATACCTGGGCGGCATCCCAGTGCTACGGCAATGCAGAATGGGTGCTGCGCAGACCAGGGTTCGCGGAGACTGTGCCGCCACCGTCGCTGCCTGAACCTACAGTCGACCTTCCCACCGCCGAGGACCTGAATCTCTCCCTCGAACAGCTCACCGTCCAGATTCGTTCTCAGGAGGCCGATCGCGGGTGGCAACTCGACCACCTTCGAACTATCGAAAGCCGATATGGCCGGGAGTGGCTCAATCGCGGCGACGCGGCAGAACGGTTCGGGGATGCGTTTGCCGCGGTGGGAGCTCTCGACTCCGCCATGCGGTGGTACGAGCGTGCGCTCAGCATGGCTGGTGGGCGACCGTCGTTCCGAGCAGCCGAGCAGCTCGCCAACGTGCGCTGCCGAGTGGCGGTGGAAATCGTCGAGCACATCGACAATGGATCTGCCGCGTCGCGAGAGGCGTCCGAGCGTGTTCCGAATTGGTCCCGCGCACGGTCTCACGCGGCGATCGCAACGCCGAAGCCCCTCGAACGCGCTCGCCAACTCATCGACTCGGCCATCGTCCTTCTCGAGAGTCTGTGGCGCATCGGGCCGACGGTCGAGAGAGCCAGTCTGCTCGGCGCCGCCTACAAGCGACTGGCCCGGTTGGAAGCAACCGCCGGAAACGGTACTGCCGAGAAGTCTGCGCTCGAGAAAATGCATGCGCACTACCTCCGAGCGGAACACATGGCGATGGAGATGATGCCGGACGACGTTTTTTACCCAGCAACCAATCGCATGGCCGCGGAGCTTGTTTTGAACGCAGCCCGGGACAAATGGGCCGGGTTCGACAGCCGGGAAGTTACGTCGGTGATTCAAGCACTGTCGGCCCGTCCTCCGGACTTCTGGAGTCTGGCCGGCCAGATTGAGCTGCGGGTCTACCAGGTAGCTGCAAAGCGCGATCTCGCGGCGGCCCGGCCCGCACTCGAACGCACCTACGAGGATCTGTTCGCGCGCGTCAAGCGCACGATGGTATGGCGCGCAGTGTATGACCAGATACGCTTTGTGCTCACGCGGTACGCGGATGCTGTCATGGTGCCGGCGGAACGCCAGGCCGCGGTCGCCATTCTCGGGAAGCTCGCCTCGTTCGTCGGAGAACAACCCGTCGCCGAGGCAAACAGGGGGTCCGCGAGTGATGTCTTCATCGCGTATGCGCCAGACGATAGCGATTTCGTCGGGCACCTGACCGCGAGTCTTCGCGCCGTCGGGGATCGCGGCGTGACGGCCACCGAAGCCATCGATGCAGCTGCGGCCTGCGTCGTGATCCTCAGTAAGGCGACCGACCAGCCGACGTTATCGAGGCAGTGGAGCGCGATTCTCGAACGGAAGTGGAACGAATCGCAGTTCCCCATGTTCGTTCGTGACACGCCACCCGCGTGCCGCTCGCCCGGCCTTCCTCAGCGGCCTTCACACCACCGAGATGCATGCCGCCGACAGCGCCCGGTCGGCCGCCGCGACCATCGCGCGGCGCATCCATCGGTCGCTGACGAAAGCGCAACGATGATGACGTCCCGGTCCGAGGCCCCCATCAAAGCCCGCAAGAGCCCTCCGCGCGAGCGGTGCGTGTTCATCAATTGTCCCTTCGACGCCGCGTACCTCCCGCTGTTCGATGCCATCGTCCTGACGACGGTGTCGTGCGGATACGAACCGCGCTGTGCGCTCGAAACGGGCGATGTGTCGGTCCCGCGCATGGACCGGATCGTCGATGCGCTCAACGCGTCGTATTACTCGATCCACGATCTCTCGCGCTGCAAAGGTGAAGGCGATGACAACTTGGCCCGCTTTAATATGCCGCTGGAATTCGGGATTGCCTTCGACAAGGCCTACCCACCGACCCGATCTCCCAGGAATCACGACTGGCTCGTCTTGCTTCCGCGCGAGCACTACTACCGCCGCTGCATATCTGACCTCGGCGCTTATGATCTGCGGATGCATGACAACACAGTCGAGTCGATCGTTCCGGCGGTGATGTCGTGGCTGAAGACGCGCCCGAACGCCCGGTCGATCGCCGGGCTGGAAGACGTGCTCAAGCAGTTCAAGCCGTTCCAGGAACAGCTCGAAGACTTGCGAAAAGTGTGGATCGACAACCTGCCCTGGACCGATCTCGTGCGGGTCGCGCGCCGATGTGCGCCAGCGCCCGCTTCGACGAAACGCACATGCGCGGAGTGAAAGAACTGCTGCTCGCAGGCACGTCAGCAGCATCTTCCTGGGTAACTGCGCCACTGCCTCTCGTCGTGGACTATCAAG
This sequence comes from Vicinamibacterales bacterium, assembly GCA_035259385.1. Taxonomy (GTDB): domain Bacteria; phylum Acidobacteriota; class Vicinamibacteria; order Vicinamibacterales; family CAVVIG01; genus QHWK01. The sequence continues at coordinate 66,204 of DATFWL010000443.1, read as the reverse complement.
TCGACGAAGAAGTTCAGATACTGAGGTGTAAGCGCAGGTGACGCCGCTCGAACGGATGCAACAGCGATCCCTGAAGGTATTTGCCGCTCACTATCGAACTTAGTTCGAGTATGTTCCGCTCGACCGCCGGCAACGGCCGCCGGCCGGACGGCAACACAACCGTTTTTCTGTCTGCTCAGACCGCATGTGTGCGCTGGACTGCATGCAAGTCGTTCCTTGTAACATTCACGCTACGTACTTTTCGAACCTCACAGCTGGATCCGTCTCGGTGTAGCATCGTGACGATCTCCAAGCCATCCTGAAAGGAGACTCGCGTGCAAAGTATGCTGGCGTACACCGTTCGAGGAAGCATCTACTCCAACATTCCCCCTAACATCACTGTCGGACAGGGACCAGCGAAGAAGGGGATCATGCCCAGCGCTCCCGCAGACGACAGCTACTGGATCGTGTTCCTGGATGCGAACAATCCCGTGAACAAAGTCCAGGAGTTCGTCGTGCCGGGCCAGAACAACACCGCAGTGCCGGCCGGTGTCGATCAGTACATGACCAAGCCGGGATACATCTTCGCGGTCGTCACGCAGTTCCTCAGCACGCTGCACGTGCCGCAGGGCGACTTTTACGACTACCTCGTGTCACACGGCGCTGGACGCGAGTTGCAGCGGCTCGAGCAGGTCAACACGTCGCTCGGATGCGGATCGATCGCCCGCGTCAGTTACCTGCTGACGGGCCAGGGCGGCCCGGCAAAGAGCGGATCTCCCGCCTACGAGCTGGGCTCGACAGCGAATTCGGTGCTCCTGCTGATGTCGCTGATGCCGCTGCCCAGCGGCCTGCCACCCTATTCACTCTGCGACCACTACACGTTCGTCACGCGTCCGCAGGCCATGGGCGTGTGAGCCGCACAGCGCGCGCGCGCGCTGGACCGGACGCAGGCGACGCGGAGTCCTCGTGTGGACGGGTGGAGGTTTCGCCCCGGCACGCTCGATCGGATGATCTTCAACGGCGTGGTGGCGCTGAACGAGTATCAGTTGCCACCACGTTTCGTCCCCGCCGACATCGTCCTGGATGTCGGCGCGCACATTGGCTCCTTCGCGTATGCCGTTGTCTCGAGAGGCGCCGAGCACGTCTGCTGCATCGAGCCCGACCGGGAGAACTGCGCGCTCGCCGCGGAGCACTTGAAGCCGTACATCGACCGGGGATTCGTCCGCCTCGTCGAAGCCGCCCTCTGGCGCTCCGATCCGAACGACGATGTGCTCCGCTTCGACGGGTACCATCCGTTCCCGCGCTCGTATCTCGGCATGGAAGGCATCGTGAACACCGGCAACGGCTCCGTCGTCTGGGGCGAAGGCCGACCGGTTGACAAAGTCGCGTTCGACGATCTCGTCGACTCAGCCACGCAACGCGGCGCGCGCCGTGTCCGCCTCCTCAAGCTTGACTGCGAGGGTGCCGAGTGGCCGATCCTGCTGACTTCCCGCAGGCTCCACGCCATCGACGAGATCGTCGGAGAGTTCCACGAGATCGGTGGATCGTTCCTCGAGATCGGCGAGGATCGCCCGTCGGCGACTCCCATGTTTCGACACGATCGGTTCGCGCGCTTCACGATCGACGATCTGATCCGGTACCTCGAGGCGGAGGGCTTCCGCGTGACCTACCGCCGACACCGGCGGCCCGACGGCGCACTCGAGGGGCTCGGCTTGTTCTTCGCCAGTCGACGCGCGGCGCGCGCCTGAGGGAAGGCGCCGTTGAACGAGCCGTTGAACGACGCGCACGCCGGTATCACGCTCATCGCCATCGGCTACAACACCGCCGGCACCGGCTTGACGCGGGTGATGCACAGCGTCATGCGGCGGCTCGCCGATCGGCACGACATTCATTATCTCGGCATCGGCTACGCCGGCGAGACCGGGCACGATCGCGGCCTCACCATCCACCCGACCAACCCGCGGGGCGGCGACGTGTTCGCCGCGTTCCAGGCGAAGCGGCTGATTGAAGAGGTCCGGCCCGAGCTGATCTTCATCCTGCACGACATCTGGATCTTCGAATACTATCTGCGGCTGCTTTCTCCGTATCGCGACCGGCTGAAGATCGCCGCCTACATTCCGCTGGACGGCAGGATCACCAACGAAGAGAACGCGGCGGCGCTCGAACACGCGGACCGCGTGATCGCCTACACCGAGTTCGGGCGCGCTCAGTTCGAAGAGGCGTTCGACCGGCTGCGCGCCAGGGACCCCGCTCGCACGTTTCCACCGGTCGACATCATTCCGCATGGTGTCGATCGGGCTCGTTTCTTCCCGTTTCCCGAGTTGGTGGGCGCCGGCTTCGCGTCGGCAGCGCGTGCCGCGGCGAAACGTACGGTGTTCGGCGATCAGCCGGACATCGACGGCTCGTTCGTCGTCCTCAACGCCAGCCGCCTCGACAAGCGAAAGCGCGTCGACCTCACCGTCCGGGGATTTGCCAGGTTCGCGGCGGGCAAGCCGCCGAACGTCAGGCTGTGCCTGCATCACGCGATCATGGACGACGCGTCCGAACGCGATCTCCGATCGTGGATTCAGCAGTGCGGCCTCACCGAACGCGTGTTCCTCAACCCGCTCGGGAGCCGCATCGTCGCCGACGACGAGCTGAACCTGCTCTACAACGCGTCCGACGTCGGGATCAATACGTCGATGGGGGAAGGCTGGGGGCTCGTCAGCTGCGAGCATGGCGCGGCAGGCGCCGCCCAGATCGTTCCCGATCACACCGCGTGCGCGGAGTTGTGGCGCGGCCGGGCCGAGCTGATTCCGCCGGCCAGGACCTATATCCCGGACTTCTCCGTGCTGGAGATGGGAGAGGTCTCAGAAGAGGGGGTCGCGCGGGCGCTCGAGGTCTTGTATCGCGAGCCGTCCCGACGACAGGAACTGTCCCGGGCGGCGGTTGCCGTCGCGCACAACCCGGCGCGTTCCTGGGATGTGATTACGGGGCAATTCGACCGGCTGTTCATGGCGTTGGGTCGTACGTAAGCGTTCGAGTCTCGCTCTCCTGCTTACTCGCGCGCCACCGAGTCTTCAGTCCCACCCTGGTCATTCGTGTCGAGCGATGCGTCTGTTTCCACTCGATCGTTGACGGCCCGCTGCCGATCGTGAGATCGCGGTTTGCGACCGGACTCCCCCGCCTTTTTCCGCTTGCGCGTCGCCACCTGCTTCGGGGCCGGCGCCGCTTCGAGGCCGGGCAGCGGACGCCGCCGGGCCGCGTCCGAGCGTTCGCGGTGCTTGATGAACGCCTTGATGATCTTGAGCGCCGCGCGCGCCTCGCGCTCGGTCCGCAGCCCCTTGAAGTACGCCGCGAGTTCGCGGTTCGCGCGCAGTACTTCCTGATCGCGCGTCGCACCGTCGGCGGCGCTTCCGCTGTCGTCCTTCCCCGGTTTCTTCATCGCTCGATTCCTCAGGTCAGATCGACCGCGGATCATAACGCGAGCGGGCAGGCGGAGACAGGCTGCGGAGCTACTCCAGGAAGTCGAAGTCGCGCTCCGGCCGCAGGAGCCTGGGCGCGCCGCGGCTGATGATGCGGTAATACCGTTCGGCGGCACCTGCCGCGCGCGGGTCGGTCGCCCTCACGAAACGCACGGTGACGGCCTGCTCGACGAACGGAGCCAGGCGCGGATCGAGGGCCCGGACGTCCGACGGGCGGAAGATCGCGCGGCGCCGCCGATACTCGCTGTGTCCGGTCCACGCCTGCAGCCACTGCAGCGCTCGCGCGCCGACCACCTGGGACGCCGACAGAGGCGCGCGGCTCATCGTAAGGGTCGCGTCAAGGCGTGGCGAAGGCTGGAAGAGGCCTGGCCGGTTCGCCCGATCGTGCACCTCAAGTGTATCGGCGGCGGCCGTCAATTCCACAGGCCTGCTGCCGATTTCTCGGCCGGCGCCCGTCTTTCGTCGGACAATCGCGGCCCGGGCCACCTGCTACGGTCTCCGAAGGCGCAGGGTTTACAGACCGGACATCCAGTCGTCGGTGCTCCGTAACGTCGGGCATTCACACTGAATCAACCGATTCGACCGACCAGGAGACACCGATGGAGACGCTGACGACTCACGCCGCCTGCCTGCGCATTCGAACCGAGTACATCGAGATGCCCGATCTGAAGTTGACCCGGGCGCAGGTCCGGCGCCTGTGCGGCCTCCGGCAGGACGAGTGCGACGCGGCCATGCGATCGCTGGTCCACTCCGGCTTCCTGTGGGAGACCGCCGACGGATCGTTCCGGCGGCGGGTATCGGAGCCATTCACGATCCGCCTCGCCGCGCGCCGCGAGCTTCCCGGCGATTGAAGACCGCGCGCCGCGGGCGTCCAGCCCACGGCGCACATGACCTTCTAGCGATCCTTGTTTCGGTACTCGGGACTCTTGCGCAGCTCGCGTTCCACGTCCTGCTGCGTCCAGTGATCGCGTAACACCTTGTCCACGAACGGCCGGCTGGCCGGGTCCGGCTCCCGCTTCAGCACGCCGAGATACGCGCGGCGAACGATCTCCTGCGCCTTTGCAGGCGTCATCGTGTTCTTCTCGCGATACTCGGGGCTGTTCCGGAGCGCCTCACGGACCTGCGCCTCGGTCCATCCGTCGTCGATGATGTGGCTGCGGTAGATTCGCATACCGGTGGGATCGGGTTCCCGCTCGAGGATGTCCTGATAGGCACGCCTGACGATCCGATCCGGATCTCCGGCCGGACCTCCGCCAGGCCGGCCAAAGCCGCCCGACCGGAAACGGACGCGAATCGACGAGATCATGTCGTCCCACCCGACGTCCTTCAGGTTGACGACGTCGTAGTCGAATCGCGACGAGCGGCCCTCGAATCGAACATCCTTGAAGACGGTGACCTCGGCGTTGCCGAAGATCCTGAGCGACGAGATCTCGTCGTTCATGTCGTTCCCGACCGAGCTCAGATTCTCGTTGCTGGCGACGCAGAAGTAGTCACCGCGAAAGTTGGGATCCTTGTAGAAGCAGACCCCATCCCGCGGAACCGAACCGTGTCCCCAGCCTTGCGCGAACGCTGGCGAGACCGGGATGACCGACGCAAGACAGGCGAGCAGAGCGAATTGCCTCATGTCTTACAGACTGCCCGTTCATCACGTTGCGGTCAATACCCGAGCTTCGACCTCGTTCTCGCGCCGGCACACAATTTCGTCGGGTTGACGCCTCGCCAACGTATCTGCGAAGGTTGGCTACTGAAAGGAGCAGGTAATCATGAAGGCACGCTCCACTTCGATGATGATCGCGGGCGTCTTCGTGTTGACGGCCGTCAGTGCTTCGGCGCAGGGTCTGGCGGACGCACGGAAGCTGTACGACGCGGGTCAGTATCAGCAGGCCGTCGCTGCCGCGCAGGCCGCCGCCGACGATCCGCGCATGCTGTATCTCGCCGGGCAGAGTCAGCAGAAGCTCGGGCAGCGCGACGAGGCGCGACAGCGGTACAGTCAGCTTGCGTCGCGGCCGGACAGCGATCCCTGGCACGACATCGGCCGCGCCGCCGTCGCGCTGCTCGGCAACGACGCGGGAGGCGCGCTGGCGGCGGCGAATCAAGCGGCCGAACGCGACGGCTCCATCGCAGAAGCCCACTACCAGCGCGGGCTCGCATTCAGCGCACAGCAGGACATGGCCAACGCCGCGACCGCATTCGAAAAGGCGACCGAAATCGACCCGAACTGGGCCGATGCGCACTATTACGCCGGGCTCGCGTATTCCAAGGTCAAACGCATCGACCAGATGGCCTCACACTTCAACACGTTCCTGCGACTGGCCCCGCAGTCGCCGTCGCGCGCCGAGGTGCAATCGATCATGCGCACGCTGGGCGGTCGCTAGGGTGGGGCTAGGGGCTCCAGGCTGGGGGCTGGCGACAATCGAGTGCTTACGGCTAGCCCCAGTCCCTAGTCCCCAGCCCCTACGCGGTAGTGTCCGGCTTTAGCCGGACGCCTTTGTCAGAACATCTGGCCGATCGAGAAGAACCAGCGCGGGCGGGTGCCGAACCTGGAATCGAGCGGGAAGCCGACATCGACGCGGACCAGCACGATCGGCGTCGCCAGCCGGAGGCCGACGCCCGTGCTGGTCGGCAATCCGCTCAGCGTCAAAGCGCGGACCGTATCGAAGGCGCGGCCCGCGTCGAAGAAGCCGACGCCGCGCGCCCACTTGTAAATCGGAAACCGAAGCTCTTCGTTCAGCACCAGCAGCGCATCGCCGCCGATCGTCGAGCCGAAAGCATCGCGCGGGCTGAGCGCATCCTCGTCGTAGCCGCGCACGCTGTTCCCGCCGCCGGTGAAGAATCGCTCGCTCGGCAGCAGCGACTGCGCGAACGCGGTCGCGAGGCCGACGCGGCCGGCGCTTGCGATCACCACACGTCCGACGCGACGGAAATACCGCTGCTGGAACACGTACTTGACCATCTTGATGTCCGAGCCGAGCTGCGGGACGCCGTACTCGAAGTCCGACGAGTGATACCACCCGCGCGTCGCGTCGACCAGGTCGTTGCGCGTGTCCATGCTCATCGTGGTTGCCAGCCGCGCGATCGTCACCAGCACGTCGAACGGAATCGGTTCGTCCGGATTGACGATCAGATCGAAGGTGTGGTTGCGCTCGTACGCGTAGCGGTAGCTCCACTCCATCTTTGGCACCGGCCGAAGCCGCTGTTCGAGCGTGAAGTCGAGCGTGTTGGTCGCGAACTTCCGGTTGCTCCCTTCGACGCCGGCCCCCACCTGCTCCTGCGACGTCGAGACGAACCCGTTGGTGATGATCTTGCGGCCAAAAAACGTCGGCACCGTGATGTACGCGCGCGCCGCCTGGAAATCGTTCGTATATCGGGCCGCGAGGCCGGCGGCCATCCCCGTACCGAACAGGTTTCGCAGGCCGACGTCGCCGGCGACGCCGATCCCGAAGACCCGTCCTCCGCCGGAGGAGCCGGCCAGCCGGCTCGCGTCCTGGCTCGGCGTGTTGGCCTGATCGTCGAGCTCGAGTCCGTACTGAAGCTTCATCGCCGGCCACTCGGCGAGCGTTACCCTGGCGCGAATCGGCTGCTCCGGCGGAAAGCCAGGCGGCGCCGGCGCAGGTTCTGCCGCCGGGGGCATCGGCTCGGGCTGCACGTCGACGCTCCGGAACACGCCGGTCTCGTACAGGCGCTGGCGCGCCGCGGCCCACTCGGCGAGGTTCACCGGCTCTCCAGCCTCGAGTTTGAGCGCGCGCGTCACGAGTCCCGGATTCGTCCGCCTCAATCCGGCAATCGCGACGTCGCGCACACGCTGCAGCGATCCCTCGTCCACGCTCACGACGACGTCGACAGCAGTCGTCCCTTCGGGCGCGTCGGTGCGCAATGTCAGTCCAACGTTGTTGAATCCGCGAGTCCGGTAGCCGGCGAGGATCGCCCGCCTCGCCTTCTCGATCGCCGCGTCCGTATACTGGACCCCGCTCGACAGCGCCGACATCTTCCGCACGTCGTCCACCGACACGCCGCGAGCGCCGTTGATCCGAACGTCACGCAGGACGAACGGCGCTCCTTCGGTGACGCTGACGATGCGCGTCGCCTCGTTGCCGCTGATCGTGATGTCCTCGAACGCGACCGTCGCGTTCAGATACCCCTCGCGTCGATAGAAGGACGTCAGGGCGTCGTCGGCCACCGCAGGATCGAGCCAGACGGCCCGGGTCAGCGCTGGGTCCGCGAGCACCTCGCGAAGCCGATCGCTCGCGACGCGTTCGTTGCCCTGGAATACCACGCGCCGTGAGCCGACATGCGGACCGGGATCGACGACCACTCGCAGGGTCTTTGCCTCGTCTCCACCCTCCAGCCGCGCCGTTGCCGACGCGCGGACGAAGCCGCGTTCGAGCATCTCGCCCTTGACGATGCCGACGGCTTCCTCGAACAGGAACTCGTCAACCACCGAGCGCGTCCACGCAACCTTCATCTTCTCGACCAGGCGATCCGACGAAGGCGCTCCTTCGATGACGACCGCGGTGCGGGGCCCCGGACGGACGTCGTAGAGAAGCCGGACGCCTTCCGATCCCGGTTCTCCCTCCAGACGTCGTGTCGTGACGCGAACTGTGGCGTGATCGCGCCGCTCGTAGAACTGTTCCAGCCGATCGCGATCGTCCTGCCAGCGGAAGAAGCTGAAGCGATCGCCGACGCTGAGCGACAGCTGATCGCGCAGCGCCGCCTCGTCCGGTCCGGCGCCGGTGATCTGGACGCTGGTCACGCGCGGGAGCTCGCGGGCGGGCAGGCGCGCGACCGGCGCCGGATCGCCGAAGACCAGACCGTGCCGGAATCCATAGAGGCGATCGCCATCGTCGAGCGACACCGCGCGAAGCTCGAGATTCGACCGCGGCGAGTAGCTGACGATCCAGGTGGTCCCGCCGTCGTTCCTGAGGCTCTGCGAGATCACCACCTGCGTGCGGCTGCCGATGTTCTTGCCGAACGTGAGACGCGCGCCCGGATCGGTTTCGGTCGCCACGAGCCCGGCGTCGAAGCGCACGTCCGGATTGCCCTGCTCGACCCGCAGCGTGTCGAGGCCGACTGCGTGCCCGGCGCTGCCGAGCAGATCCGCAGAGAGATACCCGACCAGCTCGCGGCCTCCATAGTCACCGGCCGCGGCGCGGTCGGCGTCGGTCCGACCGGTGACGAGCAGCGAGATCAGGTCGGACTGCGACAGCGTCGGATCGCTCGATGACAGCTTCGGCGTCAGCGTGTCAGGGGTGCCCTTGAGCGACAGCGTGATGTCTTTGTTGCTGACGCGCGTGATCGCGCTCAGGTCGAGATTCGGCTCGATGCGGGTCGTGTTCGCGAAATCGATCGATCCCTGCTGATCGAGTCGATAGCGGCGGCCGCCGAAGAACACGATGCCGCCCTCGGCGAGCGCGGCTCGTCCGGTCGCCGCCGGCTGCACGGCCGTGCCGATCAGCCGGAGGTCCGCCGACGCCGCCAGCTGCGCGTAGTTGTTGTCGACGATGAGATCGTCCTGCGTGACGATGTGCACATCGAGCCTGAGATTGTCGAGCGCGGACGGCACGGCAGCCTGCGTCGACGGCGCCGGAGCGCGGACCGCCTGAAGCAATCCGCTCGTCAGCGAGAGCGGTTCGCGATACGCGCCGCGAACCACCGTGACCGTTCCCGCAAGGACGGCGCCCTTCTGAACTTCGGTCTTCGGTTCGAGCGTGAGGCTCAGGTCGACGTTTGCTTCGGCCCGCAGGCCTGAAATGTCGACTGCGGAGTCGTTCACGCGAACTGTGACCTGTCCGTCGAGCGGCGCGAACCACCGATGGTGAATCGTGCCGCCGACTTCGGCGTCGCCGCCATTCACGTTGGCGTAGATCCGCTGCAGCGTGATGGCGTCCCTGCTGAACGTGACCGTGCCCGCGAGATCGGAGACGACGAGCTTCGGATCGTTCATCCGCAGCTCGCCGCCCGCAAAGGTCAGATAGCCGTCCACCGCCGGCTCGGCGATGGTGCCGCCGATGCGGATGTCGCCGTCGGCGCGGCCTGACGCGCGTGCCGCGCGCGTGAACGCGTTGAGCAGGCCGAGATCGAGCGTGGTCTTCGCGCTGAGCGCCAGCGCGCGATCGTCGCCGAACGACACGCCGCCGGTCAGGGCGACGCGATTGTCCCCGCGTCCCCACTCCCAGGCTTCGACGTCCACCCGGCCGTCGTGCACACGCAGCCGCGTCGGCGTCTGCTGATCGAACGACACGCCCGAGAGCGCAAGGTCGGCGCGGTTCAGGACGATCGTTCCCGCGACGCGATCGACGGCCGCGCCGTCCGCGCGCAGATCGATCGCCGCATCGACGCGGCCGGCGATCGACTGCAGGGCGGCCGGATCGACGAACGGCGCGGCCACCTGCTGCGTGATCGACGACAGCTGCGCCGTGACGCTGGCGGGACGGCCCGCTCGCGGCACCAGCTCACGCCAGCGCTCCGGAAGGCGATCGCGAAAGAGATCCGCCGGCACCTCGCCTTTCGCGGTCAGCGTCGCGCCCTGAAATGCCGCACGCACGTCGTCGAGCGTCAGGACGCCTTGCGCGTAGGTTGCCGCCAGGTTCGCGTCGGTAACCACCGCCTCCGTGGCGATCGGAAGGCGTCCGTCGGTGAGACGAAAGGCGCCGGTCAGCAGCGGCGCCGACAGCGAACCGCTGGCCGCGACGCGCAGGTTCAACGAGCCGGTCGGCGGCGGCAGGCTCGCATGGTCCGCCTCCGACGGGCGCACCAGGTGCTCGAGAAACTCGAAGTCGCCGATCGATCCCTGCAGCGTCGCGACGAGGCCGCTCGATCGGGCATCCCCGAGCGCGCCATCGACCGTCAGGTGCGAGCCGCCAATCGCCAGGTCCGCATCACTGACGCGAATCGCACGCCCGTCGTACTCGACCCGCGCGGGCCGCGCGAGCGCGACCGCGTTGCCATCGACGTCGAGGGCCAGCCGATCGAGGTCTGCGGCGACGCGCAACTCGTCGGGCCGGGACTGCGGTCCAGACACGTCGAAGCGGATCAGGCCGGAGCCGGAAAGTGGGAAGGGCGCCGACCAGTCGAGCCGCTTCGCGAGGGCGCCGACATCCGAGGGCTCCCAGCGGCCGCGTGCCGAGAAGGTGCTGTTCGCGTCGATGCCGCCCTCGCCTGACGCAGTCAGCTGCAGATCGGGCGCGCGCAGGTCGAGCGAGATTCGCCGGCTGCGCAGGATGAAATCGCTCTCGATGGCGCCGAGACCTGCGTCGGCCCACATCGCGTCGGCAAAGAGCAGCCGGCCGCGGCCGTCGAGCCGATCGAATGCGCCCTGTCCATCGAACTGCCCGCTCAGCAGCGCCGCGATCGGCGCGATGACACCGCCGTCGTCGCCGGGCACGGGCCGAATCGGCAGGCTCTCGGCCGTCGCGTGCGCCTCGTAAGTGCGGTGAGACAGATCGATTTGACCGTGGCCCTCGAGCCGGCCGTCCCCGCTTTCCAGCCTGAGCCGATCGACTGCGATCGCAGGGCCCGTTGTGTGTACGCGCGCGTCGACGCGATCGATGCGCTGACCGGCGATTGTCAGTCCGGCGCTCACGATGTCGGCGTCCACGCGAGGGGCCGTCTGCGAGCCGGACACGGATGCGTGCAGATCGAGCGCGCCCTCGGGGTGCACCGCACGCGGCAGTGCATTCGACAGCGCGTCGAGGTTCTTCAGCGACAGATCCAGCGTCCCGTCGAGCCGCCTGGTGTCGATGGCCAGCTGCAGCGCGCCGCGGGCCTCGTTCTCGCCAACCCTGCCCTCGAGCTCGTCGAACCGTACCAGCGTGCGGGTCACCGCCGTGCGCGCGCGCACGCTTGCCGGTCCGATGTCGCCGTACTGCAGTCGGGACGCGAGCGTTCCTTCCAGGCGAGGCTCGGCGATCGTGCCGCTCAGCGCGAACTCGCCCTGTGCGCCGCCTTCGATCGCCGGTGGAGTCGCGACGAGCCCGGCGCGCGCCAGCGTGGCCGTCAGTCGGGCGATGTCGGGCGCGGAGACGCGGAGGCCACCCGAGAGCGACGAGCGGGACAGATCGGGTTGACTCAGGCTGCCGCCGAGATCCGCGCCCGCGCGCACGGTGCGATCGAGCGTTTCGTCGGCATGCAGCGTCCAGCGCTGCTGCTGCAGGTCGAACGCGATTGTGCCGTCGACAGGCACTGTGCGGCCGGACGCGGTGTCGGGCGCAGCCGTCCGCACCTCGCCGTGGATCAGCAGAGCGTCGGCACGCGCCGCAGGCCATCGCGCGTCGAGCGAGCCGTCCACGCGAGCCGCGAGCGGCGGTGCCGCTGCGTCGCGCACCAGCTCGCGCATCAGCGTCGCCAGATCGAGCGCCTGCCAGTCCAGTCGGACTTCGCCGGCGCCGGCGGGCAGCGTTGCCCAACCGCGTCCAGTGATCGTCCCGCCGCCGACGCGCGCCTCGAACGTTGTCAGCTCCGCCTTCTCGGTGGAACCGTGTCCCGACGCCCGCACGGCGACGTTCTGGAGACCTGCCAGGCGCATGTCACGAGCATCGATCTCAATCGTCGCGGTCGGCGCCGTCAGCAGCCCCGCGACCGCAGCCTCGAGGTGAACTGTGCCGGCGAGCGGATCGAGAGATTCCTCGACCTGCGTCCATTTCGCGATCGGCGCCAGGTTCGCATCGCCCGCAATGCGCAGATCGATCGGACTCTTTCCGTCGAGGAGGCGATCGATGCGGCCATCGATCGCCAGACGACCTTCCGGCAGCGCGAGCTGAAAGCCGTCCAGCGACAGATCGCGACCGTTCCATGCCAACCGTCCTCCGAATCTGTCGATGGTCGTGTGGTGATCGCTCCACTGCACGCGGCCCTGATGATCGAGCTGCAGAGTTCCGTTCGTGCCGCCAGCGGCAGGGGTCAGATGGAGCGCCATGGCCTGCTGGTCGATGCGGACGCCGGCGCGTTCGTCGTGCCACGACACTTCGAGATCCGGGAGGTCTACCGCCCCAAGCGCGATCGGGCCGGCTGTTGTTTCGCCCGGCCGGTCGGAGCTTGGCCAGTTGGCCTCACCGCGATCGTTCCGCGCCAGGACGACGCGCGCATGGGCAGCCTCGAGCCGAGTGATGTCCATCCGGCCACGAATGACGCCCGTGCCGAGCAGGACATGTACCTGGTCCGCGGAAAGGAATGGCAGGTCCGGCGTCTTGAGGGTGGCGAGCGTCAGATGGCCGATCCGAACGTCGAGCCTGGCGAGGTTGTAATCGAGCCCTTCGGCGCGGAGAGCGATGCCGCCCTGCGCCAGTCGCGAGATGAGGGAAGCGAGCACGCGATCGCGGACCGGCGGCGCGTGAAGAAGCACGAACACGCCGAGCGCCAGCAGCAGGGCACCGGTGGCGGCGGCGAGCCACCGCCGCCGTTCGACAATCTCGATCATCCCCGACACATCATGTTCGCCAGCCGCGCTCGTCCATCATGAGGCCGGCGAGGAATCTTCATCAAGGTCGCGGGTGGTGCGCAAGCATCTGTCATTTTTGACAGGTCGTCACGCAAAAACTGCCAGCATCCGACTTCATAACTTCTTCGACAAACCCGGACTTATACTCTCTGGCAATCGCCATGCGCCGCGGCGTCGTGAGTCCAGCTCACGAGTGCGCTTGGTCGAATTTTGTGCAACCGGCGATGCTCGCGTCCGCATAACCAGACTCAACGGTCTGGCCGATCGCGCGGTTTGTTCCCACCGGTGAGCCGGATCCTCGCCACGTCCAGTTCGCCGTGAGAGCACGCTGCCAGAGGACAGGGGCAATGCGATCGAGCACGGTGTTTCGACTGCTCTGGCTGATCGTCGCCGCGACGATCGGCGTGCGGGCGGCGAACGCGCAGACGACGGCCGCTCCGAAGCGGATCGTCGGACTCTACTGGTACGGCCGGGACTTTCACGTCAACGGCGAACTCGATCGAGCCGTGCAGGCAGCGCTTCGCCGCGTGCCCGCTGGCACCGTGGAGTACCACGCGGAGTACCTCGAGTGGAATCGCTTTTCAGGGCCGGAGCAGTCGCTCGCCCTGCAGAACTACCTGCACCGGAAGTACGCCGAGCGCCCGGTCGATGTCGTCATCGCGTTCTCGCAGGGCGCGCTGGACTTCCTGCTCGAGCATCGGGCCGGCTTGTTCCCCGGCACGCCGATCGTGTATCACACCTTCAAGCGTCCGGCGCCGCCCGATGCGCAAACGGCGGGCAGCATCACCGGCGTCGTCGTCGACAACCTGTTCGCGAAGACGCTCAACATGGCGCTGGCGCTGCATCCGGACACGAAGGAAGTGCTCGTGATCGCGCAGACGTCCGAAAGGAACCGGCTGTACGACCGGCTGTTCCGCGATCAGCTGCCCCACGTCGATCGCAGCGTGCCGCGCGTCTACCTCAGCGACCTGCCGCTCGACGCGTTGCTCGCGCGGGTCAAGAGTGCACCGAAGGAGTCGATCATCTTCTACGTGCGGTACTCGCAGGACGAGCCGGGGAGAAGCGTCGATCCCACCGACGTCCTGTCGATCATCGCGAACGCCGCGAGCGTGCCGGTCTACGCCATGGCCGGCAGCTGGCTGGGACGCGGCAGCGTCGGCGGATACGCGGTGGACGTGGAGGAGGTTGGAAAGCGCGCCACCGAGATCGCGCTGAAGGTGGCAGCAGGCACGCACCCGTCGGACATACCGGTGATCGAGGTCGAGACGAAGGCGCGGTTCGACTGGCGGCAGCTGCAGCGCTGGGGAATCGCCGAGAGCCGTCTGCCGGCGGGCAGCCTCGTCCTGTTCCGCGCGCCGACGGTCTGGCAGCGGTACGGAAAGTACGCGGTCGGGGCGCTGGCGGTGATCGCCGGCCAGCTGGTGCTGATCGTCGGCCTGCTCCTGCAGCGGCAGCACCGGAAGCGCGCCGAGGATCGACTTCGCCAGAGCGAAATGCGCTATCGCAACGTGGTGGAAACGCAAAGCGAGCTGATCTGCCGGTTCCTTCCCGACACGACGATGACCTTCGTCAACGACGCCTACTGCCGGTTCTTCGGGGCGCCCAGCGAGGCGCTGATCGGCCGCAAGTTCCTCGACCTCGTCCCGGTAGACGAGCGTGGCGCCGTCTTCAGCCAGATCGAGTCTCTGGTCACGCGTCCGCGGACCGAGCAGCACGAGCATGCGGTGCTGCTGCCGGACGGCACCCAGGGATGGCAACACTGGATCAACCACCCGATCACCACGGTCAACGGCGACGTCGTCGAAATCCAGGGTGTGGGCCGTGACGTCACCGAGCGGCGGCGCGCGGAAAACGCGTTGAAGGATCTCGCCGGACGGCTGATTGCCAGCCAGGAAGCCGAGCGGCAGCGCATCGCCCGCGATCTGCACGACGATCTCAGCCAGCAGCTCGCGCTGCTGAACATCGACCTCGATCAGCTCGGCAACGACAGCGTGGTGCGGCAGTCGAATCTGTCGGGCCGGGTGCGGGATCTGTCGCGGCGCACCGGCGACATCGCCGCCGAACTGCACCGCGTCTCGCGCGATCTGCACCCGTCGAAGCTCCAGGCGCTCGGCCTGGTCGCGGCGATTCGCGCCGAGTGCCGCGACGTCTCGCGACAGCACGACGTCGCGATTGAATTCGTCTGCGATCGCGATACGATGGCCATCTCCTCCGATCTCTCCTTGTGTTTGTACCGCATCACGCAGGAGGCGCTGCACAACATCGTCAAACACAGCGGCGCCCGCCGCGCGTTCCTCCGGCTGGAGCTCCACGCGGAACAGCGCACGCTGGTCCTCGACATCCTCGACGATGGCGCCGGCTTCGACGTGACGGCCAAACGCGAAGGCCTCGGCCTGGTGAGCATGCGGGAGCGGACACGCTTCGTCGGCGGCCGCTTCCTCGTCGAATCGGATCGGAACGGTACCCGCGTGATGGTCCGCGTGCCGGTTCCCGCCGGCACGCTCGCGCACGTCGAAGCCGCTGAACCAGCGAACTGCTGACGCATGTCCCTGGGTGTCCGCGTGGTCGCGCTCGTCCTGGTCGCGTCGGCAGCCGCGGCCCGCGGCGCGAGCGCCGCGCCGACGAAGGTCCTCGTCGTGCACGCCTACGGCGAGGAGGCGCCGTTTCGCACGCAGTTCGACGCCGGATTCGATCGCGTCGTCGACCCGATGCTGGCCGACGGTTCGCTCGAGTTGTATACCGAGACCGTCGACGCGTACCGGTTCCCCGGGACGGCCCACCTCGAGGCGATGAGCGAGTACCTGCATTCGAAGTACGCCGATCGTCGGCCCGACGTCATCGTCGCCGTCCTCGATTCGGCACTCGAGTTCGTGTTGAGCCACCGCGGCGAGGTGTTTCCCGACGTTCCGGTCGTCGCCATGCTGACGCGGCCGCCGTCACACGATTTGCCGCCTGACGTGATCGCCTCGTGGCTCGGATCGCCGTACCAGGAGGTCGCCGCGATCGCCGAGCGGCTCGACCCGGGGCTTCGGCATCTCGCGGTGATCGATGGAGACCTTGCCGATCGTGCCGGCGGCGCCGGCACGGACCTTGACGAAGAGCTGGCCGAACTGAATCGACGCGTCTCGACCATCCAGCTCCACGATCTGCGCTTGAACGAGCTGCTCGACCGCGTCCGCGTCCTGCCGCCGCAGACGGCGATCGTGTTCGTCCGTCAGCTGATTGGCGACGATGGCGCGCCGATTCAACCGCTGCAGTCGCTGAGGGCGGTCACCAGGGTCGCGAAGGTGCCGGTGTTCGCGACCGAGCCGGCGCTGCTCGGCCACGGCGTGGTCGGCGGCGCGATGCTGGACGTCGAGGCGGACGGCGCGGCGCTGGCGCGGTCGGCCGTGGAGCTGGCGGGTGCCGGTGTCGCCGAGGCCGACCGGCCGCACCCGTTTCAGGGCGTCATCACGCCGATGTTCGACGGGAAGGAGCTGCAGCGCTGGGGCATCAGCGAAGATCGCCTTCCAAGCCGGAGCATCGTGCGCTTCAAGGAGCCGGGGCCCCGGACGGCGTACCGCGGCTACGTGATCGCCGCCGCTCTGGTCATCGCGTCGCAGTCCGCGCTGATCGTGGCGATCGCGGTCCAGCGCCTCCGCCGCCGCGCCGCAGAAGCCTCACGGGACGCCGCCGAGGAGGAGGCCAGGCGCGCGATCGCGCACAGCGAGGCGCGCAGCACCGCGATCCTCCAGGCCGTGCCGGACCTGATGTTCGTCCTCGACCGCGACGGCACCTACCTCGACTTTCACGCTCGCGATCCCGACCAGCTGTTCGCGCCGCCGGAGGTCTTTCTCGGCAAGACGGTGCGCGAGATCATGCCGCCGCCGCTGGGCAACCGCCTGACGGCGGCGATCGCAGAAGCGGCGCAGACCGACGCCAGCGTGATCGTGGACTACGACCTGCCGATAAGCGACGAGGTTCGCCACTTCGAAGCGCGCCTCGTGCGCGACCGTCACGGCCGGGTCATGGCGGTTGTCCGCGATCTGACCGACCGCGTCCGCACGGAGCGAGCCTTCGCCGAGAGCGAAGCCGCGTTACGGCGAACGAGCGCCGAGAACCGGGCCCTCGCCGGCCGCCTCATCGCCGGGCAGGAAGCGGAGCGCGAGCGGCTTGCGCGCGATCTGCACGACGACCTCGGCCAGCGTCTGTCGCTCCTGAACATCGCGCTCGATCAATTCCGGTTGGAGTGCCCTGAGCTGGGCGAGCTGGATCGCGAGCGGCTGGATCTGATCGCAGAGACAGCATCCGAGATCACCACCGACGTCCACCGCCTGTCCCACGATCTCCATCCTGCGCGTCTCGAGGCGCTCGGCCTCGTCGCGGGGATCGCCGGCTTGTGCCGCGACCTCGGCACGCGGCATGGCTTGACAGTGCAGTTCGAGCACGAGCACGTGCCCGCCCACATCAATCCGGCGGTATCCATCTGCCTCTACCGGATCGTGCAGGAAGCGCTGCACAACATCGTGCGCCACAGCGGCGCGACCCAGGCGCAGGTGAAGCTCTCGCGGGACGGCGAGCGCCTCTACATGCAGATCGCCGATTCGGGTATCGGCTTCAGCGAGCCGCAGGGCTTCGACACACCAGGCCTCGGCCTCCTCAGCATGCGCGAGCGCGCGCATCACGTGGGCGGGCGACTGATCATCCGGACGGCGCCGCGCGCCGGCACGCGCATCGGCGTTCTCGTCCCGCTGGCACCGGACGGCGACGCGGCGCCGCGAGCGGCTCGCTCCACGTAAGCCTCGGACTTCCGAAACCGCATCGCGACGATGATCAAAAGCGGCGGTGTGGCGTTCGACGGCGTGCTTGCTGCCGGCGGAGCGTCACTCGGGACCTCGCTGTTCGACTCAGACGCACGGTTCGAGACCCATCTGCTCGCCCGCCTATCAATTCTGAGCCGCTGCCGATTCCGCATAGGCTCCCACCGCCCAACCTCCTATGTTTCAACCTTGGTGGAGCCGGCATCGCCTGCAGCTGCGATTCACCCACGAAGGACATTTCTGATGCGTGCGCGCCTGCACGCGTTCGAGAGCGCGGCCGCAGTGATTTGCTACGCCGCATGCGGGCGGCACCACATAAGAGAAGCAACAAATACGGTTTGGCAAGTGAAGCCATCGGGCCTTCACAGGATTGTTTTCCCAGGATAACGCCGATAGATTGGGTGGCTTATGTCGCGCCCACGTATCCTTCTGGCCGACGATCATTCATCGATCCTCGATCGCGTCGTCCGACTCGTCGCCGACGAATTCGATGTGGTCGGGGCGGTCGGCGACGGACAGGCGGCGCTCGACGCAGCCGCCCTGCTGCATCCCGACGTGGTCGTCTTCGACATCTCGATGCCGGTGATGAGCGGCCTCGAGGCAGCCGCACGGCTCGGCGAGTCCGCACGTCCGCCGCGCATCGTCTTTCTCACCGTGCACGACGACCAGGCGTTCATCGACGCGGCACGCGATGCGGGCGCGCAAGCGTACGTGATCAAGAACCACATCGGGACCGATCTGATGCCGGCGATCCGCGGCGTGCTCGAGGGGCGATCGCAGTTTCCGCAGCCCGCGGTCCAGTCCTCGGGAGCGCGCGTCCGGGGCTGACTCTCAATCGGTCGCGGCCGATCGAGCGACCGGAACGGCCTTTGCCGACTCTGCATACCGTCAGGTGTCGAAAATCACGACACTGACGGCATGATGCCACACATTCGGCCGCCAGCATCCTCCGTCTGTACGCTGCTGCTCGCCGCCAGCCTGTCGATCGCGTCGTGCGCCTCGCCGCCTGGTGCACAACAGCAGCCTCCTCCATCCAATGCCGCCGCCTCTCCGCCGTCCGGCACGCCCGCGCCAGGCGGAGTCGTGGCGCCGCAGCCGGCGACCGCGGACGCGCAGCCGGCGCTCACGCTGATCGAGGACCTCGACGCCAACACCACGCTCGGCCTCCACGAGAAGTGGACCGGCGACTTCGACTGGAAGGGCGACCGCCGCTTCATCCGGGCGCTCGTGCCGTTCAGCAAGACAAACTACTTCCTCGACGGCACGCGCCAGGCGGGCATTGCCTATGACGCGCTCCAGGAGTTCGAGAAGACGCTGCGGGAGCGCGCGCCCAAGGGCGTCGTCGCGCCGAAGATCGTCATCATCCCGACCAGTCCCGATCAGGTCCTGCCGGCGCTCGAGGGCAGCCTCGGCGACATCGCCGTCGGGGGGTTTTCGATCGTCGATCGGTACCGGACGCGCGTCGACTTCTCGACTCCGACGAAAGACGACATCAAGGATGTCGTCGTCACCGGGCCGGCGTCGACGGCGAAACTGTCAACGCTCGAGGACCTCTCCGGACAGGAGGTCACCGTCCGTCGCGTCAGCAGCTATCACGAAGATCTCGTCGATCTGAACGCGCGGCTCAAGCGCAGCGGCAAGCCGCCGGTGACGATTGTCGACGCGGACGATCGGCTGCAGGACGAAGATCTTCTGCAGATGGTCGACGCCGGGATCGTGCCGATCACCGTCGTCAAGGACATCTACACGGACTTCTGGAAGCAGATCTACGATCAGATGACCGTCCGTTCGGATCTGGTCGTGAAGGATGGCGTGCAGCTGGCGTGGGGAGTTCGCAAGAACACGCCGGTCCTGCATGGACTGGTCGACGATTTCGTGCGTACTCACCGGGCCGGCACGATGTTCGGCAACGTGCTGCTCAAGAAATACCTCGGCAACCCTGCGCGCCTGAAGAACCCCAAGTCGGCGGAGGAGCTCGCACGGTTCCGCACGCTGGCGACTCCGCTGCGGAAATACGCCGATCAGTACGACTTCGACTGGCTGCTGGTGACGGCGCAGGCCTATCAGGAATCGCAACTCGATCAGAGTCGGCGCAGCGGCGCCGGCGCCGTCGGCATCATGCAGATCAAGCCGGAGACCGCCAGGGACAAGAACGTCGGCGTCCCGAACGTGACCGACAAAGCCGATGACAACATTCACGCCGGCGTGAAGTACATGCGGTTCATGATCGATCGCTATTTCGCGGACTCGAAGATGGACAAGTTGAACCGCGGGCTGTTCGCGCTGGCGTCTTACAACGCGGGTCCGGCACGCGTCGCGCAGCTGCGGAAGAAGGCGCAGGCTGCCGGCCTGAATCCCGACGAGTGGTTCTACAACGTCGAGATCGTCGCGTCTCGCGACATCGGGCGCGAGACCGTCGACTACGTCAGCAACATCTACAAGTACTACACGGCTTACAAAGCGATCCAGCAGCAGAACGCGCGCGCGGCCGCCAAGAGCAAGAGGGGCACGACCCAGCCGTGACGTCTGAAGGCTTCGCGCTACATCAGCGGGGCGGCCGTCCGCACGATCCTGAAGCCGACGTGTGAGGAGCCGGTGTCGGGCGGCGTACCGCGGCGCGCGCTCGGCCGGTAGCTCTCGCAGTAGGACGGATGGCAGAGAAAGGATCCGCCTTTGATCACGCGTCGCTCGGAATAGGGATCCGTCGGGTCGTAGGTCGACGTGGGCCCTTGCGGGTTGTCGCAGAGACCCTGGTCGCCGGCGCGGCGCGCGAACTCGTCGGCGCGATACATGTCCGACGTCCACTGCCACACGTTGCCGGCCATGTCGTAGAGCCCGTATCCGTTCGCCGGAAACGATCCGACCGGCGACGTCCCCGCGAACCCGTCTTCGCTCGTCTGGTGATACGGAAAGTCGCCGTCGAACGTGTTGGCCATGTGCGCGCCGTGCGGCGACGGGTCGTCGCCCCACACGTACCGTCTGCCGTCGACGCCGCCGCGGGCGGCGAACTCCCATTCGGCTTCGGTCGGCAGGCGCGCGCCGGCCCACTTCGCGTACGCGTTCGCGTCGTACCAGGACACCTGCACGACTGGATGCGCGTCGAGGCCATCGACGGTGCTCTCCGGCCCTGACGGATGACGCCAGCTGGCGCCGGGCACCCACCGCCACCACGCCGACAGATCGTCCAGCGGAACGGGATGCGACGGCGGAATGAACACGAGCGACCCCGGCACCAGCTGACCGTCGTCGGGCTTCGGCGTGCCGGGAGGAAGCTGCTTGCGGATCTCCTCCCACTCGGGGTTGCGTTCGGCTGTCGTCACGTAACCGGTCGCGTCGGCGAAGCGGCGGAAGTCGGCGTTGGTGACGTCCTTGTCCGCCATCCAGAATCCGTTGACGCGGACGCGGTGGGCCGGCCGCTCGTTCGACATGCTCTGCGCGCTGTTGCTGCCCATCGTGAATTCGCCGCCCGGGATCCATTTCATCCCGGCGGGCGCCGGCCCTGGGGGCTGTCCGGCGCGTGCGGCCGTTTGGGACGAAGTGGACACGGCGGTCGCGGAGGCGGTCGACGGACCGCCCGCATAGCGCGCGGCCAACGCGCCGGCGGCGACGATCAGAAGCGCCGCGACGATCCAGATCGCCGAGGCCGTCTGCCGTCGGGACTGTGTGGTCGCCGCGGGCCGCTGCGGACGTTGACGCGTGCGCTGTGTCATCGACGCACGCACGCCATCCGAAGGAGCATGCCGCAGGACGTGCAACGCTCACCAGGACCGATCATGGTCGGCAGGATAAGGACGGGCCGATCGCGAAGGTATGCAGAATCGGCAGCAGCGGCAGTCGATCGTCGGCGAACGTCAGGCAACGCAGCGCGCGGCCGCTGCGCTGCCATGACGCCGCCCGGCAGCCACTCTGGACTGCGCGTTCGTGAGCGCCGCCCTTGGGAAGCAGCGCTCACCCGACGGGTGTGACAGCGCGATCATATGCAGGCCCCCGGGCGCGACTATGCGTTTTCGGCATGCGCGTCAACGGACGATGTTCGCCTTGCGCCTGTGACGCGCGACGCGCGGTCCAGCCATGCCAGCGTGGCCGACAATCGTGCCTGCGGATCGCCGCGGCGGGCGATACGGAGGAGCCGCAGGAAGTAGACGGTTTCCGATTCCTTCATGCGTCGCAAAGCACCCGCAATGAGCTTGCGCAAGCACGCCGCCGCACACCGAGTTGTCTGTATCACGATAAAGAACCGTAACGCCCGCGATATTCAGCCGCCTGTGCGAATTCGGCATCCGCACCGGTCCGATCTCTTCCCTTCGTCCCAGGCCAGCGATCTCTCCCATCCCTCCTACCTTTCGCATCCCTCCCATCTCTCCCGTCCGTCCCATCCTCTCATCCGTCCCATCCCTCTCATCTCTCCCATCCCTCCCATCCGTCCCATCCGTCTCCTCCCTGCCTACTGCCGATTGTGCATAGCCCATCCGTCGAGGCGCCCCCTACCCTGCTTCTGTTTTGCCGGGAGGTCGTATGACGAATGTTCGAACCGCAGCTCTGCTCGTACTCTTCGGGGCCGTGTCCGGTGCAGCGCTCGCGCAGCAACCGGTTTCGAGATCGCAGACGTTGCACGAGACGGCCACGATTCAAGCGATCGACCAGACCACTCGCACCGTCACGCTGCGCTTCAAGGACGGCGACGAGGACAGCTTCAGGGCCGGACCGGAGATCCAGCGCTTCAACGAATTCAAGGTCGGCGACTCCATCGACATGACTTACGTGGCGTCGGTGGTCGTCCAGATCCAGAAGCCCGGTACCGCGTCCGCGGGAACGACCGGCGAAGCGGCCATCACCCGCGGTCGCGGCCCGACGCCGAGCGGCACGATGAGCGCGCAGATCAAGAAAACCGTCACGGTGAAGTCGGTGGATCCGGCAATACCGTCTATCACCGTCGTGACCGATGACGGACGCACGGTGACGCGCAAGGTCGAGGAGAAGAAAAACCTCGAAGGCGTCAAACCAGGCGACAAGCTGGAGATCACCTACACCGAAGCGGTGCTCATGAGCGTCGTGCCAGCCAAGAAGTAAGAACGCGTTCCGAAAGACGCGGGCAGAACCTGGAGACGACGATGCAGCACGAGGTACGAACGATCGTGGCCGGCCTGGCGATTGCGGTCCTCTCCGGATCGAGCGGCATCGATCTGAAGGCGCAGCAGGCGCCGGCGCTGCCGCTCCGCCTCACGGCGTTCGCCGTGAACATGAGCAACATCGGGCCAGGCTCGTCGGGAATCGTGGAGATCCGCCTGACGAACTGGTCGACGACGGCGGAACGCGAGCGCATCATCAGCACGATGATCGAAAAAGGGCAGGACGAACTGCTCAAGACGCTCGTCAAGATGCCGGCGAAAGGCCGCCTGCGCTTTCCGAATTACATGGGTCCCGATCCACACAACCTGCGGCTGGGATGGGACGTCAAGTACGCCTGGCATACCGCCCTGCCTGAAGGCGGACACCGGATCGTGATGGCGTTCGATCGCTACATGTCGTTCGCCGAGCTGCGCAACCAGCCCAGGACCGTCGACTACCCGTTCACGCTCATCGAGGTTCATCTCGACAAGGACGGCAATGGCGACGGCAAGATGGCCTACGCGACCAAGATCACCTTCGACAAGAAAAAGAAGACCGTCGAGCTCGAGAACTACTCCAGCGAACCGGTACGTCTGACCACCGTCAAGTCCGAGAAGGGGTAGGTTCGGCGGCGGACGGCAGGCGAAAGCGACCGCGGCGGGTCGGGGCCGACGCCATTCATGACGTCAGCCCCGGCGGCCTTCAGTGGGTGACTTGCGAGCCGAGCAGATGATCGATGCTGCTCGTCTGAATCTGCAGACCCTGCACGGCGACCGGGAATCCTGCCTCGTTGAACGCTTCGCGAATCATCCGGATCGTGTCGAAATACACCTGTCCGTAGTGGGCGTTGCTGCAGCACGGGCGGACGCACAGCAGCGGTCCCGCCGGCGTGAGCTGCAGGATGTCCACTTCCGGCTCCGGCGACGGCAGCACATGCGGAATCTGCGACAGCCGGAACTTGAGCAGCCGGATGGCGTCGCGGTGATCGACCGCGTTGTTGATCGTGACGCTGAGATCGACTCGGCGGTAGGGATTCGCCGAGAAGTTCTGGATGGTCTCGGCGAAGATCTTGTTGTTGGACACGATCGTCTGCACGTTGTCGGGCGAGTTGATTACGGTTCCGAAGAGGCCGATCGACTCGACGGTGCCGGTGACGCCGCCCGCCGTGACGGCGTCCCCCACTTTGAACGGCCGCAGCACGACCAGGAACACGCCGGCGGCAAAGTTGGCGAGCAGGCCGCCCCAGGCGACGCCGATGGCCACGCCGCCGGCCGCGATGGCGGCCGCAAAGGTGGTCGTCTGGACGCCGAACGAGCCCAGGATCGTCACGACGAGGACGACGTTCAGCAGCACCGACGTCGCGGTTTCCATGTACCGGACCAGCGTCGCGTCGACGAGGTGGCGATCCAGCCAGCGCCGCGTCAGCCGCAGGGCGAACTGAATCGCCCGGCGTCCGATGAGCCACAACGCAAGGGCGCCGGCGATCTGCAGGCCGAGTCGTCCGACCGCGAGCAGCGACGACTGAATGAACTCCTGGATGTTCATGATGCCTCCGGTGCGGACGCGCTGCTGCCGCCAGCGGTCGCGTTACTTGAGGAGGACGCGGGTTCCCTCGACGCGGTGATCGACGAGCGTGGCGAGGAAATTCGGCAGGATGCGGTTCATGAGATCAAAGTATCCCGAGAGCGCAGGCACCTGCTGCTCTGATCCGTAGAGCACTTCTTCCTGCATCGTGTCGCTTCGCATCATCACGCCGCTCCGGCCGTCGATCAACGCCACGGTCAGGCGCAGCTGGTAGCCCGATTGTTGAATGTAGATGCGGGTCGGCAGCTCGCGCCGCCGCAGCGACGGCGCGCTGAGCTCCGCGACCTGCAACGACGAGCGCGATCGGCTCACCGGCTTGAACACCGCGCTGCCCGTCACGATGAGCGGCTCCTGTAATTCCTCGCCGATCTCGCGCCAGTACGCGACGTCCGATGCGGCCTCCGGATCGGACACCTCGATCGGATCGCTCTCGATCACGTGCAGGTGCGAGCGCGACCGCAGCTGACTCCGCAGCAGCCGCACCGTTTCCACGTTGGTGTCGATCGAGTGACTGCCCCCCGCAAAGAAGCCGGCAACGAAGACGCGCTGAAACGGCGAGGTGTCGACCGCCGAATAGATCTCCCGGTCGACAGGCACGGTGTAATTCGGCGCGCACGACGAGCCGATCACCGCGCCGAGCGCGACGGTCCACGCCAGCCGGCTCTCCAACCGCGGCCTACTTCAGGACGCCGCCGAGCAGCGAGGCAAGCGCGGGTCCTCCCATCTTGCCGACGTACTGGGTCAGGATTGGGATCGCCTTGGCGACGAGCTCCGGCTTCAACCCGAGCGCGGAGAAGGCGCTCACGGCGCTCGCGAGCCCCGCGGCCTGTCCGCCCAGCGCCGAGGCCATCGACACCGCCGGCGACGTCGCCTTCGGCGCAGCGGCGAGCAACTGGTCCATGCCCGGAACCGCGCCCGCTATTTTGGTGAAGTCATCAGGAGCGAGCCGCGTCTTCGC
Source organism: Vicinamibacterales bacterium (assembly GCA_035259385.1). Classification (GTDB taxonomy): domain Bacteria; phylum Acidobacteriota; class Vicinamibacteria; order Vicinamibacterales; family CAVVIG01; genus QHWK01. The sequence continues at coordinate 40,878 of DATFWL010000443.1, read as the reverse complement.
AAGTGCGAAGAGCGCGCCCGCCGCGCCTTCCGCCTGCTTGGGGGTCGAACTCAGTTCCTTCGCCAGCGGCTGAATGAGGTCGGCACTCGGCGCCTTGCCGCCCGTCGTCTGGGCAAACAGGCCTGCCGGCGCCAGCAGCGCGATCAGAGACACGACGAGCAGGGACGATCTGATCATTCGAGTCATGCCCGAATGATTTCAGCGCGGGCAGTGCCAGACTATGCAGATCCGGCAGCGCCGCGAACGTGCGGCTGCTCAGGCCGGCGCGGGATCGTCGGATGACGACTCGAGCGGCAGCCAGATGCGAACAGCCGACGGCGCCTGCCCGACCGAGGTGACCTCCACCGAGCCGCCGAAGTAGCCGACCGCATCTTCGAGCATCGCGATCGACAGCATGATCGAGCCCGACACCGGCTTGACGCTCCACGACTCGAACCACCCGACCTCCTCTTCGAGCCCAGCGCTCGAGCGGCCGACTTCGATCACGACATGCGTGGTCTGACGCGTGCCCGGCAGGCCCGACGCGGGCGTACGGGTCGTCATCGTGACGACCGAGTCCGGCGGCATCGCATGATGGAACGCGCGTGCGAGATCGATGAGCCCATCCTGCAGGCACCGGCGATCGACGAGCACGCTGTGCCGGTTGGCCGTCGCATCGATCACCAGCCACGTGTCGTTTTCCAGCTGAAGGCGGATGGCGCGCAGGAGATCGTTGGCGTCGACCAGATCGGCCGCGATCGGCGCCGTGCGCGCGTAGCCGCGCAGCGTGCTCGCGACGACCGAGGCCGCGCTCGTCGCGCGGAGGATGGACTCCAGGCGGAAACGGCGCAGCTCGTCCAGCCGTGATTCGATCAGGGCGGTGAGGTGCAGGCGAATGGTTCCCAGCGCGGCGTCGAGATCGTTCGCGACCGCGGAGATCATCCGGCCGAGCGTCAGCAGTTTCTGCACGTGGCGGAGCCGCGATTCGAGCAACTCGTAGTCGCTGATGTCGATCCAGTGCACCGCGGCCAGCGGCGCGTCCGACGGTTCGATGCCGTGGCACGTCGCGCGCACGGTGAGCCACCGCCCGTCGCGGTGTCGGAGCCGCGCCGTCACCTGTTTGCGCAAGCCGGGTGTGCCGACGACGTCCGCGATCGTCTGTCGCAGCCGCGTCAGGGTAGTGGCGTGAACCGTGTCGAACAGCCGGTGGCCGATGCCGGTTTCCCATCCGAACAGGCGGACGGCCGCATGGTTCTCGAAAAGGATTGTCCCGCGCGGATCGACGACGGTGATTCCTTCGGCGGCGTCGGCGACGAGCGATCGATAAACGTCGAGCGGAGGTAAGAATGTCGGGTCGGTCATCCGATGAAGAGCGACGAGCACGGGCTGTGCCCTCGCGTCTTCAGGTCCCGCCTCCGTTCAATTCACTATGATCAAAGCAGTTGCGCCGATTCGCACGCCCTGGCCCTGCCTCAATCTCTGACGGCCGGCCGGCACGTGCCGGCGCAGATCGGCGCGTCCGGCTCGCCCAGACCGGTCGATGGCGCCGTCATATCGGCTGGGCTGACGTCCGGTTTTCGCGTACGATCGGACGGCGACCATGAGTCGGCCGCAGATCCTGCTCGCTGACGACCACACGCTGTTTCTCGACGCGGTGGAAAAACTGCTCGAGGACCACTGTGACGTCGTCGGCCGCGCCGCCGACGGTCAGCGGTTGCTCGCCGAAGCGGCCCGCTTGAAGCCGGACGTGGTCATTCTCGATATGGCGATGCCGCTGCTCAACGGTCTCGAGGCGGCGCGACGGCTGAAGCAGACCACCCCCGACACGCGGATAGTCTTCCTGACGATGAACGAGGACCCCGACGTTGCGGCGGAGGCCTTTCGAGCCGGCGCGTCGGCGTACGTGCTGAAGCGCTCGGCGGCCTCGGAACTGCTCGCGGCGATTCGCGACGTGGCGCGACATCAGTCGTACGTCACCCCGCTCATCGCAGACGGCCTGACCGGCGCGATGACACGTGCCGCCGGGACGGCGCGTGATCGAGCCGTGCAGCTCACCGACCGGCAGCGGGAAGTCGTCAAGCTCCTGGCAAGCGGACACTCCATGAAGGAAATCGGCGCGATCCTCAACATCGTGCCTCGCACAGTGGCCTTTCACAAATACCGCATCATGGAGATGCTCCATCTCAAAACCTCCGCCGAGCTCGTACAGTTCGCGGTCAAGCATCACATCGTCTGACCACTCGACCACTCTGCTCCTTGCGGTCATGCCGTATGTGCATAGTGATCCGCCGGCCTTCGCGCGTATCGTCGCGTCCGCAAATCTGGACGGACGGTCACCATGGCCATGCTCTGGGAGTCGGACACTGTCGCGAGATACGAAGCGCTGCTCCGTGTCTCAGCCGAGCTCGCGCTGCACCACTCGATCACCGATCTGATTCACGTCCTCGCCGATCAGCTGCACGCGGTCGTCCCGTTCGAGTACATGGCGCTGGTGCTCCACGAGGCGAAGACCGACGAGATGCGGCTGCTCGTCCTGGAGCCGCGGGACCTGCCGATGCCCGATGTCCTGCGCGTGCCAGTGGCCAGCGGAGGTCCGGGCGCGCGGGTGTGGCAGACGCAACGGCCTGCTGTCATCCCGCTGCCCGCGCACGAGCCGCTCAGCCTGTCGCTCGAGTACATCCGCTCGCTCGGCATGACGGTCACCTGTTTTCTGCCGCTGACGACGGCGCACGGGCGGCTGGGCGCGCTCGGTTTCGGCAGCACGCACCTGAACGACTATGCGCCGGACGCGATCGCCTTCATGGAGCAGGTCGCGTCGCACGTCGCGATCGCGCTCGACAACACGCTCAACTTCGATCGCGCGCGCGAGCTGGAGACCGAGCTCCGCGGCGAACGCGATCGGCTGCGGCTGCTGCTCGACATCAACAACCTGCTGGTGTCGCATCTCGACGGGCCGTCCCTGCTGGCCGCGATCTCCGAGTCGCTCGGCGACGTGATCGCGCACGACTCGGTCAGCGTCGCTGTCCATGACGAGTCCGCGCGCGCGCTGAACGTCGCGCTGGCGTGCGAGAACGGCGCCGCATCGCCAGCCGGCGAGACCAGCTGGCCTCTGGACGGATCGCCGGCAGGCGTGGCGTTTCAGCGGCGCGAGACGACGGTTTTCGATCGCGGCGAGCTCGACCGGTTCCAGGAGGCCGGCACCGCAGCGATCAGCCGGACGATCCAGCGGTTCTGCTGCGTGCCGCTGATCACGCGCCACAAAGCGGTTGGCACGCTGAATCTCGGCAGCACCCGCGTGGACGGATTCCAGCCGGCGGAGGTGAACCTGCTCGCTCAGATCGCCATCCAGATCGCGATTGCGGTCGAGAACGCGCTCGTCTACCGCGCGATGGAAGAACGCCACGAGCGCGTGCTCGACGAGAAGACGTATCTGGAAGACGAGATCCGGCTGCAGCACGACTTCTCCGACGTCATCGGATCGAGCGCGGCGCTGGCGCGCGTGCTCCATGCCGTGGCCACGGTCGCGCCCACTGACGCCACCGTACTGATCCTCGGTGAGACCGGCACCGGCAAGGAACTGGTCGCGCGGGCGGTGCATCGCATGAGCGGCCGCCGCAACCGGACGTTCGTGCGCCTGAGCGGCGCCGCCGTTCCGGCGGGGCTCCTCGAGAGCGAGCTGTTCGGCTACGAGCGAGGCGCATTCACCGGCGCCACCGCCACCAAGATCGGCCGGATCGAAGTCGCTGACGGCGGCACTCTCTTCCTCGATGAAGTCGGCGACGTGCCGCTCGAGCTGCAGCCGAAGCTGCTGCGCGTCCTGCAGGAGCGCGAGTTCGAGCGCCTCGGCAGCACGCGCACGCGGCGCGCCGACGTCCGCGTCGTCGCCGCCACGAACCGCGACCTGGAGAAGATGGTCGCCGACGAATCGTTCCGCAGCGATCTGTTCTACCGGCTGAACGTCTTTCCGATTCGCGTGCCGCCGCTGCGCGAGCGGGCCGAAGACATTCCGGAGCTCGTGCGCCATTTCGTCGAACGATCCGTGCGCCGCCTCGGACGTGCGGCGCCGGCGGTTCCCGCCGCGGCCATCCAGGCGTTGCAGGCGTGGCACTGGCCGGGGAACATCCGCGAGCTCGAGAATGTGATCGAGCGCGCGGTGATCCTGTCCAAGGGCGGATCGCTGCAGCTGCCCGAACAGACGCTCCAGACACGCGTGCCGCTGCCGTCCGAAGGCGGCGCACCGCAGACGCTGCGCGACATCGAGCGCGAGAGCATCCTGCGCGCGCTCCGCGAATCCCGCGGGGTGATCGGCGGACCGTCAGGCGCTGCCGCGCGCCTGGGCCTCAAGCGGACGACCCTGCAATCGATGATGCAGAAGCTGGGGATCAAGCGGCCGTCGTACTGACACGTACTTCCCGCTACTTCGACCGCTTGAACGTGAGCGAGAAGCCCAGGAGATCGACCGTGCCGGGGAAGGCGCCGATTGGATCGGCCAGCACCCAGGCCTTGGCGAGATTCAGGTTCAGGCTCGCACGGCGCTCGGTCCCCGGAAACGTGAAGTCGAAGAGCCGGTAGCCGATACCCCAGTCGGTCGCCGGCTTCCACTCGCGCCTCTGACCGTTCGGAAGATTCAGGACCATCGCGCCCGGGGCGACGAAGACCTGAAACCGGCCGGCGATGTCCACCGACGCGTGCATCCCGACCACGCCGAGCACGCTGCTTCCCCACTGCGCCATCGGCCACAGCGCGTCGACGTGAATGTGCTCCCACCACAGGGTCTTCGTCGGCGCTTCCTGCTGCGCGCGCGCGGTGACCGCTTCACGTCGCAGCAGCGCGACGACGTCGTCGTCTTTCCAGTCGATGAGCGCGCGGCAGGCGGATGCAAGCAGCCCCTGATCCAGCGATGCGTCGACACATTCCGCGTCGAGCCACGCGGGCGGATCCGGCCGCTTGCGCCGCTCGCGCACGCCCAGCCAGCCGGGTTCCTGCTTGTTGTGCCACTGCGCGTCCCACTTCTGCCACGACCTGAACTCGGTGACCCAGCGCTGCACTTCCGCGATGCGACCGGTCCAGTCGGTGTCGTCGGGCATGCCGTACACGACGCCCGGACCGACCTCGCGCGACGGGAGCGGCGGGGGGACGAGATCCTGGGCCAGGGAATCCAGGGCGGTAAGGACAATGCACGTGCCGACCAGGACGGAGACCCGGCCGAGGTTCATAAGTCCGCTAGAGGCAGATACTGTGCCAGCAAGTGTAAGGCGAAGCGCAGCGGAAGGGTCGAAGAAAATCTGCCGGTTAAAGGCCGGGGGAAGGCCGAATGGCCGGCCTATCGGCAGGCGCCCATCACCGACGGGACGGCAACGGCGACTGATTCGGCGACGGTCTACGGCAGGAGCACACGCGCCTCGCCCTGGCGGGCGATCAACTCCTTGAACTTCTTGACGATCCGGTCGCGGCGGTCCAGCAGCGCTGCGATTTCGCCCCGTTCCACCCACTCGCCGATCTCGCGCTGAAGCGCGGCGTCGTCGAGTTCCTGCAGCCGCGTGAACAGCGGCCGATCGATCCGCGTCAGTTCGAACGGCATCTTCGACTCCGCGAAGCAGCGCGAGTGATCGACCTTGATGATGTTCCAGGCCGGATCGATCAGCAGGTTGCCGGCGTTGGAGTCGATGTTCGCGACGAGATCGTCGAACACACGCTGCCGGTACACCTCGCGGTTCCAGGCCGCCACGTCAGGCGCGTGGTCCTTCACGCGCTGGACTTCCTTGATCGTTCGCACGTTCTCGACCCAGAGCTGGACCGAGACGAGATCGCCGTCGACCCGCCGCTCGACGGTGGGCGGCACCATGTCGAGCCGCAGCAGCCGATCGACCCGGTAGGCGGCGATTTCCGATTTGTAGCTTTCGTAAAAGCCGCGGTTTCGTCCCGGAGGCAGCCGCTTGACGGTTGCGCCGGCGGCGAGGCCGCCAGGCTTGAAGAATCCGTGCCTCGGCCGCGTGACACCGACGTCGATGTCGTCGAAGCGATCGAATTCCGCCGACTTCAGGAACGCTTCGTACTCCTCGTACCGTCCTGGCCAGACCTTGGAGCCGGCCGCCGCCGAGACCAGCGGCGCACACAGGGCGACCAGCGCGGCCGCGATCGAGACCGCCGATCGCCGCCGTGCCATCCGGATCACGCGTGTCGCTCTGATTCCAGATTCCAGTCTGCGAACTGGCATCGAGAGCTCGCTCGACATGTCCCCTCCGACTCCGGGCGACGGCAATCATATGCGACCTTGACGTGGCCGCAAACGCCGGAATCGAACGGGACCGCAGACTCTCGCTATTGCAGCGTCATGCTCGCCGTCAGGTGCTGCCCGTCGTCCATGACGACCTCCGCCTGCATCGCGCGGGGCAGCGTCGTGGGACAGGCGAACGCGGGCGCGAAGTTGAACGTGCGAGGCTGGCTGATCACCAGGGTCCCGAACATGTTGGTCAGCTGCGGCTGCGGGAACGTGACGCTCGGGCCCGGCGTCGTCCCGTCGATCAACCGGAACGTGGCGCTGCGGAACGACATGTTCCGCGAGCTCACCGGCGTGATGACGAGCGCGAAGGCCGGACTGAACACTCCCCCGGGGCAGGCGCGGGCGACTGGCGTTCCGATGACGAATGTCGCAGGCGAGATCAGGACATTCGCCCCGACGTCGGGCCGGAGGACGGAGCTCGACGTCAAGGTTGCCGTGTCCGACGTATCACACGCCACGAGCGACGCAATGGCACATCCGGCGAGAATCCACCTTGTCATGTTGAATCCCCCTCTGCTCATCTGAATCCGGTTTGGTCGTCCGCCGCCGCCTGCGACTGTTAGAATTGACAGTTTCAGCACGTCGCCGAGATTGCTATAACGTCAGGCCAATCGATGCCCCCGAGAGCCACCGACAAACCGCGCGTCCTCCTCGCCGATGACCACACGCTTCTCCTCGAAGCATTCCGAAAGCTATTGTCCGACGCGTGTGAGGTGGTCGGGACCGTGTCGAACGGCCGCGATCTGGTGCACGCGGCCTCGTCGCTGCGCCCCGACGTGATCGTCGTCGACGTGGCGATGCCGCTGCTGAACGGGCTGGATGCGGTCCGGCAAATCAAGCGCACGCAGCCGGATATCCGGATCATCTTCGTGACCATGAACGAGGATCCGGACCTTGCCGCGGAAGCCTTCCGCGCGGGCGCTTCCGGGTATGTGCTCAAACGCTCGGCGGCGTCGGAGCTGCTGACGGCCATTCGTGAAGTCGCCGCCCATCATTCGTACGTGACGCCGCTCGTGACGGAGGGCCTCGTCGGGTCGATGCTCCACACCGCCGAGCGCCCGGCGGCGCTGACGCCGCGGCAGCGGGAAATCCTGCAGCTCGTCGCCGAGGGGCATTCGATGAAAGAGGCCGCGGCGATCCTGCATATTGCACCACGCACCGTCGCGTTCCACAAGTATCAGTTGATGGCGCAGCTGCAAATCAAGACCACGGCCGAACTGATTCAATACGCCATCAACAATCACATCGTCTGACCCTGGCCCTCGGGGCGAGGCCGGACGGCGCACCCGGATCGTGACCATCTCAAGGCGCCGGCGCCGGCCGCGATAACTTCATGACCAGCGCGACGGTCGTCGTCGTGTCCGTCGACTCGAAGCCCGGCACCGGCGCGTTCACGAATCGCACCACATTCGCGACCTTGAGCGAGAAGATGCTGTTGATCGCCGCGGTCAGCGAGACCGACTGATCCAGTTTCCACTGGTCGGTGTTCGCAAACGGCAGACTCGCCCGGAACTCCTCCACGAGTTCGCTCGTGCGCGTGATCTGCCATCGGTAGGCCAGCCCGCCTTCCGCGATGGCGCTGTTCGTGTTCTCGGTGTTCACCCGCCCTTCGTGCTGGTAACCGATGCCGCCGTCGAAACGCAGCCGATGTGGCGCGCGATCCACCGCCAGGAACGCCAACCCGGCCTGGACCGTCTGCCGGTTCTCGATGCCTGCGAAGATGTCGTGCAGGTAGTCGTACTGGCCGAAGGCGCTCAGGCGCGGCGTCAGCACGCGGTCGGCGCGCAACAGCGCCGTCACCGAGCGCGCCTTGAGCTCGTCGTGGTCGCTGTTCTGCGCGAGCGCCGCCTTCGCGCGATAGACCCACGGCGCCGGCCGGACGATGATCTCCCCTCCGAAACCCAGCGTTTCAGTGGACGAGTTGCCGGTGTTCGCGAGGAATGCGGCCTGCGCGGTCGCTTCGAGACGCGGCGGCGGTTGATCGGCTGGCGGCTGCGCGTACACGCCCGCGGCGGATGCGAGGAGCACGCACAGAGGGAGCACGGATCGCAATGCGGTGTGAGTCATCGTCTTTTCGGTGATTCGTCGGACGAGATCTTCCAGTCGCACACGCGGATGGCGAAGCGATCGCCGTCGTCGCCCGACGGCGCGGATCGCAACGAACGTTTTTACTGGCGCGAGTGCCGGGGCAGCTATGCGCTTTCGGCACCAGGCAGGCGCGCGTCGAACGATGTTCGACGCCGGCTCACAACATGATCGTGACCGACGCGGCGATCGCCGCCAGCGGCTCGCGCGACGGGCGGAGGATGCCGAGCACGTTCGTCTTCACGCGTCCGCAGCCGAACGCCGCCCCCGGAACCGGACCGAACTTGAAGTAGTCGCTGTCGGTCCGCACGTTCTGGTAGTACGCGAGTGTCGCGGCGCCGACTGCAGAGACCTTGCACGCATGGAAGATCGTTCCGATCCCGATCTCGACGCCAGCGGACGCCGGCAGCACCACGCCGCGGTTGCTGTTGCGCAGCACGTCGCCTTCGAAAAAGATGTAGTGGTTGAGGTAATAGCGGAGGCCGACGCCGTAATTCCCTTCGCTGTAATCGATCGAGCGGTCGATGTGATAGCTCACGCCCCAGATCGAGAGCCCCCATCTGCGGTCGACATCGGGATCGCGATCGTCAGCGCGCGCCGGCAACGACATCAGGCACGCGACGCCGACGCAGGCGGACAATGCTGCACGCTTCATGGTGGCCGCGGGCAATTCGCGGTCACCTCATTGTATTTATTTCTCGAGCTCGCGCTTGATCGCGCCGAGCATCGCATCGGCGGAGTCCTTGATCATCGACTCGGCAAGCCGACGCCTCAACCCGCCGAAGCCGCCTTTCAGCAGATCGCCGCGCGAGCGGTTGAAGTAGACCAGCCAGGTCACCTGCTGCGCCGCGTCGCGCGAGTCCTGGAGGAACAGCGTGACGGCGAGCGAGCCGTAGTAGTAACGGCTCGCGTAGATCTGTTTCTGCGCGACGACGGCGCGATCCGGATGCTCCGGATCGTGCCACGTCACGAGATGCGTGACGCCGGTCACCGTCTTCAGCGTCGTGTAGTGCTCCTGAATCCAGTAGATCTCGTCGGTCGCGCCGGGCAGCGCAACCGCCGGGAAGCCGGTGAGGTGACGTTGCAAGGCGGGGGCGTACTGGGCGAGCGCCGGCGAGCGATCGACGATCGCGCGCCAGGTGTCCTTGAGGCTCACCGGCTTCGACTGATCGTCGTAGGTCACGAGCGCGGCGTCGCCGCGCGCGAGGTAGTCCGCGGCGTACGCGGCGAGCGCCTGCCGCGCCCAACCGGCGGCGCGCTCGGCCGCGTCAGCTGCGCGCCAGTCGATCGCCTGTCCGATCTCGGCGGCGTTCTTCGTCCCGATGCGAACGCCGCAGTCGCCCGGACGGCACGACTTGAGATCGTCCACCGTATCGTCGTCGAGCGCCGCGCGCGCGAGATCGTCCGGCCGCGGCGGCTTCCCGAACAGCCCGAACCGCAGCGTCACCTCCCCGTCCTCGAAGGAGACGAGCTGTCGGAAATACGACAGCGTGCGATCGAGCGCGGCGCGGACCTGCACGGCGGCGACGACGACGGCCTCGAGATCCTCGGTTGAGGCCTCGCTACGGACAGCGACGCCGCCCGAGGTGACCGTGGCGATATCCTCCGGCGAGAAGTGCGCGATCTGCAGGAGCGTGGAGACCTCGCTCGGCGGCGCTGTCTGCGCACGTCCGACCGCTGACACGTACATCGCAGCGGCGATGCCGCACACGATTGAAATGACGGTCGCGACGGAACGATACCGCCGCCGACGCGGACCCGTACTGATCGATGCCATGAGGCGTTGCGGCCCTCTCATGGCCCGAGGCTAGCCCTCCGTCAATCGTGTCACTATGCCATTCCGGCACGCCAGGGCGGATCCATACCGGGTCAGCTCATCACGATCGCTACTTCAGGATGCGGCTGACCATGGTGATCTGGAGCGGCTGGCCGCCGTAGTCGTCCACTTCCACGCCGCTGGCGTCGGCGTTCGGCTTTACCTTCGCTGCGGTCGCGAACGTGCCCTTCCCCATCCCGATCGTGTCGACGTCGAGGCGGATGACCGCCATGTCGAACCCTTCGCGCGGCTTCGCATCGGCCGCGCCGCCGCCTGCGAAGTACACCGGTTTGTCGGTGGCCACGGTGATCGCCTGCCCCAGATCCTTGACCTGCTGGTGCGCCCACCGCAGATCCCATTTCTGATCCTTCACGGCGAGGTAGCCGACCACCGGCGCTTTCTTCAGCGCTGGCAGAAACGCCGCGTAGCCGCCCGTCTTGAGCGCATTCACCAGCGTCGTCCGATCCTTCTCTGCGGTGAATCGATCGATGTGGACCTGGACGGTCGTCGCAACCGCGCCGAGCGCGCCGACGGCCTGCACGCTGGCGCTGTATTCCACCGGGACCGTGCTCGGCTTGTACTGACGCGCTGACACCGTGACGGTCGTCACGGCGCCGAGAACGATGACGCTTCTCAGAATCAATCGCATGACGAGTTCCTTCGTATCGCGCAGCCAGGCACCTCAAACCAGGGCCCTGCTGGAATCAAGCATTCACTTGTGTTCAACAGGTGACTATCAGGCGCTCACCATGTCACTACCGTGTGCGCACCTGGACGACCGCCCGGGCTCGACACACACGATGACGAATGCGAGCGGAGGCGTGTTGGAGTCATCGATTCAAACCAGCGAGAGCGTGCGGGCGTCGCTATGCAGTTTCGGCGCACACCGGTCGTCATGCCGGCGCGCAGGCGGGAACGACGTGTTCGAGGCGCGCTCGCTGGAGAGTCTCTGAGGGGGACTCTCCGAAGAGCGCCTTGTACTCGCCGGCGAACCGTCCAAGCTCGAAGAAACCGTGGAAGGTGGCCACGTCGGTCACGGTCTGCTCCGCGCAGGTCGAGGATCGGAGCGCGCGACGCACCTGATGCAGCTGCCACAACCGCAGGTATCGCTTGGGTCCGGTCGAGTAGACATCGTAGAAGGCGTTGCGCAGGCTGCGCTCGCTCACGCCGGCCACAGATGACAACCGCGTGATCGAGACCGGCTCTCCCAGATGCCGCCGGAAGAACGCCTCGGCGCGAGCCACGATCTGCCGCCGGCCAAGCGAGGCTTCGCGCTGCCGCTGGCCGCGGACCGCACGGCGCAACGACGACTCCAGATCGATGCGCTCCTCGGTCGACCGCCGTTCGAGCCGCCGGCGTATGTGATCCACACTGTCGTCGGACGGCAGCATCTCGGTCAACCCGCGCACCAGCGCGTCGGCGTCACGACCACGCTGGCGGACCGTGCAGTTGCGCTCCCCCGCCTCGAGAAAACCGCTGGCCGCCGCGGCTACGGGATGCTCGTCGCCGACGCTGACGATCGCGAACTGCGTCCCGCCGGGATCAAAGGCGTAACACTCGGCGCCCGGCGCGCAGACGATCAGCTCGTCGTGGTTCACCGGGCACGCATCCCAGCGCGCGGCCCCCGGCACCGCGAGCGGGACGACGAACGTCCAGGTGCCCGCTCCCGCGCGCAGACGCCGGACGACGGCGATGTCCTCGCGGCCTCGCTGGAGAACCATCCGCGGCAACTGCATCGTGGTCCAGCGCCCTGTGAACCGCTTCGTCTCGAGCTGCACGTACTCCGCCTGGACGCCCATGCCGACGGCACTGGCCATGGCCTCGATGTCCTCGATCGCGTGCGATTCCATGAACGAGTGCGCGGCTGGCATGGTGGTGGAGCAGACCCATCATCGGCGGAAGGCCCCTTCGAATGAACTGTCAGAGGTGACAGGTTCTACAGGAAAAAAGGCCCCAAAAATCGTTGCCGTCTTGGAAGGATCGCGCCGTATTCGCATAGTCATACCGTTTGGGTCGGTGCGAGCATCGCCCGCGTGACGTTACACGCTGTGATCACGTCGGCAATCCGGCTGACACGAACGCGCACCCGTGTCATTACCGCCTCCTCATGAACCGTCCCCGCGTCCTCCTGGCGGACGATCACACGCTGGTCCTCGAGGCATTCAGTGGCCTGCTGGCTGACGACTGCGACATCGTCGGGACGGCATCCAACGGAAAGGATCTGCTGACGGCGGCCGGCTCGCTGGCGCCCGACGTCGTTGTCGTCGATGTCACCATGCCGGTCATGAACGGCATCGATGCCGCGCGGCAACTCAAGCGCGACCATCCAGAAATCCGGATCATCGTGCTGACGATGAGCGAGGATCGCGAGCTCGCCGTCGACGCGTTCCGGGCCGGCGCGTCCGGCTACGTCCTCAAACGGTCGGCGGCATCGGAGCTCATGACCGCGATCTCGGAGGTGATGAAGGGTCGCTCGTACGTGACGCCGCTGATCACCGAGGGGCTCGTCGGTTCGATGCTGGGCGCAGCGCAGCCGTCTCTCAGCCTGACGGATCGTCAGCGCGAGATCGTGCAGCTGGTCGCGGAAGGACACTCGATGAGGGAAGTCGCGTCGATTCTGAACATGGCGCCGCACACGGTCGCCTTCCACAAGTACCGCATCATGCGGCAGCTCCACCTCAAGACGACGGCGGAGTTGATTCAGTACGCCATCAGGCAGCGTATCGTCTGATCGCGATCACGCGTCGGGCCACGGGTCGAAGGGTCTGATCGGCGGCGGCAGCCAGTTCCCGCTCAACACCTCCGGCCGCGGCCAGTAGATGTTCAGCACGAGGTGGAACGGACCGCGCGGCGCCGGCAGCCAGTTCGCGCGCCGGTCTCCGGGCGGCGGGTCGTGCGAGACGAACACGTCGAGGGCACCGTCGGCGTCGAACGACAGCGAGCCGCGGTCGCCAACCGAATCGGGGCGGATCGGGTCTGCCGTCGGCAGGCACCGCTCGTCGTGCATCACGAGCGACCAGAATCCGTGCGCCGGCGGCTCGCGACCGGCGTCGAAGTGAAGGACGTAGCGGTTCGAACCGACCAGCGGCTTGCCGTTGGCGTCGCCGTCGATGGTCCAGGCCACGACTTCAGGGCGGGAGCTGAGGTCCGCATCCGGCGAGGCCTGCCGGATCCGTCTGCTGCGCATGCCCTCGCGGCGTCGGATCGCCTCGTGGCCCATGGTCAGCCCTCCGCGGGCACGATACGGGTCGCACGCCTCCCGCTCTATGCAGTTCCGGCAGCCGGCGTGACTTGCCGATTCTGCATAGCCACAGCTGGTCCCCCGTGCCGGCCGTCAGCGCATCCAGTGCAGCACGTCCCGCGCGATCGACCAGCGCGGCTGCCGCCGCGTCGCGTCCTTGCCGAGAATCCAATGAGAAAAGAGCGTCTCGATGGTCCCGTCTTTCCGCTTCAGCTCCACCCACGTATTGAGCACGGTCGCCAGCGCCTGATCTCGGCCGGCGATCACGTAGGCGAGCGGCACTTTCACCGGGCCCGGCTCGGGAACTGCGACCGAGAACTCGGGATGCATCAGCGTGTACGCCGATCCGCGCTCCGCCGTCACGACGAACGCGGCGATCGGCGGATCGTGCGGCGTAAAGATGTCGTCAGCGCGCGCGATTGGCACGATCTCGACGTTGGGCAGCTCCGCCTGGACCTTCCTGACGAAGTACGGCGCCGACGGCACGCCGACGCGGAGTCCGCGCATCGCCCGAATCTGCTCCCAGGATGAGAATGCGGCGCGGTCGGCGTCGGGCACGATGAAGCCGAGCGTCTCGTCGAGGTACGGCGCCGAGAAGAGCACACGCATCGCGTGATCGGCGGTGACCGCCGTGCCGGACATGACGACGTCGCACAGCGCGGGGTCGAGGCCGGCGTCGAACATCGCCCTGGACGCGTGAACGAACTCCAGCGACACGTCGAGGTCCGCCGCGAGCTCGTAAGCCATCTCGACGTCGAATCCGACCAGGTCGCCGTGGAGATTGACGAACGCGTACGGCAGGCTGTCGTCGAGATACCCGACGCGCAGCACGCCGCGGGCGCGGATCCGATCGAGCACGCTCCCCTCCGCCTCGGGCAGAGGCGGCACCGCTTCGCCGTTCTTGAACACGCGCGCGGATGCCTGGCGGCGCAGCAGCTGCATGCCTGCGAGCACCTTGTCCTTGTCGTAGGTCGGCGGGAGCGTCAGCGCGAACAGGGCGCGCACTCCGCCAATCGTCGCTGCCACCAGCACGACGGTGATCGCGGCAAACCGCAGCAGGCGTCGTCCGTCGATCCGCACCGCGCCCGCTGCTGCGCAGGCGCCGAGCAGCGCGACCGCGACGGTGTGCATCGCGGCGACGAGCGTGCCGAAATGGCTGGCGACGACGCCCATCGCAAGAAACAACTGAAACGTATCGGCCGGGATCCGCAGCAGATCGAGGAGAAAGGGCACGGCTGCGTTGACGCTTCCGAACATCGCCAGCATGCCCATCGCCGCCAGGCGCGGATAATCGCTGGCCGGAATCCGCGTGTCGGCATACCAGGCCGCGAAGAGAATGAAGCTGAGCGTGAGTACCTTGCCGGTGTGCGGAAAGTTGTAGGACGCCGGCACGATGATCTCCGGCACGTGCTCGTCGTCGTCGGCTGCGGCGGGAAGGTATTCCTGCAGCAGTTGCTTCGACTGCTCGATGATCAACGGCACGACGGCGAACAGGCTCGAGGTCATGAAGGCCATGACCAGCGCGTCGCGCATGCCGCCAAGCACCCGGCGAAGCGGCACCGGCGTCAGCGCCGCGATCAGACCGGGCAGCACCCACAGACTGAACAGCGTGGTGATGGCGAGATACGTGACCAGGTACACCTCGAGCCGCTTCAGCGACTCGAAGTCGAGCGTGCCGGCCGCCACTGCCGCGATCGCGAACACGCCGTACGGCGTCAGCCGCACCACGAAGTTCGCCGCCCGCGCGACGGCCGCGCTGAAGACGTTCAGCACGGCAAGCACCTGCCCCTTGCCCGGAATCGCCATCAGCGCGATGCCGACGACGACGCTGAACACCACGACCGCCGGAACGATGTTGTTGGCGAGGGAGTAGAACGGGTTCGTCGGCACGTACAGCCCGAGGAAATCGAAGGTTTCCGGCGGCTGGAGGAGGGTGGTGCTGAAGAACGACGCGCTGACGTGCGGCGGGAACATCAGCGGGAATAAAAAGACGGCGACCAGCGCCACCGCCCAGAGCAGGACGAGAACAGCGCCGACACGGAAGCCGAGAGCCCTTGCCTGCGCCGGGTGCAGGGCGCCGAGACCGGCGATGATCGAGGCGGTCACGTACGGCAGCACGGTCATCTGCAGCAGCCGGACGTACGCATCGGCGGCTATCTGCAGGCCCTCGACGCGCTCGCCGAAGAACAGCCCCACCGCGACCCCGGCCGCCAGGCCGACGACGATCTGCGCCGACAGGCTCCAGCGGCGCCGCGTGTGAACTGCTGTCTGCGCCTCCGGAACGTGGTCCGCTGCCCCGGCGTGTGTGGTCAGGAGGACACCTCCGGCCAGCGTTACTTCTTCGGGAATCGCTTGACGAGCTCGCGCACCACTGTCTTGATCCGGGCGCGCCGCTGGTCGTCCGTACGCTCGGTGTCGAGCTCGGTACGGCCGATGACGCGCCAGACCACGCGATCGAGCTGATTCGACACCGCGTCGATGACCAGCGCGCCATTCTGGACGATGTCGAACGACGTCGTCTGCGGCACGTAGGGGGCGACGCCCCATTCGGGCACGGCCGGCAGGAACTGCCCCATCGTCTGCGTGTCGAATCCGACAGTCACGACCAGATAGTAATAGACACGGACGTCACCGGGCTGCGGCGATACGCCGGTCAGTCCGCGCTGGGTGAACTCCGAGGAGATGGCGTCGAGGATCGTCTGTCCGAAGCGACGCTGGACATCGGCGGAGTTGTCCTGGGACGAGCGGGCCATGATCACCTTGCCCGGCTCCTTCGGGTCCCACGACCACGTTTTCACCTTGCTGAAGTCGAACTGCTTGTCCCGATCGCTCTTGACATCGACTTTGGCGGCGCGCGTCGTAGCGACGAGGGCGACGACGACGATTGCGGACAGGGCTGCGGCCGCGCGAAGAGAACTCTTCATTCGCCAATCATTGTGTGCAGCCCTGTCAATTCTCTATGCGGTTTCGGCAGGACAGCGCCGGCGAACCGAGGTAGCGACGACGCCGCTGGACGGCCACGCTGCCAGGCGGCGCCTGGGCGTCAGGGCTCAGGCGGAGCGGCGGTCGCCGTCCGGAAACACGACGTCCTGCCGCGTGAGCACGATCGGCACGCGCACGCTGACCGTGGTGCCGGCTCCCGGCCTGGAGTGGATGGCGACGCGCCCTCCTGCGAAACTCGCGCGCTCACGGATACTGACGAGGCCGAGACCACTGAGCTCGCCGGCAGGAGGCAGGAAGCCGACACCGTGGTCGACAATCTGCAGCTCGAGATCGTCGCTGTCGCGCGACAGCCAGACCGCGGCGTGCGTCGCGCCGCTGTGCTTCGCGACGTTGTGCAGCGACTCCTGCACGATCCGGTAGACGCAGAGCGCGACGTCGGCGTGTAGGTCGGACGGCACGCCGTGATGCGTGAAGTCGACGCTGACGCCGTACTGCCGCCACATCTCCGCACATGCCGAGTCGAGCGCGGCGACCAGGCCGAGCGCTTCGAGCTTGAATGGATGGAGCTGATGCGAGACGCGGTGAACGTCCGACGCGACGTCACGCGTCTGCTGTGAGATCTCCCGCACCGCGAGCGCCATCGCGTCGCTCATCGCCTGCGTCCGCTCGAGCTGATCGACGCGGATGGCGAGCAGCGCGAGCTTCTGACTGAGGTCGTCGTGCAGCTCGCGCGCCAGCCGGCGGCGCTCGATCTCCTGACTGGCGATCAGCCGTCCCGCGAGATCCTTGTTGCGATCGCGCACCATCCGCAGCACCGCCTCGCTCTGCCCCAGCGCGAGCTCGGCGCGCCGCCGGTCGGTGATGTCGCGAACGACGCTGATGATCTGTCCGCGCTCGTCCGCCACCAGCCGGGTTTCGTAATGGCGATCGTCGCCGCCGATCGGCAGCGTGTACTCGACGACCACCGGCTCCGCCGCGCTGCGCGCGCGGGCGAGCGCGTCCATGAACCGCGACGCGAGCTCCGGCGGCATGATGTCGCAGATGCTGCGGCCGAGAAAGCGATCGGGCGGCGCGTAGAGGTGCTCCGGGCTGGCCGCGTAATAATCGACATAGATCCCGTCGGGCGAGAGCACGAACATCAAGTCCGGTCCGGCCCGAAGGATCGCCCGCGCCTTCGCTTCCGCGGCGCGCTGCACGCGCTCGGCGCGGCGCTGCTCGGTGATGTCGCGGCCGACCGCCTGAATCTCCACGATCGACCCGCTGGCGTCGGCGATCGGATGATGCGTCCACTCCATCCAGCCGAGCGTGTCGTTCACCATCACCACCTGATAGTGCCGCGTCCCGATCTGCTGGGACTGGAGCGTCGCCTCGATCTGCTCCCACAGCGACAAGCGCATCGCCTCGGGCACGACCGCGAGCAGCCGCTCGCCGATCAGCTGGGGACGTTCGCGCTTCCAGAATCGGCAGCACGCCTCGTTGACGAACGTCAACGTCGTGTCCGGACCGAACCGGCAGATCAGTTCGCTCTGGGTATCGAGCATGCCGCGATACCACCGCTCGGCCTGCGCCAGCGCGGCCTCGGCGCGCCGCCCTCGCCCGCACTGGAGATAGAGGGCGCGAATCAGCGCCAGGAGGCCGCCCAGCCCGACCGCGATCGCTGCCCAACTGGCAGCTGCGAAGGCAGTCATGGCGGAGACACCAGCGACGCCCGGGACGCCTCGGCCAGGTCGACGGGCAGGAGCCGAATACCGTCGGGACAGGCGGAGATCATAGGTGGCCTGGTCTGGATGCCGGATCCTCACACGTTTTCGTGACGTTCGCAACCGCATTTGCATAAGAAACGCGGTTGCGCCGGCGTAACAAAGCGACCCATCCACCGACAGTTCTGTCGGGCCTGCGTTTTCAACCGAATCGAGAGGATTCGAAAGAACGCTTCGGACTTAGTCGCATTCGACTCACTGAAGCTTCTTCAGCCAGATGTTTCGCGCCAACAGCTTGCCCGTCGCCTCCACCTCGAGGCCGATGATGCCGCTTTTCGGGACGCGGTGGGTGTCCTCGTCGATCAGGACCGAGATCACGCGGCCGTTCAGCAGGTGGGTCAGCTGATTGCCAATCGCGACGATGTGCAGCTGGTTCCAGTCGTTCGGCTTGTAGATCGCGTCCACCGACGCCTGGTCGCCGAGCGTGGCAACCAGACGGCGGACGTCGCCCGGCACGGTGCGCACCGCCTGCCCTTTCCACGCGACGATGCCGCGGCCGGTCGACTGCTCGTAGAACTGGCCGGTGTAACGGTTCGCGGCGTCGAAGTCGTACTGCGCGCCCCACATGTTCCATTGGGCTTCGCTCTCGTCGCTTGGCGGCGTTCCGCGCGCCGCCCCGCTCGGACACGGCCCGGTCTGCCCTGCACGGCCGGGCCCCGGTCCCGGTCCGCCGCGCCGCGGCGGCTTCGGCGCGATCCACCCGCGATACTGCACGCCGCCATTGATGTTTCCCGTGCCTTTCATTTCCAGCTTCAGCTCGAAGTCCGCCGCCTCGCCGCCCTTCCACACCAGGTAGACGGTTCCAGTCGGCTTCTCACAGGTGGACTCGATCGTGATCGCGCCGTCCTCGACGCGCCAGTTGCCGTCGCCCGACCAGCCGTTCAACGTCTTGCCGTCGAACAACGACGTCCATCCGTCGTGCTCATTGAAATCGATCGGCTCCGGCTGCTTGAAGCCGCCGCCGCCCTGCCGCCCGGCCTGCGCGGCCTGTAGCCTCCCCGGCGATGCGTGGAGCGCCAGGATTGCACTCAACATCATGACGATCGTGATCGTGGTTCGCATGCGGACCTCGCCTACTTCAGCTTTTTCAACCAGACGTTCCGAACCGACACCTTGGTCACCTGCTCGATCTCGATCCCGATCTCGCCGCTCTGATTGTTCGACGAAGCCGGATCGTCGTCGATCATCACGGCCATGAGTTGACCGTTGATGATGTGAAGGCACGTGCCGCCGCGCGCGATGATGGTGTACTCGTTCCAGTCGTTCGGTCTGACGGCCGCGCCGAGCGCGTGGCGATCGCCGATCGCGCCGATCAGGCGCTTGCGCGCGGCGCCGAACCCCTCGACCACCTGACCCCGCCAGGCGAGGACGCGCATCGGCGTGTTCTCCGAGTAGAACTGCCCCGTGTAGACCGGCGACATCGGCCAGAAGTCGGCCTGCGGTCCGGTCATCATCCACGCGAGGTTCACGGGGGGCAGGTTCGGCGGAATCGCCGCCAGCCACGGCAGGCCGGTCCGGCTGCGATATTGAATGCCGGTGCCGCCGCTCCCCTCGGCCTTGATTTCGAGCTTGAGCGTGAAGTCGCGCGCGTCGAGGTCGCGGTACGCGAGATAGCTGTTGCCGCTCGGACGCTCGACGGTCGACTCGCCGACGATCGCGCCGTTCTCGACGCGCCAGATCGCCGGGTTGCCGTCCCATCCCTTCAGGCTCATGCCGTCGAAGAGCGAAATGTAGCCGTCGTGATCGGTGAAATCGGCGGGATCGGGCTCGGTGAACGGCAGGCCGGTCGTGCGCAGCGTTCCGCCGAGCACGACGAGGGCAGCGATCTGATCCGGCGTGAGCGCATTCGACGACCCCTGAATCGCGGCGACCTTTTCCGAACGTGCCGCACCCAACGTTGCTTCCGCCCGGATCAACCCGACTACGCTGGCTGCGATCGACCCGTCGTCGCGCGGCATCGCGAGACTGGCGGCAACGACATCGCTCCGCGCCTTCGTGACGGCGTCGGTGAGGGCCGCCAGCTCAGACGTCATCCGGGCCAGCGCAGCGCGCTGGTTTTCGGTGAGACGCGGATTTCCGCCGCGGCCGGCCGCCCGAAGAAACGAGCCGCCGATCGCGACGAGCGCCGCGACCTGACCGGGCGCGAGGCGAGCCGGACTTGATTGCAGCACGGCAAACGCATTGGCCCGCGCGACTGCCAGTGCGCGCTCCGCGGCCTCGAGCGCATCCGCGGCGGCGCGCGTCGCCGCAGCGTTTCGCGGTACAGCCAGCGTCGCTGCAATCAGGCGATCCCGTGCGGCCGCTGCCGCGTCCGCGGGCGGCGCGATCGCGGTCGTCAGTTCGGTGACCGCCTGCGTCTGCTGTTGAGAGATGCCCGGAATACCGGCCGTCTGTTGCCCGAAGGCGATCCCGCTGCCGACAACCGACGCGAGGGTTCCGACGAGAGCGATGTGGCGCGCCATGCGGACGATCACGACTTCCCTCCTGGCGTCCGATGCAGAGTGCTCACAAGATCGACGTAGGGCGTAAGAACGCGCGTTCGTCGGGTTAGAAATCAAACCGATCGATGTTCTCCTTGTCGAACAACAGCGGCGGCCCGAGGATGATTTCCGATCCGCGGATGTCGATCGCCCCCAGCCTGCCGGCCTGGAGCGACCTCGCCCCTTGATCGATTTTCGAGTCCACCGCGAGCGCAGCGGCATAGACGGCGAGGTAGCCGAGGTCGCGGGTGTTCCACAGCACGACGGTCTGCACGACGCCGCTGTGGACGTACGGCTTGTTGATGTTCGGCAGCGACAGCCCGATCACCCGCACATCGGTTCGTGCCGCCTGGCGCACCGCCTCGGCCGCCCCCGGCACCGCCGGCGCCGAGATCGCCATCATCAGCTTCACCGCCGGATAGACCTTCAGGATCGTCTGGGTCTCGGCGAACGCCTTGTCGCGGTCGTCGTCGCTCGGACGGATCGTCGCGAGCGTCAGTCGCGGATATTTCTCCGCCACGCGTTTCTTGATGAACGCAATCCACTCGTTCTGATTCGCGGCGGTCAGCGCCCCGGTGATGATCGCGAACTCGCCGCTGCCGCCGAGCAGCCGCGCCGCCTCGTCGGTCAGCGCGTTCGCGATGCCCTCCGAGGTCGCCTGGTTGACGAAGAAGTCGCGCGCGTCGGGCTCCGCGTCGGCGTCCCAGGTCAACACGCGAATGCCGCGCCCGCGCGCCTTGCGCAGCACCGTCGAGATCGCGGCGCGGTTCTCGACCGCCACGGCGATCGCGTCCACGCCGCGGGTGATCCAGTTCTCGACGAGCTCGTTCTGCTTCGCCGCGTCCAGGCTGGTCGGCCCGTCCCAGATGAGATCGACGTTGCGCTCCTGCGCCGCTTCCTCGGCGCCGGCGCGGCAGCTCACGAAATACGGATCGCCCTTGGCCTTCGGCATCACCGCAATCACCGGCCGATGCGAGCGGCTGGCGGGCGCGCCTCCCGCGGCCGCTCCCCCGGTGAGCGGCGTGATCGAACGCACCAGCCACACGTTCGTGCCGGCGACGATCAGCGAGCCGGCGATCACGGTGGCGCACAGGACGGCGACCTGCGAATTCCTCACGTCGAGTTCTTCCTCTCCAGCGGCCGCCACGGCGGCCGCGCCGCCGCGCCGCGATCGATCGAGCGCGATGGTGACAATGAGCAGCGTGCCGACGAGAACGCCGATCAGCTCGGATGGGAGCGCCGCCAGGTGCAGTCCATTCTGCAGGACGGCGATCGTCGTCAGGCCGCCGAGCGTACCCCACAGGCCGCCGCGGCCGCCGAACACCGATGTGCCGCCGAGCACGACCGCGGCAATCGCGTCGAGCTCGTACCCCGTGCCGGCGTCGGCTCGCGCCTGGCCGAGGTGCGCGACGTACACGACCGCCGCGATGCTGGCGACGAGTCCCGAGAGAACGTAGGCCAACCCGACGCGGCGCGCAACGGGAAGGCCGGCATAGCGCGCCCCGGCCGCCGTGAATCCGATGGCGTACCAGGCGCGCCCGATGATCGAGCGATGCAGCAGCACGACGTAGGCGACGAATATCGCCACGAACAGCAGGAACTGCGTCGGCACGACGCCCCAGACGTAACCCTGGCCGAGGCGCAGCAGCGACGGCGGGAAGCCCGAGTAGTTCACCGCACCGCGCGTGACCCCTTCGGCGAGCCCGCGGAACAGCGACAACGACGCGAGCGTGACGATCAGCGGCGGCACGTTCAGCGCCGCGATCAGGACTGCGTTCAGCGCGCCGCCGGCGACGCCGATCGCGAGCGCAACCGCGGCCGCTGCCGCCGACGACAGGCCCCAGTCGCGCGACGCCGCGCCGAACATGACCGCGGCGAGCCCGATCATCGCGCCCACCGACAGATCGATGCCGCCGGTGACGACGATCGGCGTCATCGCGATCGCGAGCAGCCCCACCTCGACGCCGAGCCGCGTGACCTCGAAGAAATTCGCGACCGTCAGGAAGTTCGGCGCGATCAGGCCGAAGATCGCGATTTCCAAGGCGAGCGCGCCGACCAGCGCCCGGCTAGACACCGGCGGTGCTCGTGCGCGCCAGCCGCGCGCCGCGCGGAAGTCGCGCGGCGTCGACCGTGACCGCGGCGAGGATGATCGCCCCCTGCAGCGCGCGCTCCCACTGGGCGCTGACGCCAAGGAATGTCAATGCCGGTCCGATCGCGCCCAGCAGGATCACGCCGAGCAGCGTCCCGGCACATGTACCCCGTCCACCGGTGATCGCCGTTCCGCCGACCACGACGGCGGCGATCACCTTCATTTCGAGCCCGAGCCCGGTGTTGCTCGGAATCTGATTGAACCGGACGGAGTTCAGCAGCGCCGCGAGCCCGGTGAGCGTCCCGGCAGTCGTGAACACCGCCAGCTTCACGGCGGCAGTGTCGATGCCAGCCAGCCGCGCCGCCTCGGCGCTGGAGCCGGTCGCGTACACCGCCCGGCCGGCCGCAACATGGCGCATCGTCCAGGCGATTGCCGCGACAAGCGTCGTCACGATTGCGGCGGCCACGATCGGGAACAGCGGCTGCGTCAGGCCGAGGTACTGAAACCGCTGCGGCAGGTCTGCGATCCACGCCCCCTGTGTGCTCCACCGCAGCCCGTCGCGCAGCGCCACCATCGCGGCGAGCGTCGCGACGATTGACGGGATCCGTCCGTACGCGACCAGCGCGCCATTCATGGCACCGAGCGCGGCGCCGGCCGCGCAGGCCGCGGCGCCGGCAACCGGCACCGGGACGCCGCTCTTGGCGACCACGCCGGAGACGACGCTGCAGATCGCAAAGACCGAACCGACCGAGATGTCGATCTCGCCGCTGAGAATGACCAGCATCGTGCCGACTGCGGCGACGAGGACCGGCATGTTGACGAGAAACAGGTCGCGGAGATTTCCAGCCGAGAAATACGACGGCGCCGCGAACGCGAGCACGATCGCGAGCAGCACGATCGCGATCCCGACCGACCATTCACGCCGCATGACCGAGTGCCAGCGCCATCACCGCCTGCGACGTGGCGTCGCCGCGGGACAAGGTCCCTGCGAGCCTGCCGCGGCGCATCACCGCCACGCGATCCGCCATCGCGAGCAGCTCCGGCAGGTCGGACGAGATCATCAGGATCGCGACGCCGCGCTCGGCGAGCCGGTCGACAATGCCGTGAATCTCCGCCTTCGCGCCGATGTCGATTCCCTGTGTCGGCTCGTCGAGGATCAGGATGCCGGGCTCGATCGACAGCCAGCGCGCGAGCGCCACCTTCTGCTGGTTTCCCCCGGACAGCCCGCCGACGTCAGCGTCGATCGACGAGGTCTTGATGCGCAGCCGCTCGACATAGGTCGCCGCGGCACGCCGTTCGGCCTCCTCATCGATCAGGCCGTGCGCCGCAACCGCTGGCAGGTTGTTCAGCGTCGTGTTCGCAACCACGGACATGTCGGCGATCACACCATGTCGCTGGCGATCTTCGGGCACGTAGGCGATGCCGAGTCGGATGGCGTCGGCCGGGGTGACGATTCGCGCCGGCGTGGCGTTGACCAGGATCTCGCCGCCATCGAGCGGCGTCAGACCGAAAATCGTTTCCGCCAGCTCGGTGCGTCCGGATCCGACGAGGCCTGCAAGGCCGACGATCTCGCCGCGATGGACCGTCAGCGAGACCTGCCTGACGCCACGTTCGGCGTTCGACACATGGCGCAATTCGAGAGCCGCCAGCCCTGGTGCCAGACACGTCCCCGGCAGGTGCCTCGTACCATACAGCGCGGTCAGGTCGCGGCCGACCATCAGCCGCACCAGCTCGTCGCGATCGATCGCCTCCCGCAAGCGCGTGGCAATCGATTCACCGTCGCGCAGGACGGTCACCCGGTCGGCCACCGCGAAGATCTCGTCGAGCTTGTGAGAGATGTAGACGATGCCGGTGCCGCGCGCGCGCAGGCGCCTGACGACGTCGAGGAGATGATCGATCTCCCGATCGGTCAGCGACGCCGTCGGCTCGTCCATGATCAGGATGCGCGCCTCGGCGTCGATCGCCTTCGCGATCTCGACCAGTTGCCGCTCGGGCATGCTCAGCGTCGCGGCGCGGCGATCGGGATCGATGGCCGCGCCGATCTGGTCGAACAGCTGCCGCGCGCGCTGGCGGCGTGCGGTCCAGTCCACGCGGCGCAGCGGGCCGCCGCCCTCGACCGGCAGCGCGATGTTCTCGGCGACGGTCAGATCCGGGAAGAGCGCCGGCTGCTGGTAGATCGCGGCAATGCCGAGGGCGCGCGCCGGCGCCGGATCGAAGCGCTGCACCGTCGTCCCGGCGACGGTGAGCGTGCCGGCGTCAGGGAACTCGGCGCCGGTGACGATCCTGATCAGCGTCGATTTGCCTGCGCCGTTCTCGCC
Source organism: Vicinamibacterales bacterium (assembly GCA_035259385.1). Taxonomy (GTDB): domain Bacteria; phylum Acidobacteriota; class Vicinamibacteria; order Vicinamibacterales; family CAVVIG01; genus QHWK01. Next base: position 15,884 of record DATFWL010000443.1, on the reverse strand, counting down.
GACCAGCGCGTGGACCTCGCCGGGACGCAGATCGAAGGACACGCCGCGCAGGGCCCGTACTCCAGCGAACGACTTGGAGATCGCTACCGCCTCGAGAAGAGGACTGGGCACGGCGGGACAGATGATAGCGGCAGACGGCAGCAGCAATTAAGAATTAAGAAGTAAGAAGTAAGAATTCGTGATTTGCCCCGAGGCGATTCGACGAATGGGTACGAATTCTTAGTTCTTAATTCCAAATTCTTAATTGCCGGCTGCCGCGCACCGGCGATCAAGCCGCAACTACCACACGAACCGCAGCCCGAACTGCGTCGTCCGCCCATCGTCGGCGGTCGTGATGGTGGAGACGGTGCCGTTCGAGATGTTGAGATCGGGGGTGCCGAAATTCGCGTGGTTCAGCAGGTTGAAGATCTCGAACCGGAATTCGAGCCTCGCCTTGTTCACCGGAAAGCGTTTGCTGAACGACGCGTCGACGCGCTGCGTTCCTGGTCCGCGGACGGTGTTGCGTCCCGCCGTGCCCTGCGTGCCGTTGGCAGCGACCGTGTAGGCCGTCGGGTCGAACCAGTGATCGGGAGTCGGATTGTCGATGTTGCCGGCGTCACCGTTGCGTCCCGGCGCGAAGTTCACCCGCTGCGGGATGAACGATCCGCACTGGCACACGTTCGTCGACGTCACCGAGAACGGGAAGCCGGATGCAAGGCGGATGACGCCCTGTACCTGCCATCCGCCGAACACGTACGCCCCGACGCCGCCGGATGACAGATACGGTTTGCCCGGCCCGAATGGCAGCTCATAACCGCCGCTGATCGCCGCGCGATGCCGCTGATCGTAGCGCGCCGGGCCTTCGTCCGCATTCAGGTTGGTCGCAAACGCCGTGTCGTTCGCTTCGATCTCACCCGAGCCGTTGTCGGTGCTCTTCGCCAGCTGGTAGTTGCCGAGGAAGAACAGGCCGTCCGAGTAGCGCTTCTCGAAACGGAACGACAGACCGTTGAACCGCGCCCACCCCTCGTCCGACGAATACAGGATCGCGGACTGGAAGGCGGGATACGGCACCCGCGTCGCGATCGGCGTCGTCCCCGGCGACGCCTGATTGATGTTGTAGCGCTTGTGCTCGTTGTACGCGCGGCTGCCCGTGTAGGCCACCTCGACGACGTAATCTCGTCCGAGCGACCGCTGGACGTTCGCATTCCACTGCGTCGTGTACGCCGAGCGATTCGTCGGGTCCATCGAGAACGGCGCCGGGAACTGCGGAATGTTGTTCAGATCCGGGAACAGCGAGTCGACCGGGAACTGCAGCTGAGTCGCCGTCGGCTGCAGCGAATACTGCCCGTAGTACGGCGGCACCAGCCGCGAGAACTGCAGCTCGTTCAGATTGAGGTTGTCGTAGTAGACGCCGAAGCCGGAGCGGAGCACCGTGCGCTCGTTCAGATCGTAGGTCACGCCGATGCGCGGACCCCAGTTGTTGAGATCCTTCTGCAGGATCCCGGCGGGATAGAAGTCGTTCTGCGGGATCACCAATGGCACCAGCTGCGCCGGCAGGTTCGTCGGCAGCGTGTGATAGCCGATTTTGCCGCTCGCCGCGTCGAACGATCCCTCGATGCCGTTGGTCTCGGCCCAGGGCGCGAGATACTCCCAGCGGATGCCCATCTGCACCGTCAGCCGATCGCTGGCCTGCCAGTTGTCGTCGAAGAACGGCGCGAAGGTCGGCGATGTGTAGGTCGAGCGGGAACTGCCGAACGCGCCGGTGCACGTCGAGCAATACCCGAGCAGGAAGTCGGCAACCGGGTTGCCGGAGAACTGTCCGTTGAAGGTGAAGCCGCCGCGCGGCGGCACCTCGGTGAGGTGCTCGAAATGGCGGTACTGCGCCTGCAGCCCGAACCGGATGTTGTGATGCCCCCTCACCCAGCTCGTCGCGTTCGAGACGCTGACGATGTTCTCGGTGGCGCCCTGCGTGATCCCGCCCTCGCCGTTGCCGGTGAAGCCCGTAAACGTGAACCCGGGCCGGCCGTAGTCGATCGGATCGGTGCCGCCGGCCAGATTCTTGAGTCCGATGTCGCCGACCCAGTTGCGTCCGTCGAGGCTGATCGGCGCGTTGAGATGGTACGCGTAGTTGTAGCCGACCCGCGTCTCGTTCACGATCGACGCCGAGATCACCCACGTATCGCCGACGGCAAGATTCCGTGCGGTCTGCGGGAAATCGGTGTAGCTGAAGAGCGATGGATTGGTCTGCCGGCCGTTGTAGTACATGAACCGTTCGAACAGGTTGTGGTGCGCGCTCGCGACCTGGTCCGCGCGGACGTCCATCGTGTCGGCGTCGTCGTTGAACGGTTTGATCAGCCGGAGGTTGTTCGCACCCGACTGGTTCGGTGCCGGCACCGTCGCCCCGAGCACCTTCGAGAAGTTCGAGAAGCGGGTCGACGGAATCTGGTTGCCGGGAAACGCCAGTCCGGTCGCCGGATCGCGAATCGGCGTCGACACACTCGAGAAGTCGCCGGCGAGCCATGCCGGGTTCGGTACGCTGCCGAGCAGGGTGCGATCGGCCTGCGTGCGCAGTCCCTCGTAGCCCCCGAAGATGAAGGCGCGGTTCCTGACCAGCGGTCCGCCAGCGGTCACGCCGGCCTGGGTCTTGTCGCCCGGCTTCTGGCCGAAGTAGTTCTCGGCGTTCAACGCGTCGTCGCGGCGATAGTCGTAGGCCGACGCGCTGAACCGGTTGGTGCCCGACTTGGTGACGATCGACACCACCGCCTGTCCCTGTCCGTATTCGGTGGTGAACGAATTGCGCAGGACGTTCACCTCCTGGACGGCGTCGAGCGGCGGATTGAGCGACAGGTTGTTGAAGCGCAGCGAGCGCACGTAGACGCCGTCGATCGCGTAGTTGGTCGAGCTGTCGCGGCCGCCTTCGATGGTGACGTACTGGCTGCGACTGCTGCCCGCCGCGCCGAACTGCGTGCCGCGGTTGAACGCCTGCGGCGTCACGCCGGCCGCGAGCGCGGCGAACGCCAGCGGGTTCCGGCCGGAGACCGGCAGATCCTCGATCTGCTTCTGGCTGATCGTCTGTCCGACCGACGCGTTCGACACCTGCAGCAGCGGCGAGGTGCCGATCACCGTGATGGTCTCGGCGACGTTGGCCAGCGCGAGGGTCAGCGTCGGCTTGGCGATTTCGCCGTTGCGTAGGATGTAGTCCTTCAGCTCGACGGTGTTGAAGCCGGACAACTCGACGCGGATGACGTACGACGCCGGCGGAAGATTCGGGACGGTGAACCGGCCTTCGGCGTCGGTGGTGGCGACGCGTTGCGCGTTGGTGCCGGCATTGATCACCGTCACGGTCGCGCCCGGAACGGCCGCGCGCGTCGAGTCGAGTACCTGGCCGGCGATCCCGGCCGAGGCGGACTCCTGCGCCTGCACCGCGGCGCAGAGGAGCAGCAGTGCGGCTACGCTCAGGCTGGCCAGCCTGCGGAACATAAGCACAACCTCCTGTCGACACGACGCACCCGTCGCGTGTCGAGCGTCTTTTAGGACTCTGCTGCGGAGACGTCAAAGCATTTCAGCGTTGCCCGCCGTGTTTGGCGATGCGAAACAGGGCATTCAACATCGTGGATCGCTTAAGCCTCGCCTGCTGAGGCATTAAGCCCGTAAAATCGTCTACAATCCTGATTCGCGGCGCGCGACTTCGCGCCGTCGTTACGTTGTGTAGTCTGCAACCGGAATCACCTCTCTGAGCTCCGTGATGGCCTCTCAGTCGGCTCCACGCGATCCGTACCTGGTCAAGTCGGTCGTGCACTCGTCGCGCGTCCTGTCTGCGTTCCGCGCCTCCGGCGAAGCGTTGCCGCTCAGAGAGATTGCCGCGCGCAGCGGTCTCCCGAAGAGCATGGCCTTCCGCCTGCTCTACACGCTCGAGCGCTGCGGGATGGTCGAGAAGGTGGGCGCCAACCTGTATCGATCCGCGCTGCGGCCGTTCAAACAGCGGCTGTACCGCATCGGGTACGCGGCGCAGGGCACCGACTATCAGTTCTCGAAGGAAGTGTCGGCCGGTCTGCAGCGCGCGGCCGCGGCTGAAGGCATCGAGCTCATCTGCGTGGACAATCGCTACAACCCGAAAATCGCGCAGCGCAACGCCGATGTCCTCGTCCGCGAGCGCGTCGACCTGGTGATCGAGTTCCAGACCGACGAGCAGATCGCGCCGATCGTCGCCGCGAAGTATCGCGACGCGAACATTCCGCTGATCGCAATCGAGATCCCGCATCCGGGCGCGACCTACTTCGGGGCGAACAACTACGAGGCGGGGTTGATCGGCGGCCGCTACCTCGGTCGCTGGGCGAAACAGCGGTGGCAGAGCGAGGTGGACGAGATCGTGCTCGTCGTCCTCAAGCGCGCCGGAAGCCTGCCGCAGATGCGGCTCACCGGCATGCTGGTCGGCATGAAGGAGGTATGCCCGCATCTCGAAGATCGGCGGGTCACCTATCTCGACGGCGACGGCGTGCTCGGCGACAGTTTCGAGGCGATGCGCAAGCACCTGCGCGTCAGCAAGTCGCGGCGCATCGTCGTCGGCGCGATCAACGATCCGAGCGCGCTCGGCGCTCTCCGCGCGTTCCAGGAAGCCGGGCGGACCGACGCCTGCGCGATCGTCGGCCATAACGCGTCTCCGGAAGGGCGGGCCGAACTGCGGCAGCCGGGCACGCGGCTCATCGGATCGGTCGCTTACTTCCCCGAAAAATACGGCGACGAAATCCTCAAGGTGGCGCTCGACATCCTGCACCGCCGGGCCGTTCCGCCCGCGGTGTTCGTCAAGCACCAGATGGTCACGCCCGACAACGTCAACCACGTCTACCCGAACGACGAGTTGATGGCGCTCTCGACCGCGTCGCTGGTGTGAGCGGGAAAGCAACCGCAGAGAACGCAGAGAACGCAGAGAAAAACAATTAAGAGTGCGTTGCAAAATTAGCTCGAGGCGGGTCCTGTCCGCGAACAGCCCCGCCGGGTGCTCGCCAGAAAAGCACTGGTCACGGCCCGCGGCTCCAGGCCCGGCGTGGCGGCCCGGTTCGCGGCCACCCGCGAGCGAGCTAATTTTGCAACCTGCTCTAAACTCTGCGTGCTCTGCGGTTGCTTTTTCTCAGCGCAGAAACGCTTCCGCGAGCCCGCCGTCCACCGGGATGACGTGGCCGGTGGTCTTCGCGCTGGCATCTCCGGCGAGCCACACGATCGCGCGCGCGCAGTCCTCCGGGAGGATCGGCCGCCGCGTAATGGTGCGCTGCGCGTAGAACGCTGCCAGTTTCTCCCGCAGCGCTTCGGTCGTCTCGTCCTGCTGATAGGCAATCCTGTATTTCTCGAGCGAGCTGATCACGCGATCGCGCGGGAACATCGCCGAGCCGGCCACCACCGTCGCCGGCGCGATGCCGTTGACGCGGACCAGCGGCCCGAGGCCGACCGCCAGCTCGCGAATGAGGTGGTTGATCGCCGCCTTGCTCACGTCGTACGGCTCGCTGCCGGACTTCGGGACGAGCGCGTTGGCGGAGCTGGTCAGGACGATCGACGCGGGAAGTTGCTGCGCGTCCAGTACGCGGCGCGCCTCCTCGGCGAGCACGTAGTTGCTCGTCACGTTGACCTGCAGCGTCCGGGCCCAGGTCGTCTCGGGCGCCGCACCGCCCGGCTCAGGCGTCGGGTAGATCGCGGCGGTGTTGACGATGCTGTCGAGACCGCCGAACTGGAGAACGGCCTGCCGCACGGCGGCCGCGATGCTGTTCCGGTCCATCAGGTCGAGCGTCACGGCGATGCCCATGTCGGCGGACGACAGCGTGCGCGCGTCGGCCCAGGTCGCTTCGGCGGCGGCGCCGTTCTGGTCGGCGACGGCCACGTGCGCGCCGCGGCGCGCCAGTTCCCGCGCGACTTCCCGCCCGATGCCGCTGCCGCCGCCGACGACGAGGGCGACCTTCCGGCTGAACTCGCGCTCCGGCGGCAGCCGCTGCAGCTTGGCTTCCTCGAGGGCCCAGTACTCGATGCGGAACGCCTCCGAACGCGGCAAGGCCACGTAGTTGTGAAAGCTGGTGAAGTCGTTCGCCTGCTCCGGCCGCCGCGCCTGCGGCACCCGCTCCGGCGTCGAGGCACCGTCCTCCAGCGCGGTCGCGCCGGCCATCACGTGCACGGCGTTGAGGAAGAACTCGGTCGTGATGCGCGCCTCGCGCTTGTCCTTTCCGAACCCGAACACACCCAGCGCAGGCACCACGACGACCGACGGATTCGCGCTCCGCATCCGCGGCGAGTCCGGCTGCGCGTACGCCGTGTAATAGGCGGCGTAGTGCTGCCGGTAGTCAGCCAGCCGATCGTCGATCTGCCCGATCAGACCCGACCCGTCGTCGGCGGCGGGATCCCACGCCACGAACATCGGAGAGATACGCGTGCGGAGGAAGTGATCGGGACAGCTCGTGCCAAGGCGGCACAGGTCGGCCGCCCACGTGCTGTTCGCGAACTCGAGTGCCTCCTCCGACTTCTCGAAGTGCGCGACCACCCGCGCGTCCGACGACACTCGCCCGCGGAGATGCGGGAGAATCGCCGCCGCCGTCGCATCGCGGTCGACGCTGCGCGTGACGGCGGCGCCGCCGAAGCGGGCCCGCTGCCGGCGTGCGTGATCGTCCACGAACGCGCCCATCTGATCGATGGTCCTGATGCTGTTCTGATAGCAGTCGCGCTGCGTGTCGCCCCACGTGAACAGCCCGTGACTGCCGAGCACGATGCCCTCGCACCCGGGATGATCGGCGACCGCCGCCTTCAGCATCATGGCGAGCTCGAACCCGGGACGCTGCCACGGCACCCAGATGATGCGGCGGCCGAAGCGGCGGTTGAACTCCTCGAGCTTCCCGCGGCCGTTCGCGCTCGCGGCGAGCGCGATCGCCCAGTCGGGATGCAGATGATCGACGTGATCGAACGGCAGGAACGCGTGGAGCGGCGTATCGATCGAGGCGGCGACGCGGTTGTCGCCGAACGCGCAGAGCGGATAGCAGGCGACCATCTCGTCTTCGTGCGCCTCACCCCGGTACCGCCGCACCAGCTGGTGCAGCTTGTCGAGATACAGCACGGCGAACCCGGACCGACCGATCGATCGCAGATCGCCGCCGCTGCCCTTCACCGCCATCGCGCGCACCGGTTCGCCGGTGAGCGGATCCGGCAAATCGAACTTCGAGCTGGTGTTGCCGCCGCCGAAATTGGTGATCCGGAGGTCGGCGCCGAGGAGGTTCGATCGATGGCGCAGCAGGTTCAGGGGATCGCCGGCGAGCGCCGCCGCCTGCTCCTCGTTCCACAGATTCTCCAGGAATTTCGTCTCGAGCGCCGCAGCGTCAGGCACAGGTGCACTCCAGGTAATCGACGAAGCGGCGATACTGCGCGTCCCACCGATCGGTGTGCGCCGGCTCGAACCGCTCGGTCGGGAACGATCGCTCGATGATCGCCCGCGCGTCGCCGAGCGATCGCACGGCACCGGTCGCGAGCATCTGCAGCGCGACGTTGCCGAGCGCCGTCGCTTCGACGGGGCCGGCAACCACCACGCGCCCGGTGGCATCGGCCGTGAACTGATTCAGCAGCCGGTTCCGCGATCCGCCGCCGACGATCCTGATCTGTTCGACGCGCCGTCCGGTCAGCTCCTCGAGCTGCTCGAGGACGACGCGGTACTTCAACGCGAGGCTTTCGAGGATCGTGCGGGTGTACGCGGCGGGACCGGACGGCTCCGGCTGCGAGGTGCAGCGGCAGTACTCGGCGATCCGCGCCGGCATGCTGGCCGGATTCAGGAAGCCGTGGTGATCGGGATCGATCAGCGACGTGAACGCGAGCCGATCGTCGGCCGCCGCGGCGAGCAGCGTCTCATAGTCAACGCCGCCGTCCTTCTCCCACGTTCGCCGGCATGCCTGCAGCAGCCACAGGCCGCCGATGTTCTTGAGCAGACGGATCGTGCCGCAGACGCCACCCTCGTTGGTGAAGTTGAGGTCGCGCGCCTTGGCGGTAATCACGGGTGCGTCGATCTCGGTGCCGAGGAGCGACCAGGTGCCGGAACTGATGAACGCGGTGGTGCCGCCGGCGCACACCGACGCAACCGCCGATCCGGTGTCGTGGCAGGCGGGCGCGACCACTGGCGTCCCTTCGTGCGCCGCCGAGACATCCGCGCGCAGCGCGCCGATCACCGTCCCCGGCTGCACGATCTCCATCAGCACGCGCGTCGGCAGCCCGATTTCCTCCAGCAGGCGCCTCGCCCACGTCCGCGACCGCGCATCGACGAACTGGGTCGTCGTCGCGACGGTGTACTCGGAGCAGAGTCGGCCGCCGAGCCAGTAGTTCAGCAGGTCGGGCACGGTGACGAGCGCGTGCGCGGCGTCGACGACCCTCGGCGTCAGCAGGCACGCCGCGTAGAACTGAAACAGCGTGTTGATCTGCAGAAACTGAATGCCGGTGACGGAGTAGATGCGGTCGCGGCTGACCCGCTCGAACACCGACTCCATCATCCCTTCGTTGCGCACGTCCCGGTAGTGATACGGATTCTCGAGCAGGTTGCCGCGCTCGCCGATCAGCGCATAGTCCACGCCCCAGCCGTCCACGCCGACGCTCGCGAGCCGCACGCCGGACGCGTCCTGGAGCGCCTGGCGCATCTCGGCCCACAGCCGCAGGATGTCCCAGTAGAGCGATCCGTTCTGGGCGATCGGCCCGTTGGGGAAGCGGCGGATCTCGTCGAGCTCCAGCGTGCCGCCGTTCCAGCGTCCGAGGATGGCCCGGCCGCTTTCTGCGCCGAGATCGAACGCGAGGTACGCGTCGCTCACAGGTTCTTGAGGCAGATGCGGCGGAACTCGACCTTCATCGGCGCTCCGACGTGCATCTGGAAGCCGAGCAGCCCGCCAAGCGCCCGGTTCTTCGAGTCGTCGTCGACGACGATGCTGGTCATGCTGCCGTTGAGAATCTGGATGATCGTGTTGCCGCGCGCGATGATGTGGACGTGGTTCCAGTCGTTGGTCTTGACGACGGTTTTCAGCTCGTCGGCGCTCTGCTGCGGGAACGGCGGCTGCGCGGCCGCCGTCGCGGTCAGCATGATCACGAGGGCCGCGAGTGTGCGTGTCACACGGCACCTGCCTGCTGCGACACGGCGACCGATTCCCAGCGCCCGCTCCTGGCCGACTTCAGCACCGCGTCGGTGACATGGTCGGTCGCGAGGGCGTCGCGGAACGTCGGCGCCGCGTTCGCGCCCTTCCCCGCCGCCTCGAGGAAGTCGGCGAACTGGTGGATGAAGGTGTGCTCGTAGCCGATCTGCAGGCCGGGCACCCACCAGCGATTCATGTACGGGTGATCGCCGTCGGTAATGTGCACGCTGCGCCAGCCGCGCAGCTGCCCTTCGTCCTTGTGATCGAACCACTGCAGCCGATGGAGATCGTGCAGGTCCCATCGCGCCGACGCATGCTCGCCGTTGATCTCGAGGGTGTACAGCGCCTTGTGACCGCGGGCATAGCGCGTCGCCTCGAACAGCGCGAGCGATCCGTTCTGAAAGCGACCGAGGAATGCGCTCGCGTCGTCGATGCCGACCGGCTCGACGCGGCCGGTGAGGGTGTGCTTGCGTTCCTTGATGAACGTTTCGGTCATCGCCGTGACGTCGGTGATCGCGCCGTTCAGCCAGAGCGCCGTATCGATGCAGTGCGCGAGGAGATCGCCGGTGACGCCGCTGCCAGCCACCGCCACGTCGAGCCGCCACAGGCCCTCGCCGCCCTGCGGCAGATCGCGCGAGATCGTCCAGTCCTGGAGAAACTGGGCCCGGTAATGAAACACGCGGCCGAGACGGCCCTGGTCGACGAGATGCTTGAGGAGCGTGACCGCAGGCACGCGGCGGTAGTTGTACCAGACCGAGTTCGGCACGCGCGCCGCTTCGACCGCCGCGACCATGGCCTCCGCTTCGGCTGCGTTGCGGCCGAGCGGCTTTTCGCACATCACCATCTTGCCAGCCCGCGCCGCGGCGACCGCGATCTCCGCATGCGTATCGTTCGGGCTGGCGATGTCCACGAGATCGATGTCCTTGCGATCGACCAGCGCGCGCCAGTCGGTCTCTATCGACTCGTAGCGCCAGTTCGAGGCGAACGACCGCACGCGGTCGGCGTTGCGGGCACACACCGCCTTCAGGACCGGCTCGTACGGTAGGTCGAAGAACCGCGGCGCCTGCAGGAACGCATTCGAATGCGTGCGTCCCATGAACCCGTAGCCGACCAGGCCGATGTTCAGTTTTCTCTTCATGCGGTTACCCAAGTCCGGCTAAAGCCGGACACTACCGCTGATGACGATTCGGCCAAACCGGGCGCTACCGCTGCCCCCTGTCTGGTTAAGGCCCGACCCAGGATCCCACCCACCACACCTACCCGGCCCACCTGACCTACACCGCCGCCGGCACGCGCGCGTCCCAGCCGTGCGCGCTGCGGACATCGATCAGCAGCTGCAGCACGTCGTTCCACGTCGTCGGCTGCATCATCGTCGCGTTCGGGAACATGCAGCCGTCCCAGCAGATGTGCGCGAACGCCCGCGTCGGCTCGCCGCGCTCGTCGCGCATCCAGAATCCGGCGTGCCGGACGACGTCGAGCTTGCCGTTCGGATCGGTCGGCAGACAATGCCGGCCGGTCTTGTCGTGGGTGCCCGATCCGAAGACGGTGGCGTCGTTCTGCGCCACGTGAAAGTCGATCGTCCACGGCCGCAGCGCCTTCGTCACCGCGCGAAGCGCTTCGTCGAGACGCGCGGGGTCGTTCCAGTCGAATTGCTCGGGCAGCAGGCGATCCTCCGGCGCGTTGTAGCCCATCGTGAAAAGCAGCGTGTGCGCCATGTCCGCCTGGAAGCCGAGCGTCTTCGGACGGTTCACCTGCTCGAGCAGTTGCACCATCCGCTTCCAGCTGTGCATGCCGCCCCAGCAGATTTCTCCTTCGGCGGCCAGCCGCTCCCCGTAGCTCTCGGCGATGTCGCACGCCTGGCGGAAGGTCTCGGCGATCCTCTTCGTGTTCGCCTCCGGGTCCTTGGCCCACTCGGCCGGCCCCGTCGCGGAGTCGATTCGCACGACGCCGTAGCTGCGAATGCCGGCGTCGCGCAGCTTCCTTCCGATCGCGCACGCCTTGCGGACCTGGCCGAGGAAGTTCCGGCGATCCTCGTCACTGCCCATCGCCGATCCCCCGCCGGTCGGGGGCCACACCGGCGCCACCAGCGACCCGACGACGAACCCTTTCGCTCTGATTGTGTCTGCGAGGCGCTTCAGATCGTCGTCTGTCGAGTCGATGCTCACATGCGGATCGAACAGGAAGAGATCGACGCCGTCGAAGCGCACGCCGTCGACGGATGCGCGCGCCGTGAGATCGAGCATGGTGTCGAGATCGATTGCCGGCTCCGCGCCAGGACTTCCCTTCCCGACCAGACCCGGCCACATCGCGTTGTGGAGTTTTGGATAGGTGTGTTGACCAGCCATGGAGACCTCTGCTCGGGAGATGCGGCCCTAGGCTCGTCGCCGCAGCGGTTCGGCGTCGGGATTCCCCGGACCGAAGTGCTTGAGGATGACGAGCCCGTCGGTGTCGCTGCGGTTCTCGATTCGGATCCCTGCGCGAGCGGCGTCCTCGGTGACGAACAGTTCGTCTTCGGTCATGTCGCCATAGCGAATCATCGTCGGCGCCGAGACGGTGAGCGGGCCCAGCGTGCCGTGTCCCTGTACGACGATGAGGCCGTACGCGGCTGCGTCCTTGACGACGACCGTCCGCCTCGGCAGCACGGTCAATTCCTTCGCGGAGTAGTAGCCGGTGCCGTAACAGACCCACTGCTCCCGATAGCCGTCGGCTTCGCTTTCCGCGAAGGGGCGCACAGGACACGGAAACACGCGGTTGGACTTCGCGAACTCCGGGTTCACGTTCGCGTCCCAGTCGAGCATCTCGACGAGGTAGTCGAGATCGTGGTGATGCTCCTTCGGGACGTCCTTGGTCATCAGTTCCCACGGCACGATGCGGCCGTCCACTTCGGACTGGAACATCGCGAAGACGTCGCTGTTCACCTGCGGCTCGTAGGTGACGAGCGATCCCGGCGCATGCAGGATGCGCGGATTGATCTGCCATCCGGTGCCCGGCTGCAACTGGAACGCCCGCGAGAGATTGAGGATCCCGTTGTCACCGCGGCGCCAGTTCTCGAGACAGCGGCGCACGTCGGCCTTCGTCGTGCCCGGCTCGAGGCCCATGAAGGTGTACGGGAAGTCGTTGACGATCTGGTTGTACTGCGGCGGAAAGTAGTACGCCTCGGGCTTGCCGCGGCGCCCGACCAGCCTGGCTTGTTCCTCGCTCTGATGCATGTGATGCGGGATCGGCCCGAGGTTGTCGAAGAACTTGCACAGCAGGTTCCAGCCGCCGTCACGCGCCATCGTCCGCTCGCCGATGAGGAGATCGCCGGCGGCAGCGACCGCGTCTTTCAGCAGGAAGCGTGCGCCGTTCGCGCGGACATGACTCAGCCCTTCGTCCGGCGGCGTGCCGGGACCGTTGTCCGCGTTGGTCGTCGAGGAAAACCAGCGTTCGTTGATGCCGCCGCGATGGCCGCCGAGCGCGTACAGGTCGTCAGGGTGCAGTCTCAGCCGCCGTCCCGGGACCATGAACGTCCGCGGCACCCACGCGGGCTCGAGCCGCAGCATGCCTTTACCAGCGTCAATCGCGTCCTGAACAGCGCGTCTTTCCACGTGACTCCCGCGTGACGATACTGTGCCGATCCCGGGGCATCAAGGGGCAAGAACCGGAGCCAGACTGTTTCGCAGAGGAAGACGCTGGTCCTGCCCGCCGCGACACGCCAACTGCGCCGCAGACGGGCGCTTTCGCCGCAGCCGCCTCTGCAGGCGTCGGAGGCGGGCCGTCGGGGAATGCCCGGGCGTTCTGCGATGCAAAACAGGACCGGGCGGCCGTCAGAACACGAACCGGCTCTTGCGGGCGTCCACCTTTGCGGCGTCGATCCCCGCGACCTTCTTCACGTCGTCGACCGACTTGAACGAACCGTTTTCGCTGCGGTACTTCACCACCGCAGCGGCGACTTCGGGCGTCACGTCCATCGTGAGCTGGAGCTCCTCCGCCGCCGCCTTGTTGACCATGATGAGGGCAAAGTTCAGATCGAGGTACTTCTCGATGAGCGTCCACTCGGCCGGCGTCGCTTCCGCCCCCTGCTGCGCCATGTTCTGCAGCGTCTCCGCCCACTCCCCCGGCGTCTTCAGGTTCGCGAGCACGATCTCGGCGTCGTGGCACCCGCTGCAGACCTTCATCACTTCAGCCTTGCCGGGGCCGTCGGGAAACTTGTCCTGAATCGCCGCCGTCGACGCGGCGACGACGATCACCGCGAAGACGGCAAGCGTCGCAAACATCCGCTCATTCACGACCCGGTCCCTCGCCCGCATCATTTCTCGATCTCGAACCCGAATGCGTACAGCGTGCTGTCCGCGCCGGGCAGGTAGACATTGCCGCCGCCGGCCGACAACCCGCCGCGAGCCGCCGTCGCGATCGCGCGGCCGCTGTTCCAGAGATCCTTGCCGCTCGCCGCCTCGATCGCGTACAGCACCGCCGGCGCCGAACGCGTTCCGGCCGACGCGGCGAACAGGACGCCGTTGACGACGAACGGCGGCAGCGGGCTGGTGATCGCGCGCGAGGTCCACGCTGGCAGCAGCGCCAGCTGGCCGTTCTGCTCGACCACCCGGAACGTCTGGATCGCGCGCGCCGTCGCGACGGCGATCCAGCGTGTGTCCTCAGCATCCACCCAGCTCGCGAGCGCACCCGCCGACTCCGAGATCGGAGCCCCGAACGACGCGCCGGCGACCGGGCCGGCCTGGAGCGACGCGGCATCGAACACGACCAGCTCCGTGCGTCCGGCGACAATGAGCGCGTCCCGGCCCTTCCACTGAAACAGCAGCGGCGACGACTGGAAATCGGCCTTCGCAACCGCGAACGACGCCTTCGGCCTGAGCGTCGCTGGTTCCAGCGCGAAGACCGCGTTCGACATCGCAGTCGGACCATCCGTTGTCGCCGCATACACGGTGCCGTCGCGACCGAGAGCGACCCCGGACGTTCCCGCGATCGTCGCCCCGCCGGCTTTGAACGCGACGACGGTCTTCTTCGGGCTCGCGAGATCCATCGCCCACACCGCATCGGGCTGGCTGCCGCAGCCGTGCGTCGTGACCGCGTACGCCGTCGCCGCGCCGCTCGCGCCGCTCGCGATGATCAGTCCCATCGCGCGCGTGTTCGCGGGAAGGAACAACGCCGGCGTCATGTTGTCCCAGCCGTTCGAGACGTTGAGCGCATGGAGGTAGCCGTCGCTGCCGACCACGTACGCGGCATCGGCACCGGGAACGAACGGGACGCCAGCGCCGCCAGGTCCTCCCTGCCGGGCGCCGCCCGGCAACCCGCCGGGCGCAAGGTTGGCAGCAGCCGCGGCCGATCCGGGGACGACGGCTGGACTCGGCGCGGGGGGCACCGCTGGCGGCGGCGCGCCGCCGCGACCTCGCCCCGCGGCCGGAATCGTCGTCGCGCCGCGGCCCGGTTCGCCGACGCCGCCGCCCGAGCGTCCTTCCCGCCCGCCGCCCCCGGCCGCGAACGCGAACGGCGCCACCGTCGTCGGCCGTGAGAGCGCAGCGCTCAAGCCACCCGGACACGCGGGCGTTCCAGCCAGCAGCGGCGGCGGACTCGCCGAGTAGTTGACGTGGTACTTCCAGAGCGGCGTGCCGAAGTCCACGTCGATCGCGTGCACCGTCTCGGAAGCGGTCGCGACGAAGGCAATCGATTTGAATCCGCGGAAGCCGATCAGCCGATCGAGCAGGATTGGTTCGGTGAGCGTCGTGGCGGCATTCGGATCGTGCTCGAGCTTCAGCTTCCACAGGAACTTGAAGGCACCGAATGCGCCCGGCTTGCGCATCGCCTCGACCGAGATGCGCGGGTCGTTGCGAATCCACGCTGATCGCTGCGCGTCGAACCCGCTGGTGGTCCACTCGACGGCGCCGCGGCCTTGACCGTCGAGAACCGCGGCTACAGACGCGGCGACGACGCCGCAGACCAGCGCGCGCGCAACAGGACGGTTCATTGCCTGGCGCCTTGAGCGGTCGAGGCCGCCGCCGGGAGGTTCGGCGCGCCGAAGCAGTACACCATGCCGTCGAAGGTATCGATGTAGACGCGGCCGTTGGCCACCGACAGGCCGGTGAAGTGATTCCAGGACACGATCTGTTCCCCGCTCGACCACAGTTGCTCGCCGGTTCGCGCGTCGAGCGCGTACAGCACGGCGTGCGTCGACTCCTGAATGCGACCTTCGGCGCCGCCGACGTGGCCCGGCTCCGGCCAGCGCTGCGTCGTGCTCTCGCCGCTGCCGTAGGCGAAGACGATCCCGTTGGCGATGACGGGCGGTTCCGCCATGTACATGTCGCGCGAGATCCAGATCGGTGTGAGCGACGGCTTCCCGCCGGTCTCCTGCAGCCTGAATGCCGCGACGGCGCCGTACACCACCTGGCCGTGCTCGATTTCGGCTTTGAACTGCCGGTGCTTCGGTCCCCAGAACGGCGTGAGAATCCAGCGCACGTCGTTGGCGTCCTGCCAGGTCGCGAGCGCGCCCCACACGCCCATCGTGAAATTCACTTCTTCGTTGCACATCAACGGCGTGCGGTACGCCGGCGTGCGGTGATCGTCGCCTCCGAGTCTGCTCGTGTCGAGCAGCCAGAGCCGGCACTCCTTGCTCGACGACACGAGGTATTCCTTGCCGTGATAGTCGAAGATCGGCGACGAGGCGTTGAAGTCGAGATCGCGCTTGCGCATCCAGTACGCGTTCGACGGCGCGTACCAGTCCTTCAGTTCGAGCGCCTTCGTCTGCGGGTTCTGTTTCACGCCGATCATCGCCTGGCCGTAGAT
>DATFWL010000442.1:0-4765 GCA_035259385.1 Vicinamibacterales bacterium | reverse complement strand
GTAATGCGTCAGCTGCCAGCTTGGATCGCCCACTACAACGAGGTTCACCCCCACAAGGCTCTCGGATATCGTTCACCCCGTGAGTTCATCGCAGCTCACGCAAGACCCTGACCGTGTCCGGTTATTCGGGGGCTACAACATGTCTGGTTGGGGCAGCTGTCAGCGCTGTTTCGGGTAGCCGCATGCCGGACATCCAGTTCTGGCAGTCATAGACTTCTCCGGCGCGCAGCAGTATCGTGTGAAGTCGCCCCTCACAACCGAACGGGAGTTGCCAGGACACCGAAAGACGCGGTCCGCCTTCAGCATCTAACCGTTTTTCCTTGCGTTTCGGCCGAGCCCAGACACTGGCGGTCGAACGCGAGAGGAGGTACGCCATGGCGAGCGAGCAGCCCCGATGGCCCACGCTCGACGAGCAGCTGAAAGAGTCGAACGTCAAGAAGGGCAGCGCGCTCGAAAAGCTGATTGCCGACAACCAGAACTTCGAGATGCTGCGGCCCGAAGAGGCCACCGACAAGCTGCGCATTCCGTTGTGGCTGCGCGTCCACTTCCGCAAGGCCCATCCTGAACTGACGTTCAAGCCGGGCGATCCGACCGGCGGCTATCCACTGGCCCTTCGGGATCTCTATCACTGGATGATCAACAACCAGGATTTGAAGTCCCAGGACTAAAAGCCTGACGACGCGTCCAAGAGACGAGCATGGCGACCAACGTTCGAATCTCCGGCGCCAATGCCGACTCGCGCGAAGAGTCGGACATCCGGTACAACTACAGCAACCTTCAGCAGATCATCTGCGCCTCCACCAAGCTTGGCGGCAACCAGCCGATGTCCTTCTCGACGGACGGCGGCGCCACGTGGTCGCAATCCAGCCTGCCGGGCGTCACCGGAGACGCGCGCCAGGGCGATCCGACGATCGACTGGACCTCCGACGGGACGGCGTGGTCGGTCACGATTGGCATCTCGCCGACGAGCGCCTTCCATCTTCGAACGTTCAAGTCGGTCGATCAGGGCGCCACGTGGACGTTCGACTCCGATGTGGACGGCGGGCAGAGCGCGATGGACAAGCAGGCGCTCTGGATCGATCACAACGCCAACTCGCCGCACCAGGACAACATGTACCTGACCTGGCACAACGGCAGCCCGGTCTTTGTGTCCCTGCGCGTGGGGGCGGCCGGCACGTGGGGCACTCCATTGCAGGTGAGCGGATCAGAAACGACCGGCACGGGCATCGGCGGCGACATCAAGACGAACGCGAACGGCGACGTCTTCGTGTTCTGGCCCGACAGCGGCAGCCGGAATCTCTTCGTCGCCAAATCCGTGGACGGCGGCGTCTCGTTCGGCAGCCCCGTTACGATTGCCCAGACGAACGGCGCGTTTCAGGTCGACGTCCCCGCGCAGCACGGCCGGCTCGTGCTCATCTACCTCTCCGGTGGCGCCTATCGCACGACGACGGAGGATCTCGTCTTCGCGTGCTGGATGGATCTCGCCGGCGGCAGCGGCTGCGACTCGTCCGGCGACGCGCCGGGCAGCAACGTGAACTCCGACTGCAAGACTAGAATCTTCTTCTCGCGTTCCACCGACGGCGGCGCCACGTGGGAGTCGCCACGCAAGATCAACGATCAATCCGGCAAGAACGATCAGATTTTCTCGCGCATGGCGGTCGACGAGACCACCGGCGTCCTGATGATCGTCTACTACGACACAGTAGACGATCCGGGCCGCGTCAAGACCAACCTCTGGATGCAGCGATCGTTCGACCGGGGCGTCACGTGGACGGCGCCGGTGCGGGTGACGACGGCCGAAACGGATGAGACCTCGGCGGGCGCCACGAGCAACTTCCAGTACGGCGACTATATCGGACTCACGGGATTCGCCGGCAATTTCTTCCCCTGCTGGACGGATCGCCGGAGCGGCGCCGCCGAAGAGATCTGGGGCGCGCCCCTCACCACGAGCGAGATCTCCTTCATCATCGAAAAGAGCACGTTCGGGAAAGACGAGGTCACCGTCGGCGCCTCGTACGGGCCGGCGTACTGGCTGCAGGTGTCGGGCTTTTCGAACAGCCAGCTGGGCCTGACCGGCGCAGGCGCGCTCAACCAGCCGCCGAATCCCGCGCCCGTCGTCACTGTGTCCCTGGATCCGTCCCTCAACACGGGGCTCACCTCGGCCCAGCTCACGCAGATCGCCGGCGCCCTGCCGACCGTCAACCAGTTCGGCCCGCTACCCATCGTGCCGACGGATCCCACGCTGACGCAGGATCCGCAGACGTTTCTGTATCCGTACACGATCGCGTTCAACTCCGTTGCGGCATTTGGCGCGCTGCTGCCCGATCAGGCCGTCGTCCTGACGCTCAACGCGTCGCTCACGGTCGGGCAGATCACACGCACGGCGTCAGCGAACATTGAACTGGTCGCCGGTGAGAATCCGTACTACCAGAACGTCAATCCCGCCGACCCCGCGCGATTCCCGACCTGGCTCAGCTTCGACCTGCGCCTGTTCAAGATGACCGTGCCGCCGAGCCAGACGGCCGATCGCTTCGGCGCAACGATGACGACCAATCCCACGGACGCGCCAGGATTCATCACGAACGTCATCGCGAATCTGACGTCCGGCGGCGGCAGTGTCTCCGGCGATAGCTTCGAGTCCGGCCTGACCCAGGACGAAGCCGGCTCGGCGCTTGAGTTCCTGCAGAAGGACTCGAATGGGAACTTCGTCTTCAACTTTGCCGTCGCGCGCGTGCGCCTCAAGGGCAACACGCCCGGCGCGCAGGCGGTCAAAGTCCGCGTGTTCTTCCGTCTATTCAATGCCGCGACGACGCACAGCGAGTTCAACCCGAACACAACGTATCGCTTCCATTCCGACGGCGTGCTCAACGGTGTGAAGGTGCCGCTGCTTGGCGTCCAGAACGATCAGAACGGCCAGCCGGAATACGTGACGATTCCCTGCTTCGCCGTGCCGCGGATCAACCTGGCGAGCCCGGCGGACATGAACACTCAACCGGAGGACGCGCCCAACGCGTACACGATCGACGTCGTCCCCGGATCGGAGGTGGATTCGTTCTTCGGCTGCTGGCTGGACATCAATCAGCCGCAGCAGAAGTTCCTGGCGCAGACACCGGTGACCGGAAACTTCGACGGCCCCTTCTCGGGCTCATTGGTGTCACTGAACGAAGCGATCACGCGGGCGCCGCACCAGTGTCTCATTGCGGAGATCAGATTCGACGACACACCGATCCCCTTCGGCGCGAACTCCGCGACGTCGGACAAGATCGCCCAGCGCAACATCGCGTGGATCGACGGACCCAATCCCGGCGTGCTCGCGTCCCGGCGCATGCCGCATCCTTTCGAGATCCGGCCGTCATCCCTCAAGGCCGCGCTGCTAGACGAGCTGATGATCCTGTGGGGCAACACGCCGATCGGCAGCCAGGCGCAGTTCTACCTGCCGTCGCTCGACGCCCACGAGATCGTGAGTCTCGCGCGGGCGGCCACCGGCTCGACGCGACTGACGGTCGTCGATTCGCATACGTTGCAGGTGCCGGTTGGCGGCGTGACGTTCATTCCCCTTCCGCGGGGCACGGCTCGAAGCGCGGGCCTGCTGACGGTCGACCTGCCGGAGGGCGTCAAGCGCGGCGACATCTACGAGATCGCGGTGCGCCAGATCACCGAAGCCACGGCAGCCAGCCGGACGCCACAACCCGGACCGGACGTCCTGCTGAAGGCCGCCGCGCAGACGCCCGAACGGCGGTTCAGCTGGCTGCGTCAGCTCGGGGCGTTCCAGGTGACGATCGCGATCAGCACCAGGCAGCTGCTGCAGCGTCGAGAAGAGCGCCTGTATGCGTGGCTGCTCTTCATCCAAAAGGCGATCTCGCAGAAGAGTCGCTGGTATCCGGTCTTCACTCGATACCTCGATCAGATCCGCGGCCGCGTACGCGGTTTCGGCGGCGACCCGGACACGATTGAGCCTTCGGCGACCGGCGACGTGCCGCGGCCGGAGCCCCACGGCGACGAACACGAAAGACTTCACCTGACCGGCAAGGTGATGGGCGTCGTCTACGATCGGTTCGGCGACTTCGAGGGGTTCCACCTGCTGACGGAGGACGGACACGAGCACGCGTTTCATGCGCGCGAGGGCGCGATTGAGGAGCTCGTGCGGCAGGCCTGGCTCGAGCGGATGGTCGTCACCGTCTTCGTCGAGCGCTCGGATTCGAGCGGCCCGATCTCGATCGTCCTGCGTCGGGCGCCGCGGCCCTACCGGCCCTGAGACTCGCAGCCTTCCCTCACCGGAAGGTAAGTGTCGGGTCCCAGTCGCCATGACCGCGGATGTTTACGGCGATCCAGGCGGCGTCTGACAACGAGGATGCCGTTGAGAGGTCAGGCCGCTCATACGCACGGTCGGCGATAGCCGTGCTTTGGGCGAAGCTGTTCCCGTAAGGTCAAAAAACTGGAACGCGGAAAGAACCTCATAGGGCGATCGGGCTTGCCGGAGCGCTAGAGTTGGGACAACGGGGAGCAAAGCGGCTTCCTCGATCTCCCGATCGCAACGCGCAGAATCAGAGTTTGGGATTGAACCTTGGGCGTGCGATCACGCTGCCTCTTGGCGATAATGGCGCAGGAGCCCACCCAATCGCTCGCTTAGAATTTCGGCTGCCTTCGGCGCCTGATGATGGCCACGAGCGCGATTGCCAATAGGGGTGCCACGAAAAGCGCGAGTTCGAGGGTCCCGTCCCCTCCGTCCGGCGAGATGCCGAAAATCCTCTCGATGAAATCCATC
>DATFWL010000441.1:0-26912 GCA_035259385.1 Vicinamibacterales bacterium | reverse complement strand
CCCGGCATCCACGCCGATCGATCTCTGGCTGGATGCGCACACACGGACCCGGATGATACCTTCGGCGGGAAGTCCCACATCGAGCGGCGATGGTGGACGAGGTTCATCAACGTGTCGCACTGGCTCCGATATCATCCTCCGGCGTTGGTACACCGAGTTCCAAAGAAGCTGGGCTGTTTACCTTCACCGAGCATAGTGACGAGATGACGGCACGGTGTTATCTCCACGGGAACGAGTTCGCGCCAGAAGGCTGGTATTCCAGAGTCCAGCGCGCGATCAGGCTCTCGAAGGCCTTCGACGCCATCCGCACGCAAAGAGCAGGAAAAGGGCAACGTTCTCCAAACATACTCGTGCAGAACGTGAAGTTGTCGGAAGGCACGCTGGAGATCGATTTGAGCGGCGCCGGTAAGCAGGAAGCGAGTTTCCTCGGCCTGGCGTTCGGCGTCGCTGACGCGAAGAGTTTCGAAGCTGTGTACTTTCGTCCGTTCCGATTCGCAGACGACGACGCGGAGGCGCGCAGTCACGCTGTGCAGTACGTCGCGTGGCCTGAGTACACGGGGGAGGAGCTGCGCAAGGACAAGCCACACGTTTTACGAAGCCGCTATCGAGCCCGTTCCGGATCGCGCCGGGTGGTTTCACGCCCGCATCGTCGTGACGAAGCAAAAAGTCAGCGTCTCGGTCGATGGCAGCACGCAGCCCTGCCTGGTGGTCGATCACCTGGGGCATCGAGAAGGCGGCGTCGCCTTGTGGGTGGACAGCATACCCGGGGCCTTCCGCAATGTCCGCATCCAACCGAGATAGCCGCCGCTCCATCGATCGCGCCGCCGCAGGGCGGCGCGCGACGTCTCGTCCCGTGCTGTCGCGCTCGTGACGCTGCCCGTTTGTCAAGCCGACGGTCGCGTTCGGGATCCGTTGGAACCCATCGCATCCACAGCGCCGACCTGGGTGTTGGAGCGAGGTGCACGCTGCTATTCACGCCGCGTCAGCTGTCCTCAAACAGCTCCTTGCGCTTCAGTAGGTAAATTACGATGGTGATGTTTCCGAGGAGTACGAGCACGCGAACCAGGTGCACCTCGCGGACGATCTCGTACACTTCGATCGGGAGCATCGAACTGGTCGCGCCAACGGTGAACCAGCGGGCCCACGGTTTTCGCAGGTAGAGCGCGACCCCCTCGCTGCCCATGAGCGCGGCATAGCCGAACGCGGTCACCGCAATCGCTGTCTGCTTTCGCACCGTGAGATTCAGCGCGAACTTCATTGCGCGATCGAACAGCTCGGAGGAGAGCGGCATGTGGACCGCGAGCGCAAGTCGGGTCAGGACGTCGACCGGATCCTCGTGGCGAGTCGCGAGCAGCACCGCACCGAGCGCAGTCAACGTGACGGCCTTGAACGCTTTGAACGCGATAATCCACGCGAGCGGCGACACACGGCGCATCTGTGCAGAAGCGTATCGTGGGACTCGCGCGAACGCTACCATGTGGGTGTTGCCAATTGAGATCCGAGACCATGACCAGTGCTGGCCAGCAGGGTTCGAGTCGATCGCTCGACGGCTGACGCCCGCTCAGCGAGCTGGGCACGGAAGCACTCGCCATTGACGTCGAAGCGCGGCGATCTGCAAAGAACGCGCATCATCCCTCAGTTACGCCCGAAGGTGTGTGCGTGACGGGACCCTCGAGCGCGAGTCGAGTTCTGCGACTCGACGCCCAGATCGCTTTGCGTCCCGGGGAACGATCCTCTGGCTTGCGATGAAGCGATCTATGCGTCCGCCTCTTATGGTCGTTAACCGCTCAGGACAAGGCACTCGACGTGATTCCGGCAAGGATAGCCACGGTCAGAGGGGCGTGACGTCGTTTCGACTTGATTCCTTTTGCTCCGGTTATAGGTCGCGACAGAGCCGATCGAAGGCGGCTCGATACGCGTCATGATTCTTCCAATTACCCCACGCGGCTCTCCACCTCGAGGTGCTCGCGCTGCACCATCAGGTCCATGTGCTGCTGAGGCGCGGCCACGACGGCTGCACTTGGCGCAGGCAGACCGCTGGCTGTCGGTGTGGTTACCACGCAGGGCAATTGGCGAACGGTTCTCGTGATCGTCAGGCCGGAGACCGTCATCGCCTGGCATTGCCACGGCTTCCGATTGTTCTGGTTCTGGAGGAGTCGACGGCGCGTTGGGCGTCGGCGAGTGCCCGTACTCCGCAAACGAATCGACCTGTTCCACGCCGGCTCACGCGGCTCTCGGCTCGAGACGATATTCGTGGTGAAGGCCGCCGCGCACCGGGTCTGGCGGCCACACGGTGAGCGTCACGGATCTGATGGCCAGTGCCAGACGGTGCAAGGCAGTCGCTCGCCGGATCTGGAACGGCGGTCCCGGATTGGAATGCGGACGGCCGCGATTGCTCGACCCCAGTGCCGCAGACCTGTCGTAGGTGACTCGTTCGGGTGATACTCTTCGACCATGAAATCACGTCGAGCGTTCCTCCGAGCCGCGGCGGCGACGCCGGTCCTGTCCGGCCTGTCGCCGCTGGCCGCACCGAGCGCGACGACGGTCCGCGATTCGTCGTTCGATCCGTGGCTCGAGATCGACGCGGCGGCGCTCCGACGGAATGTTGCGACCATCCGCCGCCGCGTCGGCGGCCGGCCGATCCTCGCGGTCATCAAGAACAACGGTTACGGCGCCGGAGTGGTCAACGTCGCGCGCGCGCTCGAACCGCTCGACGCGATCGCGGGCTTCGCGGTCGTCAAGTTGCACGAGGCGATGACGCTGCGCGATGCTGGCGTCGCGAAGCCGATCCTGCTGCTCGGCCCGTTCGCTGCGGCCGAGCTCGCGGAGATCGTGGCGCGCCGTGTGATGCCGATGGTGTACACGCCCATCGGCGGCGAGCTCGATCGCGTGGCGGCCGGCGTTGGGCATCCGGTGACGCTGCACGTCTGTGTCGACACCGGAATCGGCCGCGTCGGTGTCCCGTTTCGTCAGGCGCGATCGCTCATCACCGATCTCGCCTCGCGCCGCTCCGTCTCAATCGCCGGCACGATGATGACGTTCACCGAGGATCCGGAGTTCGATCCCGAGCAGTTGCGCCGGTTCCTCTCGCTCACCGGGGAGCTCGAACGAAGCGGTGTGAAGCTCGGACGGCGCCACGCCGCGTCGAGCTTCGCGCTCTTCCAGCATCCCGACGGCTTTCTCGACATGGTCCGGCCTGGAATGGCCGTCTACGGCATCTATTCGGAGCCGCAGTTCCGGCCGGCTGGCATCATGGATCTGCGGCCGGCGATCAGCCTGAAGGCGCGGGTCGCATACGTCAAGCAGCTGCAGGCCGGCGACAGCGCCGGGTACGAGCGCGCTTACAAGACGGACAAGCCGGTATGGCTCGCGACGTTGCCTGTCGGTCATGCCGACGGACTGCCGCGCAGCGTCGCCGCAGGCGGGCGGGTGCGCATCGGCGGCCGCCTTTATCCGATCGTCGCGTCGGTGTCGGCCAGCCACAGTATCGTCGAGATCGGGAACGAACCAGCCGTCGCCATCGGGGACGTCGCGACGATCTTCGATGCCCAGGACGGTTCGCGACCAGAAGATCTTGCTGCCGCCAGCAAGGCGTCTGTCTACGACCTCACGATGCATCTGCACGCCGACCTGCCGCGGAAAATCCTCTAACCCTCGTCGAGGCGCAGGAGCCGCGCCGGGTTGTTGTCGACGATCCGCTTCTGTGAAGCGGACAGGAGCTCGGCCGCCGATACTCTCGATTGCGATGCGCTCACGCGAGCACTATCGTGCAGATTCGTCCAATGAGCCTACTCTCCGGGCTTTTGCGCATTCCCCGGCGAGGGGGATCGCGAATGACGACGAGGATGCGTGGCCTGGGAGGGGTAATCACGGCGGCGTTGATGGTCGCAGCCGCCGGCGTTCCGCTTCGCGCCGACGCTCAGGACCGGATCGCCGTCACGCTCGGCGCCGGAAGCATTTTCGGAACAGACCCGTATCCCGCCGAACCGTTCGGAGAGGCCTTTCTGATCGGATCGGTGCAGCGGACGATGACACGCCATTTCGTCCTCGACGGCGACCTGAGTCACTGGTCGCACGCCAGTCGTTTCGACTACGGCCCGCACGACGTGTCAGGCCCCGACGGCGTGATCGGACGCGTGGGACACACGACGGTCATCGACGACCGGGAAAGCTGGACGCTCGGCCTCAATTTTCTTGTGCGGTCGACTGGCGCCGTTCGCGTCTTCGGAGGCGCGGGCGCAGGCCTCGTCACCCAGAACACGAAATACTTGCAGACGGACGCCGATTGTACCAGCGTCACGCCGCCGCTCGTATGCGGCACGCACGTGACTGCGCGCACGCGGGGGCCGCTGCCGAACATGCGCATGCTCGGCGGCGTCGAAGTGCCACTTGGTCGACGGCTGACGCTGGTCGGAACCGTGCGCTCTGACGCGAGCGGTGTCGAAGACCGCAGCCACACGATGACGGCGATCGGAGCCGTTCGGCTGTCTTTGAGGTAAAGACGTTCATCGAGGTCTCGCGAGAGGACCTCGCTGCAGCAGAGTCCCTCAGTGGCGCGGATCCGTTGCACGCTTCGACGACATTCACGTCGCGTCAGCGCTGCGGTTCGCGGTTCGTGTCCCTTCGCCGGTATTCACCTTCGTGAGCGCCGGTACCGGCACGAGCGGCGCGGCCTAGAGCCTCCTGATCTGATCTCGCCCGACGACGTGGTCCACCGGTTGTCGCGATCGTTAGCAGGCACCGATTGAGCGTGCCACGGCGTCGTGCGCCGCCGCTGCGCGTGAACCACGACCCGTTTGTAGATGTTGGCGTCGCGGCCCACAAGGCACGTGAACGTCGCTCCGGCAACTCCTGCGGCGATACCGCCAGCGCGGTGAAGCAGGCCGATGGAGTTTTCAGCAGGGACAGGTCAATTGCTCCTGTCGATTCATACCTGCTCGCTACGCAGGAACTGCAGGCGATCACCGCTCGCTCGGCGCGAATGGACGGCTCAGGGCCCTACTGGGACTCGTCGTCTTGGGTTCGCCGAATTGCCGTCGGCATCGACCCGTATTGAAGATTTGCGGACCACAGGCGGCGGGGCGCAGGAGGCGTGACACCAAACGTGCATGTCGATACGCTGCGCGCCAGATTAACCGGCGGTCGAGTGGCGGATCACGGCGGGACGCGTCTGTTGCGCTCCAGCGTGACGCGAACCAACTGGCTTCGTGTTCGCACACCCGTCTTGGCAAAGAGATGTTGCAGCGTCGCCTTGACCGAGTTCTCGGAGATCCCGATTCGCGCTGCAATCTCCTTGTTCGCGAGGCCCTCGAGGACACGCGCGAGTACTTCCCGTTGGCGGTCCGAAAACCTGTGGTCGTTCTCCAGTGGCGCGGCCACCGCATGATCGGCGATGGCGTGTGCGAAGAGCTCCTGATCGAACGACACCTTCCCCGCCATCACATCCCGGATGATCCGAATGAGCGAGTGCGCAGAGTCGCGCTTCAGAAACACGCCTGAAACCCCGGCGCGGATCGCGTCCGCGGCCTGATGCGGTTGAATCTGCGCGGTGACTATCAGCACCTTCACCGCGGCGGCGCCGAGTTTGACCCGGTGAAGGAAGTCCAGGCCGTCACGCTCGCCCAGGTCGAAGTCCAGCAGGACGAGATCGACTCGTCGACGGGCCAGGATGGCGAGGCCCTCGTCGATACCGCCGACGTGTCCGACGACGGTCAAATCGGGTTCGCGGTCCAGCAGCCGGGCGACGCTCTCGCGGAAGATCGTGTGATCGTCGACGATCACAATGGAGGTGCTTTTCGTCGAACTAGACATGCACACCGGCCTCGACCTGAGCGACTGCCACGACGATCTTGAAGCACGATCCGTGGAGTCGCGCCTCGTACAGCAGGTCGCCCCCGAAACTCCGCACAATCGCACGGGACACGTACAACCCCAGGCCGACCGACGCCGCGCCGGGTTGAAACGGATGAAACAGGCGCTCCGGCGCATCGACACCTGCCCCGGTATCTTCAAAGCTGATCGTCACCGTCTCGCCGGTTTCAAGGGCGCTGACGCGCAGCCGCTTCGTCGGCGTCGACCGCATCGCCCGCTCGCTGTTGCGGACGAGATTCAAGAACACCTGGACCAATCCGTCGCGTTCGGCCCAGACGAGGGGGGCGGCGTCAGGCAGTCCCCAGTCGACTACGATGTGCGATTCACTGCAGGCTGCGCCGATCAGCACCCGCAGTTCGTCGAAGACCGAGGTGAGATCGACGGTGGTCCGTTTCGGCATCGACGACGGCTGCAACTCGAGTGTCATCACTGTGTCTAGACTCTGGATCAGCGTGGTCAGGGCCTGGAAGTCTTCGTTCTGCCGAAGCTCTTTGATCTGCGACAGATTCTTGTGAACGACCAGCGCGGCGCTGCATAAGTTGCGGACCTCGTGGGCGACGGCGCTCATGAGAATTCTCGTATGTCTGAGCAGGTGCTCGAATCGCAGTTCCTCACGGCTCTGCAGCTCCTCGGAGAGATCAACCATGATCGCGGCGAGCCGAGGGCCGTTCAACGTGGTGTAGGTCGAGAACCAGACGCCGGCGAGAAATTCCTCGCCCGACGCCCGCAGGCCGCGGCACTGCAGCGTCGTCCGCAGCACTGTCGACGAATGTGTCTGGACAATGGTGTGCAGCGAGGGGAAATACGATCCAATCACCTGGCCGCGCAACGGCACTGATCCGGCGCCGAGCAACTGATGGGCGGCTTCGTTGGCGAGCATCACGCGTCCCGACGCGTCGATGGTGATAATCGCAGCCGGGCTCGTGTCGACGAGAAACTGCAGCTCCTCCTCCGCCGCCCGCCGTCGCTGTTGCTGTTCCTCGAGCTCACTCACGTACTTCAGCGCGATCCGCCGGTTGCGCACAGCCTCGGAGATGAACAGTCCGGTTCCGCTGAAGCCCACCCCGCTGAGCAACAGCCGGACCGCCGCCTCGTTGCGCGGCAGGTCGCTGAAGGCTTCCTGGAGCAGCGCACAGGTGAGCGAGACGACGACGGTCTGCCACTGACGCGCAAACCCGCCGATGATCATGATCGGGAACAGGTAGAGGAATCCGAGGGAGAAGTACGGCTTCGTCAGGAAGTCGACGGTCGCAATGCCCACGATGAGCGCGCCCGCCATCAGCAACAGCGCGCCTCGCCGTTCCGGCGCATAGACCGATAGCAGATCGTTCATCTGTCCGGCATCAGTGTCCGGCGGTCTTCTGTGGAGACCACCCCGTCCCCCCGCCGTTCCGTCAGGCGCTTGGCGTCCTTCATTCTCCTCCTGTGGGCGGGCCGGCGCAGCCCGCAATCGAACGGTTCACCGAAAGATAGCGGCGCTGACCCTAAAGAAGCTCGAAAGATAGCCTTCCGGATCCGAGAGGGCCGCGCTGACATAGAGCGGCGCGACTACTGACCACTGCCATATGAGGACGAGTTGACGTTGTCTGAAATCGGCATGGCGACCACGTTGCTGATCGCCGCGGCGTGGCCGTTCTGGGCCGGCCGCTTCCTGCCGTTTCTCGATCTCCCACAACACCTGGCGCTCTCGGCCGTGATAGCGCGCTACAACGACGGTGCCACGAACTTCGGACGGTTTTACCTGGTTACCTCGCACGTCACGCCGTACGCGGGGTTTTATGCCGCGATGCACCTCCTGACGCAGTCGGGCCTCGGCGTGGTGACCGCGGCGCGACTGCTCTTCACGCTGTATGCGATCGGATTGCCGCTCGGTGCGGCTTACCTGCTAACGGCACTCGGACGTGACTGGCGATGGGCCGTCTTCACGCTGCCGCTGGTCTATCACACAAACCTGTTCTGGGGATTTGCGGGGTTCCTGCTGTCCCTGCCGCTGTTTCTCGTCGCGCTGGGCCTCGCCTGCCGCACGCTCGCGGCGACGCGCCCGACGTGGCCCGACAGTTGCCGCCTGGCAGGCGCCGTCACGCTCGTCAGTCTGTTCCACGCGCAATCGTATGTGCTGCTCGGCGCCTGTGTGCTGGTGCTGTTCGCCGTGCACTGGCACGGCTGGCGATGGGCTGCGCGCTGCGCCGCTCCGTTCACGCTGTCGCTGCTGCTCTTCGGGCCGTGGGCCGGCCGTACCTTCATCACCGCGCCAGTCTCTGCGGCGACGACGAGCGACGCGAACAACGGCGGGCGGCCAACACCGTCGCTCACGCGGTACGAACCGGTCACCGCGGCGTTGTTCGCGATCCCGGAGCGACTGGTGGGCGCCTACAACGACGGCTCGGACTACCGCATCGCGGCGGCGTTGCTCGTGTTGTTCCTCGTCGCGGTCGTCAGCGGCCGCGGCTCTCGACCACAGGGACTTCGAGCAGCAGTCGCCGAACGGCGCGCCGAGACGCTGTCAGTGCTCCTGATCGCGAGCTATGTCGTGACGCCGATCGAACTGGCCGGGCAGTGGTACGTCAGTCCGCGTCACCTGATATTTGCTGCGCTCCTGGCCCCGGCGTGGATCGCCGGGCCCGCGGCCGGCAGTCGCCGGCTGATCGTCCTGCTGGTCGCCGTCGTGGCGCTCTGGGCCAGCGTCAACGCCACGAGAAAGGTGCGCGCCTTTCAGGACCAGGTCGGCCCATTCGCGGATGTGCTCGATCGCATGCAACCGGGTAAACGCGTCATGAACCTGATCTTTGACCGCGGCGAACACGGCCCCGTGCGGTACTGGCCCTTTCTCCACTGGGGCTGCTACTACCAGGTGGAGAAAGGCGGCGACGTGTCGTTCAGTTTTGCGGGCGTGCCGTCGACCGCGATTGCCGCCGCGCAGGCGATGCCCGTGCGTTATCGCCCCGGCATGGCGCCGCCCCGCCCGAACGAATGGCGGCCGTGGGAATTCCGGTGGGACGCGATGGGCACGGCGTACGACTACTTCCTGATTCGCGGCCAGCCGGTTGGCGATGCGACGCGGCTTGCCGACCACGCCGAGCTGCTGGTGCGGAACGGCGACTGGGAGTTGTGGCAACGGCGCGGAGGGGACGAATGACCGTGGATCCGCGGCGCCTCCGCCGCATCATCCTCGATCAGTCGCAGCGGGCCCACACCGGGCACATCGGTTCGGCGCTGTCGATCGTCGACATCATCGCCGCGCTGTACGACCGCGTTCTGCGGATCACGGCCGTCGACGATCGCGAACGCGATCGGTTCGTGCTGTCGAAGGGACACGCCGCGCTGGCGCTGTACGGCGCGTTGTTCCTCAAAGGTTGGCTGACGCGAAGCGAGCTCGACTCCTTTTGCACGGACGGGACACGGCTCGGGGTTCATCCGGATCACGCGCTGCCGGGGATCGACTTCTCAACCGGATCGCTCGGCCAAGGTCCGTCGATGGCGGTCGGCGCGGCGCTCGCGGCGCGCCTCGATCACTCGTCGCGGCGGGTCTTCGTCCTCGTCAGCGATGCGGAGTGCAACACCGGCGCCCTCTGGGAAAGCGTCATGTTCGCGGCTCATCATCGACTGGCCAATCTCGTCGTCATCGTGGATCTCAATGGCCAGCAGGCGCTGGGCTACACCGATCAAGTGCTGAACCTGTCACCGATGCGGGACCGGTGGCAGGGCTTCGGCTGGGACGTCTGCGATGTCGCCGGCCACGACGTCGAGGCGATCGCGCAGACGATCGCCTGCCTGAACACGCAGATCGGTCCCCCGCACGTGGTCATTGCGCACACCACGTTTGGCAAGGGTGTGTCGTTCATGGAAGGACGCGTCGAGTGGCATTACTGGCCGATGTCCGACGAGGACTATCGACAGGCGGTTGCCGAACTCGACCCGCGGTGATGCGAGCCGCCTTCCGCCGCACGCTCGTCGATCTCGCCGCGAACGACCCGCGGATCGTCCTGCTGACCGGCGATCTCGGGTTCACGGTGCTGGAGCCGTTCGCGGAGCGATTCCCGGCTCGGTTCTTCAACGTTGGGGTCGCTGAGCAGGACATGATCGGGATCGCGACCGGACTCGCAGAGGCCGGGTACATCCCGTACGTCTATTCGATAGCGACGTTCGCCGCGCTTCGCCCGTACGAGTTCATCCGCAATGGTCCGGTGCTCCATCAACTGCCAGTCCGGATCGCGGGCGTCGGCGGCGGATTCGAGTACGGCCACGCCGGCCCGACGCACCACGGCCTCGAGGATATCGGCGTCCTTCGGCTCCAACCGGGCCTGACGCTCGTGTGTCCGGCGGACTGGCGGCAGGCGGCACACGCGATCATCGCGACGTCAACCGTGCCGGGGCCGGTCTACTACCGGCTGGGCAAGGACGATCACACAATCGTGCCCGGGCTCGATGGACGTTTTCGGCTCGGAGGCGTCGAGATCGTAAAGCGTGGCGACGATCTGCTGATGTTATCGTCGGGTGCAATCACCGTCGACGCGGCGGGCGCCGCTCGCGCCCTTGCGGTCGGCGGGATCGCGACGACGCTCGCGGTCGTATCCAGCTTCAACCCCTCGCCGGATGACGATCTCGCACGGCTTCTCGCCAGGTTTGCAGTGGTCACGACCATCGAGGCGCATTACGTGACGGGTGGGTTGGGCTCGCTGGTCGCAGAGATCGTGGCCGAGCGCGGCTTGCGCTGCCGCCTGGTGCGCGTCGGTGTTCGGGACATGCCGCGAGGCGTATCGGGCAGTCAGGGGTATCTCCAGCAACTGCACGGGATTTCCAGCGCCTCTATCGTCAACACCGTGCGACTAGCGCTCGGTCAGGAAGTCCAGTGAGCTATCGGCTGCTGTCCGTCGTGTTGCCGGTCCACAACCAGGCCGACCATCTCGCACAGGTCGTGTTCGCCTATCTGTCGGCCGTCGAGGCTGTCACGGCGGCTCACGAAGTGCTGCTCGTCCCGAACGGGTGCCTCGACGGTTCGAGGGACGTCTGCGCGGCGCTGGCGGATGCCTGGCCGGCCGTGAGAGTGGTCCCGAGCGATCGCGCGGGCTGGGGCCTGGCGGTCAGGCTCGGCCTCGCCGCTGCTCGCGGCGACCTGCTGTGTTTCGCCAACTCCGCCCGGACCAGCCCGGGCGAGCTGGGGCTCCTGATCCGTACGGCCTGGACGACACCCGACGTCGTGATCGAGGCCCGTCGCACGATTCGTGATCGCTGGACGCGCGCCATCGGTTCGCGCTTGTATGCGCTGGAATGCCGAACGTTGTTCGGTATGTCCGTCGCCGACGTGAACGGCACGCCGAAGCTCTTTCCGCGACGGTTCGAGAAACTCCTCCAGTTGACCCGCGACGACGACCTGCTCGACGCGGAGTTCAATGCGGTTGTCGCCCGGGAGCGCTATCCGATCATCGAAATCCCGATCGTCTCCACGACGCGTCATGGCGGCACGTCGACCATGACGTATCGGCGAGCATGGCAGCTGTACTGGGGCGCCTATCAGATGGCCCGGGCGATGCGGCGCACGCCATCATGACGAGAACGTCGCGGGGGGCACGGACCGCTCTCTGGTCGACGCACGACCAGGAGTGGCGGAATCCCGCGCAGGTCGTGAGTCAGTGGCGCGACGCCGGTGCTGTCGATCCGCGAGTGCTGCGGTACACGACGCGCGGCGCGTGGTGGGACACGCTCGCCGCAAGCGGAGTGACCTTGCTCATCACCCGCGAATACGAGCACCTGGTCGTGGCCATGCGGGCGGATCGCGATGGTCCCGCCCTCTCTTACATGCCGCTGCCGCACCCGTCGGGGATTGCCTATGATCGCGCGCGAGCGACCGTCTACGTGGCAAGCACGCGGAATCCCAACCAGATTTACGACTTGATGGCAGTGAACGCCGTCCTGCCGCGCCGCGATTGCAGGTCTGCTTCGCTGCCGAGACGCCCGCTCGTGCCGGTGCGCTCGCGATTCTTTCCAGGCTGCCTGTACATGCACGACCTCGCCATGATCGGCCGCACGTTGTACGTCACGGCGGTCGGGCAGAACACCGTTGCGAGCGTCGTGGCCGACGGACGATTCGAGCCGGCGTGGTGGCCGCGCTGCATCGATACCTCCGCCGGACCAATCATCGATCGCAACCTCATCCAGCTGAACTCGATCGCGGCGGGACGCGATCTGAACGGATCGTTTTTTTCGGCGTCCGCGGCTGCTATCGGCGTGCGTCGGCCAGGACACCGCAACTTTCCCGTCGCTCGCCGCGGCGTGATCTTCTCCGGTCGGACGCGCGAGCCGATTGCAACGGGACTGACGCGCCCGCACTCGGCGCGGCTAGCCGGCGGGCGTCTCTGGGTCGACAACAGCGGCTACGGTGAGGTCGGTATGGTCGACGGCGGCACCTTCGTCCCGATCAGGCGATTGCCCGGATGGACTCGTGGTCTGTGCGTGTGTCGCCAGATCGCGTACGTCGGGACGTCAGGCGTCATTCCAGCGTTTCGCCACTACGCGCCCGGGTTGCGCGTCGAGGACAGCGTGTGCGGCATTCACGCCCTCGACATCCGATCGGGACGGTCGCTCGGCAGCCTCATCTGGCCGTACGGAAACCAGGTTTTTGCGATCGAATCGGTGCCGCAGGCATTCACCACCGGCTTTCCGTTCACGACACCATCACGCGCGGAGCGGCCGCAGACGATCAGTCTGTTCTACGCCTTCCAAACCACGAACGGAGCGAAAGCGTGACCACCTCGGCGCGCGATTCATTTCGACTGCTCATGCTCGGCGCGATGTACGAGAATGGCGGCAACGCCGTTCACCGCTGTTTCGACGGGCATCCGCAGATGTTCGTCTATCCATTCGAGTCGCAGTTGGGCACGCGGTGGGTCAGCGACCGCCTGTCGTCGATGTTTCCGGCGAAATATCGCTGGCCGGAGTTTGCGCTCGACGCGACGCCGCAACAGGACTACGACGCGATCATCGACGAGGAGTGTCGAGTCCGTGCCCGGACTCCACTGGTCAGCAAGTTTCGCGACCGGCCGTTCGAATTCTCAGACGACGAGCGCCGGCGTCTCTACGTCGCGCGCGTGGCGCGAACC
Organism: Vicinamibacterales bacterium; assembly: GCA_035259385.1. GTDB lineage: Bacteria > Acidobacteriota > Vicinamibacteria > Vicinamibacterales > CAVVIG01 > QHWK01. The sequence goes on along the minus strand of DATFWL010000441.1, from coordinate 13,944 downwards.
GGACGGACACGCGCCGGCAACGTTGCCGCCTTCTTCGAAGCAACCTTCGACGCGTGGAAGGACTGCAGACGATCGGGCCGCGAACAGATCTTCGTTGGCTACAGTCCCGTCGTCACCATCGATGGGGAAAAGATTCTCGCCGATTGTCCTGGCGCCGTGCTGTTGCACATCGTCCGGAATCCCTGGTCGGCGTACGCGGACACCAAGAAGCGGCCCGTACCGCTCGGCCTCGCCGACTACGCGCTCGCGTGGGCCATCAATCAGCATCACGCGCTGATCCTGAAAGAGCGCTGCCCGACGCGCGTTCACATCGTCCGCTTCGAGGATCTCGTACGGGATCCAGTCAGGAGTTTGCGCGGCGTATGCGAGAGCCTTGGGATGCAGCCCGTGGAGTCACTCCGCGTGCCGAGCTGGAATGGCGCGCCGCTGCAGGAGATCTATCCGTGGGGCACGATTCGCCTGGCGACTCCGGCGGCCAACCGCGCGGCGGCGCGGGAGCTGTCGCCCGCCGAGCAGGAGAACATTCGCGCCCGCACGCGACCATACCTCGAGATCTTCGACTATACGGATTTCCCCTAGCCTGTGGCCGTCGTCCTCGTCACAGGCGCGGCGGGGTTTGTCGGCGCGAATCTGGTCAGACGTCTGATCGCGGACGGTCACGACGTCCATGCCGTGACCAGACCGGGATCCGATCGCTGGCGGCTCGAGGACGTTCGCCGCGAGGTCCATTGCCACGACGTCGACCTGACCGATTTCGAGGCCGTCACCGGCTTCTGTCAGGACACGCGGCCCGCGTGGATTCTCCACCTGGCGGCGTACGGTGCGTATTCGTCGCAGCCCGATGCGCGCCGCATGGTCGCCACCAACATCATGGGAACGCTGCACCTCGTCCAGGCAGCGATGCGGGTCGGATTCGAGGTGTTTGTCAACACCGGATCGTCCTCCGAGTACGGATTTCAAGACCACGCGCCCGGAGAATCCGAGCCGATCGACCCCAACAGCGACTACGCAGCCACCAAAGCGTCCGCGACCCTGCTGTGTCGGTCGATCGCGCGGCGCCATCACCTCAGGATTCAGACACTCCGGCTGTACTCGGTCTTCGGTCCGTACGAAGAGCCCGCGCGCCTCATGCCGACGCTCATCGTGCGCGGGTTGCGGAACGAGCTGCCGCCGCTCGTCCGCCCCGAGATCGCGCACGACTACGTCTACATCGAGGATGTGACGGAGGCCTACATCCGCGCGGCGACGCAGGCCAGGCAGGAACCCGGCGAGATCTACAACGTCGGCAGCGGCACGCAGACGTCGATTCGCGAGCTGGTGGAGATGGCCCGGCGCGTCCTCCGGATCACGGCGGTTCCGAATTGGCAATCGATGCCGGATCGTCCGGGCGATACCGACGTCTGGGTCGCGAATCGCAGCAGAATTCGCGAACGACTGGGCTGGCAGCCGCGCTACAGCCTCGAGGCAGGCTTTCGGAGCATGGTGCGGTGGTTCTTGAAGCACCCCGACCACCTCGTCAGATATGCGGAACGCATGAACCGGCTGCCGACTTGAGCACGCGCCTGACGGGTTAAGCGCCCGTGTCCCGCGGGCCGCCCGCCATTCAGAGATCTCACACTCACGCGCGACTGCCGTCGTCGAAGTCGGGATCGGGCACAGGCAACGAATCGCGATCGCCGGCGACCCAGACGTAGAGCGTCGGCAACAGGAACACGTTGATGAACATGGCGACCATGAGGCCGCCGACGATCACGATGGCGAATGGCCGCTGCGCGTCGGACCCGATGCCGTGCGACGTCGCCGCCGGCAGCAGTCCGAGCGTCGCCACCAGCGTCGTCATCATGATCGGCCGCAACCGCAGCACCGCGCCTTCGACGGCAGCGTCGACGGGGGCGTGGCCCCTGACGCGCAGCTGGTTGATGTACTCGAGCATGATGACGCCGGTCTGTACCGAGACGCCGAAGAGCGCCAGAAAGCCCGCCCCTGACGACACGCTGAAATGCGTGCCGGTCAGCAGGAGCGCGAGCAGTCCTCCGAGCGGCGCCACGGCGATGTTCGCGAGCATGAGCTGCGCCCATTTGACCGAGTCGAACATCGTGTAGAGGATGATCAGGATGACGAGGATCGTGATCGGCACCACGATCATCAGGCGCTTCTGCGAGCGCTGCTGGCTCGCGTACTCGCCGGCCCAATCGATCCGGTATCCCGGCGGCAGCGTGACGCGTCCGCTGACCGCTCGAATGGCGTCCTCGACCGTGCTCCCCAGATCGCGGCCGCGGACGCTGTACTTGATCGCAACGTAGCGCGAGTTCCCCTCGCGATAGATCTCGTTGGCGCCGTCGGCAATGGAGATTCGGCACAACTGCGCCAGCGACACGCGCTCGCCGGTCGGTGCGGTGAGCCGGATGCGTTCGATCGCATCGGACGTGTCGCGATACTGGGGCAGGTAGCGCATCACCAGGTCGTAGCGTCGTTCGCCGTCGAGCACCTGGCTGAACACCGCGCCGCCGACGGCGGTCTGCACGGCGTCCTGGACGTCGCTGACGTTGATCTGGTAGCGCGCGGCCTGCCGACGGTCGACCACCAGGTTGAGATTCGGCTGGCCGATGACGCGCAGCAGGCCGAGGTCCTCGACGCCTTTGATCTGGCGCATCGTGGCGACGATCGCGTCGCCCACGCGTTCGAGTCTGTGAAGGTCATCGCCGTAGACCTTGACGGCGAGCTCGCCTTTGACCCCGCTGACGGCTTCCTCCATGTTGTCGGAGATCGGCTGGGAGAAATTCCAGACGACGCCGGGCAGCTCCTCCAGCTCGTGGTCCATCGCTGCGATCAGCTGCTCCTTGTTCTCGTGGAACAGCGGCCGCCACTGCTGCTTCGGCTTCAGGTCCACGAAGTACTCCGTATTGAAGAAGCCGGTGATGTCGGTTCCGTCGTCTGGGCGTCCGACCTGGCTCACGCTGCCCGTCACCTCTGGAAACGACGCGAGGATGAGTCGCGCCTGACGCATGAGGCGCATGCCTTCGGTCGGCCCGGTGCTCGGCGCAAGAGTCCCGCGCACCCAGATCGCGCCTTCGTCGAGATGGGGCAGGAATTCCGATCCGATGACGCCGCTGCTCGCGAGAAACGCGCTGATCGCAAGACACACGGCGGCGCCGCCGACAATCAGCCGGCGATGCGCGATCGCCCGACAAACCTCCTTGCGGTAGCGTTCGCGGAGACAGGTCAGCACCGGGTTGTGCCATTCGGTCGTGCCCGATCGAAACAGCAGGCTCGCCAGTACCGGCGCGATCACCATCGAGAAGGCGAGCGCGCCCAACAGGGCGAACGCGACTGTCCACGCCATCGGCTTGAACAGACGGCCTTCGACCTGCTGCAGCGTGAAGATCGGCAGATACGTGGTGATGATGATGGCGATCGCGTAGAACACCGGCCGCTGGACCTCATGCGCCGCCTCGCGGACGGCTTCGATCGTCGGCCGTCGCGCATCGACGCGCCCGAGGTGGCGGACGATGTTCTCCACCATGACGACGGCGCCATCGACCACCATGCCGAAATCGAGCGCGCCCAGCGACAGCAGATTCGCCGGAATCTGCCGCAGATCGAGACAGATCGCCGCGAACAGCAGCGAGAACGGGATCGTCAGCGCGACGATCAGCGCGCCGCGGACGTTGCCGAGGAATGCGAACAGGACCGCGACCACCAGCACGATGCCGACCGCCACGTTCTGAAGCACCGTGTGCGTCGTGAAGCGTACGAGATCGCTGCGATCGAGGTGCGGGACGATCTTCACGCCGGGCGGGAGCAGATGATCGTTGAGCGCTGCGACCTTCGCTTCGATCTCCTTCAGCGTCGCGTCCGCCTCCGCCCCTTTGCGCAACAGCACGATCCCCTCGACGACGTCGTCGCTGTTGACGAGATGGCCGTCGGCGCGGTGAATCGTCTTGCCAATCTGGCCGAGACGGATTCGTTCGCCCTGAACCACGGTGCCGATGTCGCTGACGAGTAGCGGCGTGCCGTTCTGTGCCTTGAGCACGGTCTCTTCGATGTCGTGCACCGTGGAGATCAGTCCAATGGCGCGCACGTTGAACTGCTGCGACCCTTCCTCGATGAAGCTGCCGCCGGCGTTGACGTTGTTGTTGGCCAGCTGCTGCTCGACCTGGCCGATCGTCAGGCCGTAGGCGGCGAGCCGGTTCGGATCGACGCGCACCTGGTACTCGCGTGTCAGGCCGCCGAAGCTGCTGACGTCCACGACGTTGGGGACCGTCTTGAACTGCTTCTCGAGGACCCAGTCCTGGAGCGCCTTCAGCTCCATGAGGTCGTAGGCCGGATTCGTGCTCCGCAGCGTGTACCAGTAGATCTGCCCGACCGGACTCCAGTCAGTGCCCATCATCGGCCGCAGGTTCTGCGGCAGGTTGACCTGCGACAACCGCTCGAGCACCTTCTGACGATTCCAATCGTTCTCGGACTCGTCGTCGAAGACGAGCATTACGCTGGACAGGCCGAAGATCGACGTGGACCGCAGATGCTCGAGACGCGGCAGGCCGTTCATCACGGTCTCGATCGGAATCGTGACCTGCTGCTCCACTTCCTCGGCGGCGCGGCCGGGCCACTGCGTGATCACCGTCGCGTAGTTGTTGGCCACATCGGGATACGCCTCGATCGGCAGGTTGTGAAACGAAACCACGCCCCAGACCAGCAGCAGGAGCGCGAGCGCCAGCACGAAGAACCGCCGTTTCAGGGCGAAGTCGACGAGCCCGCGAATCATCGCCGTGGCTCCTCGATCACTGCTCGACCGCGGTTTGGAACGCGAGTGCGCTGGCGACAACGCGCTCGCCCGGCCGGAGTCCGGACAGCAGTTCCTGCTGCTGGCCTGGCAGGGTTTCGCCGCAGACCACTTCGCGGCGCACAAATTCCCCATGACCAGCCGGCACGTACACCCAATCGCGGTCGTGCAGCCGCAGGACCGCGGCGGCCGGGACGACGGCGTGCAGCGTCATCGTCTGCCCATGAAAGGTCGCCGACACGAACATGCCGACGGATATGACACCGGAGTTCGCCATCTCAATCCGGACTTTCGCGGTGCGCAGGTTCGGGTCGAGCACTGCGCCGATGTTCGTGATGCGTCCGGTCAACACGCGATCGGGATAGGCCGAGAGACGGATGTCCGCCGAGTCTCCCACCCGTACGCTCGCGAGGTCCCTCTCGTGGACGTCGCACAGAACCCAGACGCGCGAGAGATCGGAGATCGTGAACAGGCTGGGCGAGTTGTCGAGCGATTTCACGCCCGCCGCGGTCGCGACGTTCTGCTCGGTGATGATCCCCGATGTGGGCGCGGTGATCTCGATGACGCCGGTTGGCGGCCGATCGGTCGACGCGCCGAGAACGCGCAGCCGTTCTGCGGTTGTCTGAGCGTCAACGACGGCTTTGTCTTCGGTGTCCTGCGCAGCCTCGAGATCCTTCTTCGCAACGGCTTCCTCAGCGAACAGCGTCCGGGCGCGTTCGAGCTGCGTCCGCGCGAGCGTTTCGTTGGCGACGGCCTTGCGGTAGTCGGCGAACGCTGCGGCGACGTCCGCGCTCTGAATGCGCAGCAGCAGCTGCCCTTGACGCACCTCGTCGCCGAGCCGCACGCGGACATCGACGACGCGGCCGGATGCGAGCGACACGACCGGCACCGCCCGTGACACGTCCGGGCTGACGACACCAGTCACCGACAGCTCCGGCGCCGTTCGGCGTTCCGCCGCCGCCGCCAGCGCAAAGCGCTCCGCGTAAGCGACGCGGACTAGGCTGCCGTCGCCTGTTTCGTCGATCGGCGGGCGCGGCAGCGCGCGTGGCTGCGAATGTGCCTCTCCCCGTGCGCAGGCGCTCGAGACGACGAGAAAGAGTGCGGCTCCGACAAGAGCGGGGCGGATCATCGTTGCGGCCGCTTGGAAATGAGGGAGGCCTCGAGCGCGACCCGCACCAGTTGCGCGCGCGTGCGCACGTTCGTCTTGCGAAACAGGTGCTGCAGCGTCGCCTTGACGGCGCCTTCCGACACGCCGAGATCCGCGGCGATCTGCTTGTTCACGAGACCCTCGAAGACGCCCTTCAGGACGTGCCGCTCGCGCGCCGTCAGGGGCCCGCCTCGGCAGTCCGCGTTGTTCGCGTCACGCGACGGGAGCTGCTGCAGCCGCCGATCGATGCCTGCGGCCATCACGGACCAGACCTGCGGCTCCACCTCGACGAGGGCGGCCATCTCGGCGTCGCTCAAATCGAAGCCCCGATCGCGAAGGCCGCTCAGGCAGGCCTGACGTCCTGCCTCGAAGCGCCGGCGGAACTCGCCGTCCGTCAGCAATCGGCCGATCACAAGCTGTACAGTCCACTGCGACATCGTCGTGCCTTCTCAATGCAGGTGATTGACGCACGTGCGCGGCCGCACCTACGGCTTACACACACCGCCGCCGGTTCTTACTCCCGTTTGGAACGAGTGCGCGACTAGACGGGGCGGGCGGGTGGGGCGCGGAGACCGGGCGGCAGGAGGCGATCGCGATCGAAGTCCAGCGGCGCGGTTGGCGGACCGGCGCACGCGACGAGCGCGAGCGGCTGCGATCGCTGCTGCAACGAAACGACCGGGGCCGCAACGCCGATCGCGGTCGGGAGACTCGACCCGCTGTCGAACGACGCCGATTCGCCGCCGACAGTGGGAGCGCGCGCAGGCGTCTGGCGGGTGAATCTACCGTGGCCGTCGTTGAGCCAGATCACGATGTCACCGGAGGCGGTGGCGGCCACGAGATCGAGGTCGCCGTCGTCGTCGATGTCGTTGTCAATCAGCACGGCGATGGCGGCGTCGAGCCGGACATCGGCGATCGAACCGGAGAGCCGTACCGAGACGTGCGGCGGCCCGTCGAGATTCTGGATGCGCGCGACATCGAGCCTGCCGTCGCCATCGAAATCGCCCAATACGCCTTGCGGCGGCGCCGCGGCGACGTACGGCTCGAACCCCCTGGTCGGACCGTCCGACGCGATGAGCGCGGAGGCGGCGATCAGGATCAGCAGCGCGGCGATACGGGAGGTTCTATTCGCAAGCATCGCGACGCGAGGGAGCGCGGTCATCGCAGTATCCCAGAAAGCCGCCGCGGCCATCCAGCTATCTTTCGGCTATGTGAAGACGCACGCCCATCCCCGACGACAAAGTTCGGAACGATAACCAACTCCTCGTACCCGTTGCCGCACAGCCATGCCGCGAGGGCGACGGTGGCGACGAACGAAACGACCGCGAGGCGGGCATCGCACCGGATGTATCCGGACTGGCCACAGCGCGCGCATCTTCTCATGCTCGCTGCTGCGTTGGCATCGGCGTTTGGTCGCCAAGCGGTGGACGTACACGCGGCCCGTCGGTCGTCCGCCGCTCCGGCGTGACACGCGAGAGCTCGTGCTACGGCTCGCTCGAGAGAACCCGCGGTGGGGCTATCCACGGATCGTCGGTGAATTGAAAGGGCTGGGCAGCACCGTTTCAGCGACGACCGTCCGCACGTGGCTTCGGGCCGCGGGTCTCGGACCAGCGGGTAAACGGCGAGAGACGACGTGGCGCAAGTTTGTCCGCGCGCACCGAGAGTCTGTTGGCGGCCGCGCCCGGCTCGCCCGCGTGCGCCAGCAGGGCAAGAGGCTCGGCCGTCCAGTGCGTGTCCTGAGCGCGGCGGAGGTGCAGGACGGCGACGCTCAGCGTGCGGGAGGCGGCGCGCACGCTCCACACGTCGCCGGCGACCATCATTCGCGGCCGGCGCGCGTTTTCTGAAGACGCTCGCGAACAGCACGGACTTCGCGTGATTTCTTCGGAAATTGGCGCCCTCGAGTCGGCCGCGGCCGGTTTCCAAAAAAATCGGTCGTTTGTTGACACATGGACGGCGCGATGGCGAAAGGCAGAGTTGTGGCGCAGGGCAAGCGTTCAAAACATCCTGACGCGTTCCCCGCGCCGATCCGCCGGCAACACGCGTCCTGACTTTTGACGGGATGCAGTTTTGGCGAGTCACAGGGTGGGCCTCGCGTCACCTTTTGCCGCGGCCGGCTCCTTTGTAGATGTGAGGCGTTCGACGCCCCAAAGGAGAGCGAAGATGTGTCGCCTAGAACGTCAGTTCGCGCCCATTTCCGATCATCGACTCGTTTTCGTCGAGAACGCGCGTCATTTCGTCATGCTCGACAATCCTGCCGCCGTCGCGGCGGCGATGCGCGCCTTTCTGAACTGAGGCGACTGTGGAAGCCTCTCATACGCTCTCGTCGATGCTCGTTGCCGACATCGAGGCGGCGCAGCGCGGGGATCAAATGGCGTTCACGCGCCTGGTCGAATCGACGTGCGTGCTCGTCTCGTCGATCGCGCTCGCGACCGTGCGGGATCCCGACCTGAGCCGCGACATCGCGCAGGATGTTTTCCTATCGGCCTGGCACGACATCAGGAAGCTGCGGCAGCCTTCCAGCTTTCTCCCATGGCTTCGGCAGATCACGCGAAATCGCGCGCATCATGTCGTGCGGAGCTTGCGCCGGCAATGCCGCCGTATTGAGGACAACCACTCCAGCGAGCTGCTCGAAGCGGTGGCGGATCCTCGACCGGATGCCGGTCAACAGCTCATCGCGGAAGAACGCCGGCGGCTGGTGGCCGAGACGATCGATCGCCTGCCGAAGGAAACGCGGGAGGTCGTTACGCTCTTCTACCGCGAGGGGCAATCCGTCGCACAGGTGGCAACCCTTCTTGACATGAGCGAAGCGGCGGTCCGACAGCGGCTGTCCCGAGCGCGACAGCGCCTCCGCGACGAGTTGCTCGCCGGTCTGGGCCGCGAACTTGTCAGCACCGCTCCAGGGGCTGCTTTCGTCGCCGGCGTGGCGGCGGCCATTTCGGTGGCAGCGCCAACGGCGGCGTCCGCAGTGACGATTGGCGTCGCGGGCGCGAAGCCCGTCAGCCCGATCGCAAAGATCGCCGTCGCCTTTAGTGGCTACGCGCTGGGTGCCGCGGGTGGGATCTTCGGCGTCGTCTATGGCTTGCGCCACATGGAGCGCACGACATATGACGACGAGGAGCGGCACGCACTTTACCGGCTCAAGCTCGCTGCGGTCGTCACCGTCATTGCTGGTGTGGTCGGGATAAAAGTAGGGCTCAATCTCACGCACTCGGCTGTCGGTCCTCTCGTGGCGTTTAGCCTGTTTTTTCTGAGTCTTGTCGCGATCTACGAACTCTGGTTGCCGCGGATTCTCAAGCGCCGGTATGAAGCCGAGATGCGCGCAGATCCGATTCGGGCTCTCGCCAGGCGCCGCCGTGAACGGATTCTCAGGCTGTTCGGGTGGTCCCTCGGGCTGTTGTTTGGCGCGGCAGGGCTCTTTGGAGGTCTCAAAGCAGGAGGCCTGTTGTGAACCCAGAAAGCGTCGACCGCGCGCCGCGGTCGCCGTGAACGGCGAGCCCAATTGCCCGTGCGAGGCCTGATTTCGGTTGTTAGCGAAGCGAGCTTGTGCTCGCTGGTCTCTTCTGTCGTGGATAAGAACTGCAGTGAGATCGTCTACGTCGATACGTCAATGAGGCGCGATGAACGACCGGACCGATTTCACAGACGGAACGATTATCGATCAGCGGTACCGGCAGGCAGTGCAGGCGCTCGGCACCATCAACGAGCTGGCCAGCGCTCGACACCGTAGTCCAAGTGCCGAAAAGGCCGAGGCGGCCGACTTGCTCGACGAAGCGCAACGGCTCTTTGAAGCCACCCTGTATAACGACGCCTGGAAGAAATATCGTCAGGTGTTGGCCATGCAGCCTGCAGACAAGCGCGCGATTATTGGCCTTGATCAGGTCGAGGCGATCTTTGAACGCGAACAAGTGGCGCGACGGAAGAAAGATCGCCTTTTACTCATACTGGCCGTCGTGTTCGCGACACTGGTCTCGATCATACGGGGACTCGTTTCGGCACACCTGTGAGCGTGTCAGGAGAAGAATATGACTGTTCCTGAGGTCGTCATTCAAGCGCTTAGAAACCGAAGTCGCACGTCATGTAGAGGGAAAGTACAAGCTTGATCGCGTCTAGCCGAATGCGCGGCAGTTTTGCCTTTCTGTCGTCCGGTTGCAAAGACCAATGGAGGAAATCGATGGAACACTCATCGCACGCGAATCGCGCAATTCGCCTTATTTTCCGTGTCGGCGTGTGCGTGCTCGTCACGGTCGTCACTCGAGACACGCTATCTGCCCAGTACACCGTCGTCGGTCGGAAGATCGAGTGGCGGATGACTGCCGTCGACGGATGGGTGGGCGGTAGCTACAATCAGATCGACGAAATCCGCAAGACCACGAACCACGAGCCGACTCGGCAGCTCTCGCGTGCCATGCTGCAGGAGGCCGTCACGCTCGACGCGTACCTCGTGAATCTGGACGTGGACCGTCAGCACACGCGGACGCTGACCTCGGTGAGCGTCAATGCCGCGGGTGCGTTCACGGACGAGGAACTTATAGGCGCCTGGCCTCGGTTCGCAGAGCTCGTAGCCGGCGAAGGGCCATCAGGCTCCACGGTGAGAGTCCTGAAGGTCACGCCCACAAAGGTCGGCGGAAGACGAGCGCAGGAATGTGTCTTGGAGCTCTCGCTGCCAGATGGCGCAAAGGTGTACGGCGCGATCACGATCGTGCTACTGAGCGCCAGTCGCAGTCACCTCTTCAAGCTCATCGCAGACGAAACGAAGTTCGTGGCTGCATATCGCGACTATCACACGATGCTCGCGTCGGTCACCTACTACTGATGTCGACGCCCGGAGTGTGGCTACTGAACAGTTCGTTCGTGCTGGCGCCGTGAGGTTACGCCCAACGACGGATAGGCTGTCTCGCGACCACGCGCGGTGGCGCCGAACCGCCATCAACTGCCCGATGGCCAGCGCGTTGTCGCCACGCCTATTCTGGGCGGGCTTCACCACGAGTATCAGCCCGAGGCGGCGGCGTGAGTGACACCATCAACGATACTTGCAGAGGACAGGGAAAGGAAAGCAGGAATGGAAGCTGATCCTAAGTATCCAGTCTTTGGATTCTACTTTCGGCGCTACGCTCCCTGGGCATTGTTCGGCGGTGTCAATCCGTATACGAACGTCTTCGGCAACTTCGAAGGCGACAACCGGAAAACGTCTACGTCATTGAAGGTCACGGCACGGACGTACGGGTGCGTGATGTTCAATCGTGCGGAAATCGTTCATTGGTTTGCAGGCTCGGATTTTACGCGGTTTCATCCAACCCTCGGAGCCGTGATCACTGGCTTGGCGAAGGGGGATCACACAATGGTGCGGAGTAGGTTGGCGGGTCCAGACATTTTTGGATTCAGCGCCAGCACGGCGGCTCACAATCCGTTGGTGAAACCATCGCCTGACATTAACACGTTCGTCGATGTCACAATTGACTTTGGCACGCCCGCGACGCTCGCGATCAGAGGGGCAGTATTCGGCGACGTGTTTCCCAATTTGGAGGTGTTTTTAGTCTGTTATCGCTCCGCTCGAACCGCGCTCCTCGTAGATGGGCAGGCGCCAACGGCAATGCTGGGCGGAACAAACGTGGGACCGGTTCTAGCATTGCCCGGCGCGGGCAAAGACCAGTCCCTAGGCAAGATCAATGCGCATTTAATGTTGGACGAAAGAGGAACACTGGCGAATAACTCCACAGTGAGACCAAGTCACCTTTTTCCTAATCGCACTCGATATTGGTGGGAGGAGTAAGTTGTGATTATCTGTTCGAAAGAGGAAGGCTGCGCAGGAACCGAGAACGCGCGTTCCGTTAACCGCGAGACGGCCGGGCGGGAGGCTAGGTGACTACCCACAAGGGTCATCCGACCAAGATCGACGGCAGGCTTTCGACGCGATGGGCGATAGCAAGTCTCAACTCCGTCGGCGGCGGCGAAGTCGTCGGAGGCACGGTTTCACTCTTCGACCTGGTGAACACGCAAACAATACGAGCCCACCGCCTCAAAGTGATTAGCGGTGGTTGGACTGTTGGTTTGCCCATATCGGGGGCGGTCAGTCCTTCCAATTACACAAACTTCACAACCCGGCGCCCCGTGAACTTTGCAGACTTCAACGGCAACTGGGCGGAGATTCAATCGAAATCCTTCGTTTACTATTCAGTCACCGATCTCAGGATCCGCGACGGTGGTTTGGTGGCGCCCGCTCTTGCTAAGATGAAGATCAAGGGTTCGGGATGGACCTCCGTCGGCGTCTCGACAGAAGGCGGCAGGACGGAAGTACTGTATACGGCGGATGGCAGGCCGGTCGACAGCGGTTTCGAGTCGTATCCCGATCTTGCAGACCTACCTGCGGTGGAGGATCTGGAAGGCGTGAAAATCGTCAAAAACGTCGACTCTCTTGTTGTCAGGCTCGACGGCGACTCTCTCTTTGATTTCGATAAGGCTGATCTCAAACCGACGGCGACTTATAACCTCAACGTCGTCGGAAGCCTGATTCAACTGAATCCGATACGTGGACTCAGCATCGACGGACACACCGATGCGATCGGCGGCGACGAATACAACCGGAGGCTCTCGAAACAACGCGCCGACGCCGTGGCCGCGTATCTGCGGAAGCATGGTTCTCTCAAGCCCGGTATACCGATCGAGACGAACGGTCTCGGCAAGTCACAGCCTATCGCTCCGAACACCAAGCCGAGTGGCTCCGACGATCCAGCCGGCCGAGCGAAGAATCGCAGAGTTGAAATTTTTGTGATCAAGCTGTAACTGGCCTGCCAGGCATCCTCCCGTTTCCGAAACAGAGAAGAACCATTGTCCTGCCGCGCCATGACGTGTCGCACGTCGCTGACGTCGCGCCGACGTTCGCAGGGTTCGTCTGGGATCGACGACCGACGTGCGACACGATGTCTGTGGCTCGCCGATATCCTGTCCGTGGCGAATTGCTAAATCGTGAGGATTTCCGCACGTTGCCGTCTTGGTAGGATTGTCGCGCGCGCGACCTCGCCGCCCTCGTCCTCCATCTGCTGACGACAATCGCCCAACTCGCCGGTCCCGGCGGCGCCCGGTCGGTGGTCGCCGAATCGGTGCTCCTCAAGCAGCAGTTGCTCATCCTCAATCGCACACGGAAACGGGCGCCCAATCTCCGCCTACCGGTCGCGTCGTCGCTGGCGTGTGTGCGCTCCTCGTGCGGCCGAACCGGCTGGTCCGTGCCGCGATCGTCTTGAAGCCCGCCACGCTCTTGCGCCTTCATCGAGCACTGAAGACGCGGAAATACCGCCTGGTGTTCTCACCGACAGTACGGAAGAAGCCGGGCCCACGGGGACCCAGTCGCGACGTGGTAGCCGCCGTCCTCGCCATGAAACGGCGGAATCCCACGTGGGGTTGTCCGCGAATCGCGCAGCAGATCGGCTTGGCGTTCGACATCCCCATCAACAAGGATGTCGTGCGGCGCATTCTCGCCGCGAGGTACGGGCCGGACCAGACTCGGCTGGGCCGTCCTGGCTCACCGTGCTCGGTCACGCGAAAGACAGTCTGTGGAGTCTCGATTTGTTTCGATGCGAGTCGGCGGTCTTGCGGACCCATTGGGTACTCGTTGTGATGGACCACTTCACGCGCCGCATCGTGGGCTTTGGCGTGCATCGCGGCGTCGTGGACGGCGTTGCGCTCTGCCGCATGTTCAATCGAGCGACGCGCGGCCAGACCCCGCCCACCTACGTCAGCTCGGACCATGACCCGTTGTATCGGTTCAGCCAATGGCAACGGAATCTTCGGGTCCTTGACGTGCAGGAAATCAAGACGGTCCCGTACGCGCCGCTCTCGCATCCATATGTTGAACGGCTGATCGGCACCATCCGGCGCGAATGCCTGGACCGCACGCTGTTCTGGACGACCGCCGATCTGGAGATGAAGCTTCTCGATTTCCAACCCTATTACAACGGCCACCGCACGCATGCCGGGTTGGCCGGACGCACGCCAGAGCCGAGTGCCGACCCGGGCCGCGTAC
>DATFWL010000440.1:0-2806 GCA_035259385.1 Vicinamibacterales bacterium | reverse complement strand
TTACTTTCCTCGCGAACGCTGCAGCCGCTCGTAATCTTTCTCGCCCTCGAGACAGAACTCGTCGATGAGCTCTGTGTCGGCCTCGAGTTGCTCCGTCAAGTTGACGGTGAACGACTTCGTATAGACCTTCGGATCGTCGATCGTCAGCTCGATCTGGAGCGTCCCGAAGGTCGGCCGGCGGATCTTCTCCGTCATCTTCGCGGCTTCGCTCATCGGGCTGCCCCAGGTGTCGATCCAGAGGTCGTCGCGGAAGCCTTCGGTCTGAACGACCAGCGTGTCGCCTTCCCAGTGCGCGGTCGAGTACCCGTTCCACGAGGGATTGGGATCCTTGGGCAGCGGTCGGCCGTCGATGAAAACCTGCCGGTACATCGCGTTGACTTCGTAGAGCAGCACCAGCAGGTTCGGCGTGTGCACCGCCTTGGTGAGGTGGGGCAGCGTCCACGAGCGCGGCGGGTTGTCGGGCAGGCACCGCACGTGCGGATCGTCGATGCTCAACGCCGCGTGACGCTCCTGGAAGAGTTTCGCTGCCCACGGCTGGTAGGGCAGGGCGCCACCGGGGAGATCCCGACCGAGGTTACCGCCGAGCGGCGATCCTCCGATTTCGAGGCCGCACGGGACAGCGTGGCCGTCGGCGTTCACGCACTGCCTCGGCTGCGCGGCGTGCCAGATCCCGGACAGGTCCGGATGGCCATCCCGCAGCCGCGGCGCGGGCGCCGTCAGATCGGGTTTGCCGTCCGCCTTTCTGGGCAGGTCGGCTGTCGGATAGTGGATCCATTGCGCCACGCTCAGGGCGGGAACGGCAATCACGCCAACAAGGGCGCACGCGAAGACGAAGAGACGCCGCATGCTTCCGCCTTTCAGGAGAAATTGATTCTATCTCCGCGGTTGTTTCGGCTGGAAGGAGTTGTGTTACAAGACGCCCTGTAAGGGGGTCGTCATGAACCGTCGCGTCTTCCTTTCGAAAGCTGCCGCCGCAACCGCCGGACTCTCGCTGTCGTTTCCGGCGCGAAGCCGCGCGCAGAGTCCCAACGAGACAATCAACGTCGCGATCATCGGCATTCGGGGCGACAACAAGAACCATCCGACGTGGACGGCTCGCGGCCGGGGTCAGGATCACTACGACCATCTTTCCGGCATCGCGAACGTTCGCATCGCGCACGTGGTGGACGTCGACGAGCGGCATTTCAGCGGTTCGCTCGTGCAGCTGAAAGCCAGGTACGGCGGCGATCCGAAGCCGGAAACGGATTTCCGTCGCGTGCTCGACAACCGCGATGTCGATGCCGTCACGATTGCCGCACCCGATCACTGGCACGCGCTGATGACGATCTGGGCGTGCCAGGCCGGCAAGGATGTCTACGTCGAGAAGCCGATCAGCCACAACATTGTCGAAGGGCGG
Organism: Vicinamibacterales bacterium; assembly: GCA_035259385.1. Lineage (GTDB taxonomy): Bacteria > Acidobacteriota > Vicinamibacteria > Vicinamibacterales > CAVVIG01 > QHWK01. The sequence continues at coordinate 1,410 of DATFWL010000440.1, read as the reverse complement.
CTGATGATCGACGCCGCACGCCGCTACAACCGCGTCGTCCAGGCCGGAACGCAGCGCCGCAGCGGCGGCGTTCTCGCGAAAGCCGTGCAATTCCTGCGTGACGGCGGTCTCGGAAAACTGTACGCGGGCAAGACCGTGATCTACCGCGCGCGCGATCCGATTGGCGTCGCGAACGACAGTCCGGTACCGCCCGGCGTCAACTACGATCTGTGGCTCGGGCCCGCGCCGGCGCGCACGTTCAACGAGAACCATTTCCATTATCACTGGCACTGGTTCTGGGAATACGGTACCAGCGATCTCGGAAACACCGCCGTGCATTCTCTCGATGCGGTCCGCTGGCTGCTCGGCAAGAAGGAGCATCCTCGCACGGCGTACTGCATCGGCGGTCTCTACGAGGCCGGCGAACCGACCGATCAGGTGACGCCCAACACGCAGTTCGCCACGTATCAGTACGCCGACGGCACGGAGATCCACTGCGATCTGCGCAACTGGTTCAGCGGTCCGCGCGAGGCGCAGGGGGTGTACATCTACGGATCCCGGGGCTGGATGAAGGTCGGCGACGACAAGGCGGAGGTCTTCCTCGGACGCAAGAGCGAGCCAGGTCCAACGCTGACCGCCGACGGTCCGCGCGAAGAAGGGCCGACGCATTTCCAGAACTTCATCGACTGCGTGCGCTCACGCAAAGTCGAGAATCTGACCGCGCCTCTCGAAGAGGGACACTTCTCGACGACGATCTGTCATCTCGGAAACATTTCGTACCGTCTCGGCCGCTCCGTGAAATTCGACGGTGCGACCGAGCGATTCGGTGGGGATGACGAGGCGAACAACTTGCTCGGCCGGAAGTATCGTGCGCCGTACGTGCTTCCGGCGATCACATAAGATGCCGGCACGCCTCTGAGCGATCCGATCATTCGTCCGCTGGCGTTCGAGGATCTCGACGGGGCCCTCAGGCTGAGCACCGTCGTCGGCTGGAACGAGCGGCTCGATGACTGGCGGATGCTGCGGCGGCTGGCGCCCGCGGGCGCCTTTGCCGCCGTTCTCGACGCGCGCGATGTCTCCATCGTCGGAACGTGTATCGGCATCGACTATGGCGGCTTCGGGTGGATTGCGATGATGCTCGTCGATCCGGCGTACCGCGGCCGCGGCATCGGCCGGCGGCTGCTCGAAGCGGCAATGGACGCGGTGCCGGCGAATCTTCCGATTCGACTCGATGCGACGCCTCTCGGCCGCCGGTTGTATCGACAGTATGGGTTTCAGGACGAGGCCGCCCTCAGCCGGTACGTCGTCGATCGCGATGACGCGACGCCGCCGAGCTCGGACGTTCGACGCGCGATTCGGCGGCTCACGCGTGACGACCTGGAACTCGTGATCGCGCAGGATCGCGAGACGTTCGGTGGAACGCGCGACGCC
>DATFWL010000439.1:0-36103 GCA_035259385.1 Vicinamibacterales bacterium | reverse complement strand
GCTGGACCGCTATCACGACAACGAAGAGCTTGCGCTGGCGGCGTACAACGCAGGCCCCGGCGCCGTCGACAAGCACGGCCAGAGCGTGCCGCCCTACCGCGAGACGCGCAGCTACGTCGCGCAGATCAACCAGATCGCCGGGCGGCGAGTCGAGATGCGCCAGACCGGGTCGAGCATCATCTACAAGGTCACCGAAACCACCGTCGACGGCCGCGAAATCGTCCGCTACACCGATCGGAAGCCTGCCGACGGCGACTTCGCAGTCGTCGGCCGGCGCTGACCGCCTCGACCATCAGCCATCAGCCATCGACGCGCTCGACAGCGGTAGCGTCGAGCGCGTCGTAAGCAGGCCCGAGCGCTTCGGTCGCCAGCAGCACTTCGATCGCCACGACCACCGCGCAGCACACGGCGGCCGGAATCAGGGCGGCCGCTCCAAGCAGCGGCCGAAATGCGAACCAGACCGCGAGGCCTGCGACTGCGCCCGGCAGAACGGCGACGATCAGCAGCAGCCAGGTCGCCCCAAGCATGATCAGCCGCTGTCCCATCGCATCGAGACCCCGCGGCCGCTGACTGCCGAGCGGCACCCACGCCGGGAACAGGAGCGCCGCCGCGTTCTGAATCGTCAGCTGTGCGACGACGATCGCCGGCGCCAGCACCGCCGCCGCGACGCCTGCCGATAGCCGCCAGCCGACGCTCACGCGGGTCAGCGGCGTGGACGCGGCGAGCAGCTCCGCGATCGTCAGCGTCGCCCACGACGCCGCCGTCAGCAGGAGCGCCGGCCACAGGATTTCGCCGCGGATGACGGCTGGGCCGCGGATCGGCCAGGTCTTCAGCAGCTCGAGATGCTGCAGGTCGTCGCGCAGGTCGACGCGCAGCACCTGCGGCGCCATCAGGATCAGGAACACCGTCGTCATCAACGCGAACGAGCCGACGAACGTCGCCAGGCCGTTGGCGCGGCCGAAGGTGGCCGCCAGGACGACGAGCGCAAACGCGATCGCGGCCATCCGGGCGGCGACGACGCGGTCCACCACCCGCAGCGTCTGCGTCGCCGCTTTCCAGGCGAACAGGCGCTCCGGCCGTCCGTGCGGCGCGAGCGTCACGCTGCCGCGGCGCGCGCGATACGCCGTTCCGCGGCTCGCCGCTGCGGCGGCCTTGCGCTCGGCGGCGGTTGCCGCCGCGTCCTCGAAGGCGGCGTCGATCTGGAGCACCCACGCCGCGATCGCCACCAGCAGAACGACCGACGGCGCGAGCGCGATCGCGTACTCCCGCGCGTCGACCGCGAAGAACGGCCGCGCGATCGCTGCAAACGGCGAGAGCATGAGCGCGGCGGGGCCGGAGGAGATCGCCGTACCGAACCGGACCAGCATGTCCTGGGCGCCGGTGATCGGCGCAGCGGTCACGACGCCGAACAGCGCGCGCGACACGGCCACCACGGCAACGCCGATCGCGGCCAGCGGCAGCCACGCGACCCGACGACGGCGGCCGTCGCGCGTCGCGAGCCTCGTTCGCGCGAGCGACACCCCGGTGAAGTACACCTTGCCAATCGACAGGAGTACCCACATCGCGATGCCTGCGCGCAGTCGTCCAGGGCCGGACGCCGACGGCACCGCAATCGCCATCACGACAGCGCCGAACAGGAGGCCGAGTTGCGACCGCAGCATGCGATGAACGAGCAGCGCGCGCCTGGTCACCGGCGCCGGAAACAGGAACTGGACCTCCGCCGGCGAGAAATCGACGAGGCCGGCGTCGAACGGCAGCACCCACGCCAGGGCACTGACCGCGAGGAGCGCGACGCCGGCAAGGGCTGGGCCGACCGTGCGAAGCGCGGCGAGCATCGCCGCCGGCGCGCCGGATCCGGCGCTGCGCCGCCGCTGGCCACCGCTACGCGCCCGCATCCGTGCGAAGAAGCTGAAGTACAGGTACGCGGCGCCCACGACCGCGCCGATCAGATAGCGCGGCTCGCGCAGCCGCCGCAGCCGCACGCGCACGCGATTCCGCGCGCTGCAGACGATGATGTAGATGCTGCTCGCGAGCATCGACGTCACCTCATAATTCTTCTTCGTGCCTTCGTGCCTTCGTGCCTGCGTGGCGGCTCCATATGCTCACGTCCGGTGGCCGGTGACGTGCAGGAAGATCTGTTCCAGGTTCGAGCCGGCCTCCGCGAGATCGGCGCGCGTCGCCAGTTCCTGGAAGGTGCCGTCAGCCACCTTCCGCCCGCGGTCCATGATAATCACGCGCGTGCAGACTTCCTCGACCAGGTGCAGCAGGTGCGACGAGAGGAGAATCGCCGCGCCGGCACGGGCGCGCGCGACGATCGTGTTGCGCATCCGGCGAATGCCGATCGGATCCAGTCCGGTGAGCGGCTCGTCGAACAGCAGCGTCGTCGCGTCCCGCACCAGGCCGCAGGCGATCACCACTTTCTGCCGCATGCCGCGCGACAGCTCGCCGGGCAGCGATCGCTCCTTGCCGGTCAGTTCGAGCTCGTCGAGCAGCGCGGCCGCGCGCCGCTCGAAATCGTCGACCGCATACAGACGCGCGACGAGGCGCAGGTGCTCGTCGACGGTGAGGTACTCGAACAGGTGCGGCTCGTCGGGCATGAACGCGAGGCGCCGCTTCGCCTCGAGCGGATCGGCGACGATGTCGTGGCCGTCGACCGACACGGTGCCCGCGGTCGGACGCAGGATGCCGGCAATCGAACGGAGCGTCGTCGTCTTGCCGGCGCCGTTCGGTCCGATCAGGCCGACGATCTCGCCGGCGCCGACGGCAAACGACAGATCGTCGACCGCTGTAAAGGTGCCACCGGCGCCGTCGTAGGTGCGGCGGAAGTGGTCGACCGCTAAGGCCATTGTGCTAAGATTAGGGGTTTCCGGAGGTTACCGATTCCGTGGCTTCGCACGCATCCGCGCTCAAGGCGCACCGTCAGAGTCTCAAGAACCGCGAGCACAACCGGCAGTTCCGCTCGCGCCTGCGCGGCGCGCTGAAGAACGTCCGCGCCGCCATCGACGGCAACGATCTCGCCGGCGCGAAAACGGCGCTGAAACAGACGATCTCGCTGATCGACAGGATGGCGAACAAGGGGATTATTCACAGGAACGCGGCCGGCCGCTACAAGTCGCGGCTCACCACGCGCCTCGCCGTCCGCTCGTAGCTCGCTTCCCGCTGCACAACTCGACGACGAGCCGCTCGAGCAGGATCCGCGGATCGCCGCCGGAGCTCTTCAGCTGCTCGTCGGTTCGGAACAACGCCTCGATCGCCGGCGCCACCGCCGCCGGCGTGATCGCTGGAAACTTCGAGCGCACCAGCCATCCGAGCTGGCCGAGCACCATGTAGGCCTCGCCGCCGGCGTCGAACAGCAGCGCAATCTGACGCAGCGCCTCGGCCGCGTTGCCGCTCTCGATCGCGTTGGTCAGCGCCCAGTGATCCTGCAGCAGCGCCGGCCCGGCGACCATCCGTGCGTCGTCGACCGTGATCCGCTTCTGGCCGAGCGCATACAGCAGCAGACGATCGACGTCGCCGCGAAGGCGTTTCAGGTTCCCGCCGCCTTCGCGCTGCGGCCGCTCGGGAAACCCGGCGAGCACCGCCAGGTGGCGGGCCGCGGCCGGCTCGATCTCGACGCCGCAATGCGCGACCCGGTGCCGCACCCAGCGTTCGGCGCCGGCGACGTCGTCGGGCGCGCCAATCTCGACGATCGTGCCGCTCTTCTGAAACTGTTTGACGATCCGGCTGCGCTTGTCGACCGACGAGGCGACGAACACGAGCGTGGTCATCGGCTCGGGCTGCTCGAGGAACGCGATCAACTGCTCGGTGGCGCGCGCTGCCGCCTCGCTCTCGCGTTTCGGCGCGAGCAGCGTCTCGGCCTGCAGCACGATCACGACGCGCCGCGGCGCCATCATCGGCAGCGTCCGCGCCGCCGCGACGATGCCGCCGACGCCGTCGAGCAGCTTGTCGCCGGTGGTGTAGTCGCCGGCGTGAACGCGTTCGACGTTGAACGCGCGCAGCCCTTCGTCCACCAGATCGGCGAACTCCGACGCCAGCGCCGACTTCTCCACCTCGTCTTCGCCGACGATCAGATACAGAGGATCGGGCGTGTTCGACGCGATCTGATTGCGGACGGCAGCTGGAGTTTGTGTCGGCATCGCGAACGTGTTGCTCCCGTACGCGCGGTCAGAAGGCCTCCAGAATTGCGCTGACGATGGTCCGCGCAAACTCGCTGGACATGCGCTCGAGGCTGTCCGCGTCCTGCTGGAAGAACGCCGCCGGATCGGTCGCCGAGCGGCCGCTCGTCGCTTCGTAGTCCTGCCGGAACGTCAGGCTCGGATTCTCCCACAGCAGCTTGTTCTCGCGGACGTCGCGCAGTTCGATCCGGGCGGACATCGTGATCGCGTAGCGCGACGCCAGCTGCGTCTGCGGGTTGAAGCTCGACGGCGCGACGGTGACGCCGGTGACCTCGCCGGTGAGCAGCGCGTCGACGCCCGTGGATTCCGGCAGCACCTGGTACTTCCCGCGGCCGATGAACTCGGCGCGCACCTTCTGTGTGAGCAGCGTCTCGAGGTTGAAGACGGCGCTCCGATTCGCGAACGTGGGCACGCCGATGGTGCGGATGTAGGCAGGCAGGAACGAACCACGGCCCGCCAGCGTGTACCCGCAGGCTGCATTCGTGACAAGGACGCAAAGGAAAGAACAAAGGAACGAGAGGATTTGCCGATTCATTGCCACTTTTGGTGTCCTTCCTTTCTGCCCTTTGTTGCCGCTTGCGTCCGTGCCAGCGTCAGGAAACAACGACGCTGACCAGCGGCCCCTTTGCGATGACGACCTTGCGGATGGTTTTTCCGCTCGTGTGGCTGCGCACGATCGTGTTGCTGAGCGCCACCTCGCGGAGGCTGTCCTCCGACGCGTCGGCCGGCACCGTCACCCGGGCGCGGACCTTACCGTTGATCTGCACCGGCACCTCCACCTGATCGGCTTTCGCGACCTCCGGATCGAACGACGGCCATTTCGCCGCCGCCAGGCCGTCGACGTGGCCCAGCATCGTCCACATCTCTTCCGCCGTGTGCGGCGCGAACGGCGCAATCATCAGCACCAGCGCGTCGAGCGCCTCGCGCAGCGCTGCGATCGCCTGCGGCCGCTCCACGCGTCCGGCCGGCGGCTCGCCGCGCGTCGGGGCGCCGTGCGCCGTGCCTTCGCTGAACGAGTAGATCTCGTTGACCAGCTCCATGAGCGACGACACCGCGGTGTTCAGGTGCATCCGCTCTTCGATGTCCGTCGTCACGCGCCGGATCGTGTCGTGGGTCTTCCGCCGCAGGGCGCGCTCGGCGTCGGTGCAGTCGGCCATGACCGACTCGGGCAGGCCTTCCCCGCCGACCGTCTCGGCCCAGTGATCGACGATCCGCCAGACACGGACCAGGAAGCGGAAGCTGCCCTCGAGGCCGGAGTCGCTCCACTCGACCTCCTTCTCGGGCGGCGCGACGAACATCACGTACAGGCGCAGCGCATCGGCGCCGTACTTCTGCAGCATGTCGTCGGGATCGACGACGTTGCCCTTCGACTTCGACATCACCGCGCCGTTCTTCAGCACCATTCCCTGCGTGAGCAGCCGCGTGAACGGCTCGTCGAAATTGACCAGCCCGACATCGCGCAGCACCCGTGTGAAGAAGCGCGAGTACAGCAGGTGGAGGATCGCGTGCTCGACGCCGCCGATGTAGAGGTCGACCGGCATCCAGTACGCCGCCGGCACCGGATCGAACGGCAGCTCGGTGTTCTTCGGATCCGCGAAGCGCAGGAAGTACCACGATGAATCGACGAAGGTGTCCATCGTGTCGGTCTCGCGCCGCGCCGGACCGCCGCACGTCGGGCACGTCACGTTCACCCACTCGGCAACCTGCGCCAGCGGCGAATCGCCGCGCCCCGTGAACGTCGTCACCTTCGGCAGCTCGACCGGCAGATCCTCGTACGGCACGGCGACGACGCCGTCCTTCTCGCAGTGGATGATCGGAATCGGCGTCCCCCAGTAGCGTTGCCGCGAGATGCCCCAGTCCTTGAGCCGGTACTGCACCTCGCCCTTGCCGATCCCCCGCTGTTCCGCGTCGCGGATCATGTCGTGGATCACGGCCGGCGCTTCACGCCCGTTCCAAGGGCCCGAATTGACGAGCACGCCGTAGTTCGTCGTCGGCGTGGTCATCTCATCGGCAGACGCCGGCGTCTGGTCGCCGTGCGAAACGACGATGCGGATCGGCAGGTTGTACTTCCGCGCGAACTCGTAGTCGCGATCGTCGTGCGCCGGGACCGCCATGATCGCGCCGGTGCCATATTCCGCCAGCACGAAGTTGGCGATCCAGATCGGCACCTCCTCGTTCGTAAACGGGTTGATCGCCTTCCGCCCGGTGTCGAAGCCCTCTTTTTCGATCGCACCTGTGAGGCGCGCCTCGCGATCGAGCGAGCGAAACCTCGCCACCCGCTCCCGAAACGCCACCCGATCGGCACTCTCGGCCGCAAACCGGTCGACCAGCGGGTGGTCGGGCGCGAGCACGCCGAACGTCGCTCCGTAGATGGTGTCGATGCGCGTGGTGAAGATCTCGAATGTCTGGTCGGAGTCCGCCACGCGGAACGTGATGCGCGCACCTTCGGAGCGCCCGATCCAGTTCCGCTGCATGACCACGACCTTCTCGGGCCACTCGGTGAGCGTGTCGAGTCCCTTCAGCAGCTCGTCGGCGTACTCAGTGATGCGAAAGAACCACTGCTCGAGTTCACGCGCTTCCACCGTCGACCCGCAACGCCAGCATTTGCCGTCGATCACCTGCTCGTTGGCCAGCACGGTGTTGCAGCTCGGGCACCAGTTGACGGTCGAGCGCTTGCGGTAGGCCAGCCCGCGCTCGAACATCTTCAGGAAGATCCACTGGTTGAACTTGTAATAGTCGGGCTGGCACGTCGCGATTTCACGCGACCACGCGTAGCTGATGCCGAGCCGCTGCAGCTGCCCCTTCATGTGGGCGATGTTGTCGAGCGTGGACGTCTCGGGATGCGTGCCGGTCTTGATGGCGGCGTTCTCCGCCGGCAGGCCGAACGCGTCCCACCCGAACGGGTGGAGCAGGTTGTAGCCGCGCATCCGCTTGGTGCGCGCCATCACGTCCCCGATGATGTAGTTGCGAACGTGCCCGACGTGGGCATAGCCGGACGGATAGGCAAACATCTCCAGCGCGTAGAACTTCGGGCGCGACGGGTCCAGGTCCACCTCGAACGCCTTCGAGGCGGTCCACGTCTGCTGCCATTTCTTATCCAGCTGCTGCGGCTTGTACTCGGTCATCCCATTCAATTGTACAATCCGCGGCCGAAAGGCGGGTGCACCATGCAGAAGACGCTTGCAGCAGGACTGGCGGTGGTGGCGGTGCTCGTCGGCCGTCCATCGGCGCAGGACGCCAGCGCGGTGGTCGCGAACGCGTCCCAGGCGATGGGCGTGAGCACGCTCAAGACAGTGCAGTTCTCGGCAACCGGGCTCGACTTCGCGCTCGGCCAGGCGCCGAATCCCAGCTCGCCGTGGCCGAAGTTCATCAACAAGAGCTACACGCGGTCGATCGACTTCGACGGCCGCGCGTCGCGCGTCGAGCGCGTGCGGACGCAGGGCGAGAATCCGCCGCACGGCGGCGGCCAGCAGCCGATCGTCGGCGAGCAGCCGGTGAACCAGACGATCATCGTCAACGCCGAGACGCCGTGGGCGCAGCAGCTCGAGATCGTGATGATGCCGCACGGATTCCTGCGCGCCGCCGCGGCGAAGAGCCCGACCGTCGAAGCCAAGACGATTGGCGGCAAGAAGTACAACGTCGTCAGCTTCACCGGTGACAACAAGGCCAAGGTGAACGGCTACATCAACGACAAGGGTCTGGTCGAGCGCGTCGAGACGTGGATCGACAACGCGTTCTTCGGCGACTTGGCCTTCGAGGCGCTCTACACCAACTACAAGGACGTCGGCGGAGCGCAGTTCCCGATGCATATCGTCCAGAAGCAAGGCGGCTATCCGATCTTCGACCTGACCGTCACCGACGTGAAGCCGAACGCGCCGATCTCGATTCAGGCGCCTCAGGGACGCGGCGGCGCCGCCCCGGCCGCTGCCGCGGCGAACACGGCGGCGACCTCCGAACCGCTCGGCGACGGCGTCTACTTGATCACCGGCGGCTACGCGGCGATCGCGATCGACATGAAGGATCACATCCTGATCCTCGAGACCGGGCAGAGCGAGGCGCGCGGCCAGGCGGTGATCGCCGAAGCGAAGCGGCTGATTCCGAACAAGCCGGTGAAGTACGTCGTCAACACCCACAGCCACGTCGATCACTCGAGCGGCCTGCGCGCGGCGGTCTCGGAAGGCGCGACCATCCTCACCTACCAGTTGAACAAGGCATACCTCGAGAAGACGCTCGCGCAGCCGCACACGCTGAACCCGGACAAGGCGCAGCAGAACGGCAAGAAGCCGGTGGTCGAAGCCGTGGGTGAAAAGCGGGTGCTGACCGACGGCGTGCACACGGTCGAACTGCACCACCTGCAGAACTTCGGCCATCACGACGCGATGCTGATTGCCTACCTGCCGAAGGAGAAAGTGCTCCTCGAAGCGGACGGCTACAATCCGCAGGCGACGACGGCAACGCCGCCCAACCCGGCGAGCCCGTTCACGCTGAGCCTGCTGGACAACGTCCGCCGCCTGAAGCTCGACGTGCAGCGGATCGTCCCGGTCCATCTGCCGCCGGACAATCGGGCGGTCACGATGGCCGAGCTTACGAAGTGGGTCGGCCGTCCCGCAACCCATTGACCGCAGGCCGGCCTCCCTGCAATTTGGAATGAGGAATTTGGAATTTGGAATGCGCGCCACGCTGTCAGGCGTGTCGGCGGCGTCGCAGCCGCACTCACGAATTCCAAATTCCAAATTCTTAGAGCGTTGCAGAATTAGCTCAAGGCGGGTCCTGTCCGCGAACAGCCCCACCGGGTGCTCGCCAGAAAAGCACTGGTCACGGCCCACGGCTCCGCGCCCGGCGGGGGCGGCCCCGTTCGCGGCCACCCGCGAGCGAGCTAATTTTGCAACCTGCTCTTAATTGCGCGCCGGCAATTAAGAATTTGGAATTTGGAATTGAGAATTCGTGAAGTCGGTCGTGATCGCTTGACGCGAATTCTTAATTCTTACTTCTTAATTCTTAATTGCCGACGCTGCGGTCAGAAGCGATATCGCAGCGATAGCTGAGCGGCGCGGGCCGTTCGCGCAGCGTTGGCGCGTCCAAACAGCGGCGAGGTGATCACGGCGACGAACGTCGTCGCGTTGATCCGGTTGAGTGCATTGAACACGTCGAGGTTGAGCTCGAGATTGTCCGTCTGTTCGCGCTTGGCCGATTCGGGATCGCGCGACGGCGGTCGAGGCGCCCGGAAGACGGTCGTGAACCGCAGATCCAGCTGCGAGAAGCCCGGACCATCGCCCTGGTTGCGCGAGACGCCGTCCGGGCGATCGTTGACGACCAGGTCGTGGTTCGTGTCGGCGCCGGTCAGGATGTCGAAAGGCGCTCCACTCAACAGCGCCAGTACCCCGCCAACCCGCAGCCGATCGCGCCTCCATCCGTAGGTTCCGGCAGCATTGAACCGGTGACGACGATCGGAGTCCGCTCGCGCCAGCTCGCCTGACGGCGACGCGCTGTCGGCGGGAAGGTCGAAGACGCCCGAGCCATCGTCGATCGTAGACGACCAGGTGTACTGGATCGTGCCGTGGAAACCAGCGAGCCGGCCGCGAAACGTCGCCGAGAGCGCGTTCGTCCGGCTCTCGCCGATCGATTCGATTCGGAAGACGTTCAGCCGCACCGGATCGAGCCGCAGACCGGCCGGCGGCCGCGGCGGGTTGACGTCGCGTGCGCGCAACGCGTCGACCGTCCGGAGAAACTGGTAATCGATCGTGAGCGACGTCTTCCGTCCCAGCGATCGCTCGACGGCCGCGTTGGTCTGCAGCGTCGTCGGCAGTCCGAGGTCGGGCGCGAGCTCCCAGCGGGCGGCGGGCGCACTGGCACTCGCGGAAGGCCGCGCCGGATACGGTGGATTCTCGAACGACGTTTCGCGAAGCCCACCGTCGCCGAAGAGGCGTGCGCGCGTCAGCGCCTCCTGCGGGACCGTTTGGTAGAAGACGCCGACGCCGCCGCGATAGATGGTGCGGCGATCTCCCGGCGCGAACGCGATCGCCACGCGCGGCGCGACGTTATTCCAGCCCGTCACGGCGGACTGCCAGTCATAGCGCAGCCCCGTGGTGATCCCGACCGCGTCCGATGGCCGGAAGCTTGCCTCCGCGAAGACGTTGGCGTCGGTCGTCGCGTACGCGGCGGACGCCGGGCCGCTGCGACGCCCGAAGAGAAAGGGCGCGCCGCTCGAGAAACGCCCCAGGCTCTGAAACCGATAGGTACCGCCGACGTCGCTGCCGTCGGTGACGTCGCTCCACCGCGTTTTGAAGCGGCCGCCGATGCGCACCTGACGGCCGCCGATGCTCATCGTCACGATGTCTTCCGCCTGCAGCGAGGCGAAGCGGTCGCGCAGGTCAATCTGCGCCGGCCCGCCGACGAATGCGCCGGCAACGTCGACAGCCGGCGCCAGCGTCGGGGCGCCGTCGCTCCGGTCGCTCGAGATCGCCTCGACGCGAAGGTCGCTCAACCGGCCGCTCGAGAAGATGCGGTGATCGTTCACCTGCAGGCGGTGCCGCAGCTCCGTCGTCGTGTACGCCTGCTCCGGCAGTCGGAACCCGCCCACGCCATGGTCGTGCTCGACGTCGTCGAACAGGTCGTAGCGCACGGTGATCGCGTCGGTCTTGTTCGGCCGAAAATCGGCGCGGCCGAGCACCGTCCCGCGCCGCTCGGGCGTTCTGACATTCGCGCGCACCGCACCATCGGGCGTCAGCGCGTCGATGACGGCGCTGCCGTCGTCGACGAGGCGCTGGGCGCTCACGAAGAACGACCAACCGTTCGCGAACAATGGACCGCTCAGCGTTGCCTCGTTCAGCGATCGCGTCATCTCCGGAGTCGATGCCGCAAACGCGTTCCGCGCCTGCAGCGCCGACGAGCGAAAGAACAGCGCGCCGCTGCCGTGATAGAAGCGCCGCGAGCCGCGTTCGGTCTCGACTTCGACTCGCGACTTGCCAGGACTGCGAAACTCCGCGGAATACGGATTGCGGTTGATGATCAGCCGATGGATTGCGGATGCGGGGATGCCCGCCGCGTCGGTTTCGACGCCGTCGACGACGACCGAGACGCCGCCCGGCACGGCGGTCGTGAAGTTCTCGACGAGCGTCCGGAGGTCCTGCGCGTCGCTGGGCAATCGCCGGATCGACTCTGGATCGAACTCGATCGCGTCCGCGTTCCTGGTCGGGGCAAGGACGCTGCCGCCGGCGGTCGCGGCGACGATGACCTCTTCGTCGAACCCCACCTTCAGCGCGATCCTGAGCGGCGGCGGTTCGTCGCTGGCGATCGTCAGCCTGACGTCCGCGGTCTGGAAGCCGGCCAGTTCGACGCGGACGCGCACGACGCCCCATTTCGTGCTGGCGACACTGAACGATCCGGTGCCATCGGTCGTGGTTTCCGGTGGGTTCCCTGCGTCATCGGTCACGAGCACGACCACCGCGCCGGGCAGCGCGCCGCCGGAGTCGTCGACAACGGTGCCGCGAACGATGGCGGTTTGCGCGCCGGCGCGAGCCGCGATGCAGCAGAACACGGACGCGACGACGGCCGCTCGCCAGGCGCTCATCCTGTCGGCTCCACGCGCGAGCACAGCGTGCCGGCGCTCGCCATGCCACGCATCGCGAGGCGCGCGTGCCGGGCGAGGACGGCGAGGAGATCGCCGAACATCAGACGATCCTCGGCGGTCATCACCGCGTGATGCAGCATGATCCCGACGGGAGATTCGGCGGAACCCAGCGTGGCCGCGATCCTTCTGCCCCAGGCCGCGCCGCCGTTCTTCGCGCCGTGCCGGCCCGTCCAGTCGAGATGCACGGGGCGCATCGCCAGCCCGCGCTGCACGAACCGCGGCGCCGTGATGTCGCAGGACAACATGTCGAAGCCGAGATCGACGAGGCACTCCACCGTGACGGACGTGCAGCGGTTCCACGGCGGCGTGAAGATGCCGGACACAGGCCGGCCGAGCGCATCTTCGAGGCGGCGTCGCCCTGACACGAGGTCCGCACGCTGCTGATCGAACGATCGCGCCGCCCCGAACTCACACTTTCGGCCGGTTGGTTCGTGGTTGACGTGTGCGTAGCCATGCTGGTGAACCGCGACACGCCCGCGCGATCTGTCGAGCCGATGACGGAGCTCCCGCGCCAGACGGCCACCGATCGCAGTTGGAATCACCGCGAGATCGAGCGGCGCGTCATGCCGATCGGCCACCTCCAGCAGCCGCAACAACCCCTCGTCGTCCCAGCCCGCGTCGTCGTCGCGGATGAAGACGGCAAGGGGCGTGCGGCGGGCGTCGAGGCACGCGCTGACGGGTTCCAGCCACTCGCTCATGATCGCGCCGCCTCGAGGACGCATTTGTCGGCGAGCGCCTGTTTGAGAATGTCTATCGTCGTCGCTGCGCCGCCGAGGTCCAGCGCCGGCGCGGTCGGGACAAATGCGAATGCCCGTTTCATCGCGGCGCAGAGGGCGGCGCCGTCGAGCGCGCCGTCGAATACGCGCACGGCGCTCAGCCGCTCGAGCCTCCGCGCCCGATCGGCCTGCTCGCTGTCGCCGTTGTCGGCGAACGGGACCACGATCGCCGGCACTCGCGCCCGAACGATGTCGAGCGCGGTGTTGTAGCCGCACTGGCTGATCGACAGCGCCGCCGTCTCCAGCATGCCGCACAGATCGTTCACCGTGGATTCGATGACGATGTCCGCGGACGGAGCGGCCGCGCGGCGGACGCGCTCGAGCGTGTCGCTCGGGCACAACGGTCCCGCAACGATCGTCATCGGCGGCCTGACCGGACCAAGACGAGCGTGCGCGTCGATGGCCGTGAGGTACAGGGACTCGGCAAATCGTCCACCGCCGCCTGAGACCACGATGCCGCGCCGCGCGCCGCCGCACCCGGCGACAGTATCGGCCGGAACCACGAACCCGGTGTAATGAACCGGCACACGCGAGGCCACACTGGGCGTGAACGTGTCCTCGAGCCTCGCGAACGCAGGATCGCCATGGACGAGCACCAGATCGAAGTGCGCGTCGAGGATCTGCCGCACCCGGTCGTCGTGCTCGACCTGGTCGGCACCGCGCCGGACCAGCAGATCGCGAACGCTCGTGGCGATCACCGGCCGCGTGAGGCGTCGCGCCTCGTCCAGCAGCGCGAGGATCTCACGGCGGAACTTGCGTCGCCCGAACGGGAACAACTCGATGACCACGACCTGCGGGCGAAGCGTATGAACCGCGGCGCACAGAATCCGCGCGCGCTCGTGCAGGACGTCGTCGACCGGCGCGGCGCCGTCAGTCGGTGTCAGGCGGCCGTCGAGTGTCTGAGCGACCGGCGGCAGGTCGAGCATCTCGATCGGCGGCGGCTGCAGACCGCGCGGACGCTCGCCGCCGCTCGCGAGCACGACGTGAAACCGCGACGACAGCGCGTCGGCCAGCGCCCAGGTACGCGCGAGATGCCCGAGACCGAGCGAATGCTGGCAGTACATCAGCAGGCCGGGCTGTCTCTCCATCACAGGTCCAGACCTCGGTCGAGCAGACGGTGCGCGGCCCCGACCAACCGCGGCAGGTGCATCAACCCCAACGGGCGGATGCGCGTCACCGATCGCGACGCGCGTTCGATGAACAGTGCAGCGGCAGTGTGCCAGGCGAGCGAGGCGGGCGCAGGCACGGCGCCCACCGACTCGTAGCCGGCGAGAAACGCACGGACGCCGCGCGCGCAGTTGTCGACCGTGAGCCGTTGCCCTTCGCGAAGGTAGAGCAGGCTGGCGATCAGGCTGCCGATGTCCGCAGCGGGCGGGCCGGCAGCGACGTCTTCGACGTCGATGAGTGCCAGTCGCCCACCGCACGCGATGGCATTCTTCGGGTGGAGATCCCCATGGAGACACGCCGTCTCGCACTCGGCCGGCGGCGTCGCGATGAGCGCGCCGACGAGCGTCTCGACGTCGTGCGCCACGTCCGGCCGCGCCGTGCGGATGATGTCGGCATCCCTGGTCAGCTGCGCCGGCGAAAAGCGTTCGAACACCGACGCGCGATCCGACGGGAGTCGATGGAACCTGGCGACCGCTGCACCCAGCTGGCGGAGATCGTCGGCGCCATCGTGCCACGCACCATCGGCAAGCCGGCGGCCGTCGATCGCTTCGAGCCAGAGTGTGCGGCGGTCCGGATCGTAGGCGTGTGGCGCCGGAAGCCGGAGCCAGGCATCGTTGGTCGGCAGCGCCGCGCCGAGCGCGGTGTAGGTGTCGTAATCGCGCGCCGCCTGATAAGAGGCCGCCACCTTCGCATACGCCAGCGCCCTTCCGTCGGCACCCTCGCACGCGAGCGTGGCCGACTTCTCAGGCGCGTACGCGGCAAGCTGCTTGCGGGCCACGGGTCCGGACGCGCCGGGCACGACGAGCGCCGGATCGAGAACGGCGCGCAGCGTGTCGAGCTTGCGGTCGTTCGGGAACAACCAGAGCACCGATTCGATTGCCGGCGCGTGCAGCAGCCCTCGAAGACGGCCGACGTCGACCGCGGCGGGGCGCGCGCGCCCGTACTGCTCGGCGCTCTTGCCACGGCGAAACATCCGCACAGCGACCGTGTGTGTGCCGCCGTCGAGGACCACGCGATACACGACCCTCACGCTCTTGCCGACCTGGTAGTTCACGCGCACGGGCGAGACGGCGTCGACGTGCACCAGCGCGCTGCGGCCGAACCCCTCGAAGAGGTTCGTCATCGCCGCCGAGTCGAACAACACGTCCCTGCACGGCAGCGCCGCGTCCGGAACGATCGCGGCTGCTGCGGTTTCGACGGTCACCGCTCAACCTCGACCATCTCTCGACCCGGTTCGTGAGCCGGGAAGGTCAGGCGGTCGGAGCGCGTGAGCGCCACGGATTGGCGGCGTCCCTCGCCGGGCCCGCTTCGCGTCCACGCGGCAATCGCCGGCCGCGATTGGAGGTCGGAGTCGAAGCTGCGTTCGTCGCCGTCAACGGACCATGCGACGTGGTCGCGCGCGCCTCGGGTGCCGGCGACGACGATCACGTCGACATGCACGACAGCGGTCTCGACGCGTACGGAGAATTGCGGTAGGGCGTCGCGCACGATCGAGGCCGGCGCCACGAGCGTGACGAAAACCGCAGGACCGGCCGCGTGCTGGACGAACGAAAGGACCGGAGCCTGCTCTTTGATGCCGTATCGATCGGATACCCAGCCCGGCTCGATTGCCGCGGACGCGCTGCCACTGACGGCGAGAACGACGTTCGCAGACCGCGCCATCGACACCGCGCCATCCGCACACAACGTGAGCGTGCGGTCGGGGTCGGGCGGCAGGTGGAAGCGAAGGTCGTACCGATGCGGCGAAGAGCCGTCGAGCCGATCCTCGATCAGCCAGTACTCGTCGCCGATGAACAGCACGCGCCGGCGGTGCACAGCGTCGTAGGCTGGCGAGACGACCTCTCCCCACAGCAGATCGAAGCCGGGCCGCGTCAGGCGATCCACGAGCCGCGCCCGCGCGACCGGTCCTTTCGGCTTGCCGCGCCGGTACGGTGTCTGATCCAGACCGTCCACCGTGACGGTGTTGTGCGCGGCGGTGCCCTTGAACCACCGCCGCCAGTGCGGCGCGTCGTCGCAGTACGTGTAGCGGCCGGGATCGACGACCAGCGGCGCGCCGCATGCGGCGATCTCGACGCTGAGCGCATCGTAGTGACCGTGGCCTCCGTCGCCGAGCGGGCCGCAGTCGAACATCAGATAGTGCTCGTCACCGAACCGGCGTGCGCCCTCGCCCCAGCCGCTGCGTTGGACGTAGTAGCCGCCGACTGGAAAGCTGGCCTGACGCACCGGAGGCGGCGAGCCGGCGGCTCCCCGCGTCGCCGCGTAGAGGAAGTCGGGCCGCGCGAGGAGATCGGCGGCGAGCGCCAGGAGATCGAGATAGCTGCCGCGGTCGCTGTCCGAGAGGGCTGGAATCGTCCCGTCCGGCCGATGACAGTGGAGCGCGAACTCGACCGCGCGCTCGAGGCGATCGTCGAATCCAGCCGGCACGGCCAGGCCGAACCGCCGCAGGTTTTCGCGCGCGCCGAGGAAGGACCGAAGCACGACGTGGTGATAGTGGGTCGACCGCTCCCGCTGCACCCCGTCGGGCAGGATGTCGTCGAGCAGGTTGCGGTGCAACTGCGCGAGCGCAAGCTCGCGGCGCATGCCGCGGGGATCGAGATCCGGCAGGGCCAGCGCGGCGACGAGCAACGCGTAGAGTTCGAGCGTCCGGTGATTCCGTTCGCGCGTCAGATGACGCTCGAGGTGCGCGATCTGATCACCGAGGCTGCGGGTGATCTCCGCAGTGAAGCCGGGCGACATCTCCTCGAGATCCGTGCACGCGGCGAAGCGGCTCCACGCGTAGATCCAGTTCTGAATGCGCCGGCCCACGACGTCGCTCGGGTCGTGATCGATCGCGACCTGCGCGACCCACGAGCGGATCAGGCGCTGCCAGGCCGCGACATAGGCCGGATCGCCCGTTTGTTCGGCTGCGGTCGCAAGGTCGAGACCGTAGTAGAACTTCGCCCACTCGAGCCGCCACTCCTTGTCCGCCGGAAGCGCCGCGCCGATCCAGTCCGGCTCGGTGCCGAGGTCGAGCGCTGTGCCCTGGAGGTCGAACCGTCCGGCGACCACGGCGTCTGCGATATCGCGGCTCGCGTACTGACGCTCGTAAATGCAGAAGACCTTTCGCGGCGCCGGGCCGGCAACGTCACGCACCGTGAACTCCCTGTCTCGTGACGAGGATCAGCGCGCCCGCGTGGGGGACGATCCGGCCGTTGTCGAGGCGATAGACGGCATCCGCGCCGTCGAACATCGACGGGCGGTGTGTGATCGCAAGGCAGGTTCGGCCGTGGCGCAGGCGGCCAAGCGCGCGGGTGATCACCGCTTCCGACTCGGGATCGACGTTCGACGTCGGCTCGTCGAGCAGCAGGATCGGCCGATCGAGCAGGAACGCACGCGCCAGCGAGAGCCGCTGCCGCTGTCCGCCCGACAGATTGACGCCGTCCTCGCCGAGCGCGGCGTCGAGTCCGCGCGGGACGCTGCGAACGAAGTCCTCCATCGCCACCAGCGCGAGCGCGTCCCACGCCCGGCGGTCGGTGAGCGGCTCGCCGGTCGGCGTGAGCGCTTCGCGCAGCGTCCCGGCGAACAGATGTGTGTCCTGCGCCATCATCGCGATCTGCGCCCGCAGCGATCGCACCGTCAGCGAGGAAATCGGACGGCCGTCGAGGACGATGTCGCCGGAGGTGGGGTCGAACAGGCGGACCAGCAGGTTGAGCAGCGTGCTCTTGCCGGCGCCGCTGGCGCCGACGAGCACCGTCAGCTCACCGGGCCTCAACCGGAGGTTGACGCCGCGCAACACCGGCGTCCTGCGCTTGCCGGGGTAGGTGAAGTGGACGTCGCGGATTTCGATCGTCCCGTGCGCACGGCCGATGCGAATGGCGCCCGGAGCATCGCGAATCGTCGGCTGCTGCTCGAGCAGCGCCAGCAGCCGCTCACCCGCCGCCATCCCCTTCGCCGTCGTCTCGGCGAGATCGTTCAGCCGCTCGACCGGCTTCAACAGCTGTGTGAGGTACGACGCGAGGACGGTCAGCGATCCCAGCGTCAGGCGATTGGCGAGCACGAGTGCAGCCCCGCCGCCGATCAGCAGCGCTGTCGCGAGGCCGTGCGCAATCCGGATCGTGCGCTCCATGTTCGCCGCCACGCGCGTCTCCTGCACGCCGGCCTCGAGGCTGCTCGCGTTGAGCGCGCGAAACCGCCGCCGCGCGTGGTCGTCGCCGCCGAGCGCCTGAATCACTGGCAGGCCCCGGACGATCTCCTGCGCGAGGCCGGCGACCTCGCCCTCCCGCCGGCGCCGCTCGCGCGACGCTCCGCCGAGCCGCCGTCCGTAATGGAGCACGACCGCCGCGAGACCCGGCACGACGAGCACCGCGAAGATCGCGAGCGCCGGCTGCAGCCAGAGCATCGCCGTCAGCGTCGCGACGGTCGTCGACAGGTACTCGACGATCAGGGGCGCGGTGCGCGACAGGAAGCGAACGAACTGATCGACGTCGCCGACCAGGCGCAGCACGAGCTCGCCGCTGCGGTGCGTGGTGCGAATCGTCGGCGGCAGCTGCTGCAGATGGCCGAGCATCCTGTCGCGAATCTCCGTGTTCAAACGTTCTCTGAACCGGGCGCTGAGCACCGCCTGCCGCGACTCGACCAGCGCGCGCAGCGCCGCAACCAGCACGATCGCTGCCGCCATCGTGATCACGACCGTTTGCGGCCGCGCCACGCCGAGGCCCAGCGCGCGCAGAACTGGAGGCAGGCGACGGCCGGCGAGCGCGTTGTCGATGACGACTTTCAGCGGCCATGGCGCGGCGAGGCCGAGTGCGACCGCGACCATCCTGTACGCACAGGCCCTCACGACCAGGCCGCGCTGTTCCGCGATCTGCGGCCGCGACCACCGCAGGATGTCGCGCCAGCCGTGGCGGCCGCGCCCGCTCATGCCACCCTCCGAAAGAGCGTGGCCAGCTCGCCAATCAGCCGGTCGCCGTCGAAACGCTCGGCGACGACGGCGCGACCGTTTGCCGCGAGACGCGCCGCGAGCGCGAGGTCGCGAAAGATGCGGAGGAGTGCGGCGGCGGTCCCGTCCGCGTCGTCAGGCGCGACCAGCAGCCCGTTCTGGTCGTCCTTGACGAGTTCGGGAATCCCGCTGACGTCGGTCGTCACCACCGGCAGGCCGCTGGCCATCGCTTCCATCAGCACGTTCGGGATTCCGTCACGGTCGCCGTCGCTGCTGACGCGGCACGGGAGACAAAACACCGTGGCACGGCGGTATTCGCCCAGGAGCGCTCGTTGCGGCAGCGGTCCGCTCAGCGTGATGCGATCGGCCAGTCCGTGGCGCGCGATGCGATCCGCGAGCGCGTGCGTCTGATCGTCGGATTCGCCGATGATTGCCGCCTCGAGCGGCACGCCCCGCGCGGCGAGGCTGGCGCACGCGTCGATCAGCACGTCAAAGCCTTTCTTGTGCACGTGCCTGCCGACAGCCACGATGCGCAGGACCGCAGCATGAGCCGCCGCCTCTGGTCGCGCCAGCTCGCGCGCCACGATCTCGGCGAACTCCGCGTTGAGGCCGTGGTAGACGCGATGCACCGGCGTGAGGCCGGCGTACTGCCGCAGGTACGCGCGATTGGCGTCGGTGCACGTGACGGCAAAGCGCGCCGCGGCCAGCTTGCGCGCGAGCAGACCGGCCGGATTCAGCGACGGCGTGTAGATGTCCTTCGCGTGGGCGGTGAACGAGAACGTGCGTCCCGATATCATCGCGGCGATCCACGTCACCGTGGTCGCGCCGTGGCAGAAATGCGCGTGCAGGTGGTGGATGTCGGGTGCGACACGCAGGCGATCGGCAATCGCGATCGCCTGAAGGAACTCCTTGACGTACACCTTGCGCGGCGGCGACCAGAAGCGGTCGCGCGCGCGCACGGCCTGCGCCAGTGCCGCCAGCGCAGCCCGCCCGACGCCGATCGGCCACCGCGCCGTCGTCCGGATCAATGGACCGGCAAAGCGTCCGGCATGCCTGGCGAGCCAGCGCCAGAGCGGCGTGCCCGACACCGACTCGGTCTCGGGCAGATATTCGGTCCGCGCCTCGATGCGATCGAGAATCGGATGGCGGAACGCATCGTCCGCCGCCTTGATCGCGAAGAGCCGCAGCCGGAGACCCACTCGCTCGAGGCGGTGAATCTCGCTGGCGATGAACAGCTCGGACAGCCGCGGATATCCCTTGATCACGTACCCGATCGTCGGCGTACCGCGGTGCGCGGCGCGCTCGACTCCAACCCGGCCGCTAGCCATAGGCCTGCTCCAGGACGGACGCAAAGCGGGCCGTGCAGCGGCGCGTATCGAAGCGGCGCTGCACGGCCGCACGCGCGCGCGTCGCAAGGCAGGCGCGCAGCGCGGGGTCGCGCATCAGGCACGCGAGCCGGCGCGCCAGCGCACCGGCGTCGCCGGAAGGGACGAGCAGGCCGGTCGATCCGTCGCGAACCGCCGAGCCAATCGCGCCGACATCTGCGGCAATGACGGCGGCGCCGCACGCCATCGCTTCCAGTACGACGTTCGGCAAGCCGTCGCGATCACCTGTCCGATCACGCACCGACGGTACGACGACGACGTCGGCGTGCTGGTACTCGAGTGGAAGCGCGTCGTGCGTCAGCGGGCCGCAGAACGTCACTCGCTCTGCGAGCCGGAGCTCTCGCACCTGGTGTTCGAGGCGTTGTTGCTCGGGACCGCTGCCGACGATGCGCAGCCGCCACGGGCCGGCCAGCGCGGCGACCGCGTCGAGCAGCACGTCGAAGCCCTTCTTCGCGACGAGTCGGCCGACCGCCAGAAGGCGACAGATGCCGTCGGGCGATTGCGAGCGATACGCGAAGCGATCCAGATCCACACCGTGGTGCGCGACCTGCACCGGGACGCCGCTGCCGTCGAACTCGCTCGCCACGTCGGCGTTGCACGCGACGACGCAGGTCGACAACCGTGCGCGAGCGTGCAGTTCCTGGCGCGGCAGCTTCCGCGCATCGCCTGCATGCGCGCTGAACCCGAACCGCACGCCGAGCAGGCACGACAGCTCTACGGCAACGGCAGCTGGCGTGTGAGCGAAATACGCGTGCACACCGTCGAGCCTCGACCCGGCGAGCGCGCTGGCGGCTTCCGACGCTTGTGCCGCAGCCGTGCCGGGCGACAGGTAGCGCACGCGCGGCAGCAAACGCGCGGCCGCCGGCTGCACAGCGGCCTCCTCGCCGTGCTTGGTCGCAAACACCGCCGCAACCATTCCTCGATCGACGAGCGCGTTCACGTCGGCGAGCGCAAACGTCTCGGAGCGGCGAGGGAAACCGCTCAACACGATCGCCAGCCGCGGCCCTCCGGTCATGCGCCGCTTCCCAGCAGCTGTGCGGCGAGGCTGCGGATGCGGGGCAGGCCGTCGAGATCGACAGGCGGCTCTGGCGGCGCGCGCTTGAGCGCCCGCAGGACGGCCTGGATCAGCACCTCGGGACTGAGCGACTGCGGCTCGATCAGGTCGAACAGGCCTCGAGCCGCGAGGAGTCGAGCCCGGAGCAGCTGCTCACCGACGGGCTGACTGCGCGGCACCAGCACCGCCCGGTGCGCGCACGACAGCAGCTCGCAAACCGTGTTGTAACCCGCCATCGAGACGACGACGTCTGCCGCGCTGTAGCGCGACGAGAAGTCGGGTTCGAAGTCGAGGAACTCGACGTCGGCCAGCCTGCCGAATCGATGGCGGAGCTGGTCGGTTGCCGCCCTCGGCATCTGCGGACCGAACACGACCGTCGTCTGCAGCGCGATGGACCGCGGCAGCGTTTCCAGCCCTGCGAGATAGGTTTCGATGAGCTCTGTGCCGTCCTCGCCGCCGCCGGCGGTGACCAGCGCGCGCGGCGGTCCGTCGTGCGGCCCGGACCGGCGGGTCGGCCGCTTCAGGTAGCCGCAGAATCGCGTCTTCCGCGCGACATCCGGCGGAAAGCGATATTCGGCGACCGCGTCGAAGATGGCGCGCTCGCCGTAAATCCACACTTCGTCGTAGTAGCGCGCGATCGTTCGCATATCGCGCGCGCGCCGCAGCGACACGCGAGTGGCCGCCGGCGAGTCGATGATGTCGCGGATCCCGAGCACGATCCGCGTCGGGAACCGATGCCTTTTCAGTGCACGCAGCGGTTCCATCAACTCGCCGTCGACGCCGCCCGCCCGCTTGTCCACGATCATCAGGTCCGGCGCGAAGCCAAGGATCGATCGCTCGAGGACGCCGCGGCGGATGTCGCCGATTTCAGCGGGCAGCGCAGACAAGTACGCCGGGTCGTATCGATCGGCGCGGCTGCGCGTGAGGCACGGAAGCTTGATGTAGTCCGTGCACGGCGGAATCCGAAACGCGTGAATCATCGGCGACCCGGTCACGATGAGCAGCGACGCGTGCGGGTATTCGTCGCCGAGCGTCTCGGCCAGCAGCAGGGTCCGCCGGATGTTGCCTAGTCCGAAGGTGTCGTGTGAATAGAGGAGAATTTTTGGCGTGAGTAGCGGCGCGCGCTCCGAGGTTTGCGCCGCCTGCGGCGTGACAGCCGCCGTGACCCGCTGACCCATGGCCCCGCCCCAGGATGTCGCCTTTTGTAATATTGGTGTAACAACCGAGGACGAAATATAGGTCGAAGGGTATATGTGTGGGCGTTTGTCGGACCCTCTCCAAGAATCCGTCGCTGATGAGGAGACCAGCCATACGCCACGGGCCGGATGGCTAGTTGTGTAGTGTTCCTATTCGCAGCGATGAGCTGGACCGTGGCCGCCCTCTCGGGGGCCTCGCTGCAATTCAGAATGTGGAATGAAGGATTAAGAATTCGTACACGCGCGCAACGTGACGCGAAGCCTTACTTCTTAGAGCAGGTTGCAAAAATTAGCTCGCTCGCGGGTGGCCGCGAACGAGGCCGCCCCGCCGGGCGCGGAGCCGTGGGCCGTGACCAGTGCTTTTCTGGCGAGCACCCGGTGGGGCTGTTCGCGGACAGGACCCGCCGTGAGCTAATTTTGCAACGCACTCTTAATTGAAGGCGCGGCCGTTCACGAATTCTTAATTCTTACTTCCTAATTCTCAATGACCAGCTGCCTACTCGCACCGCAGTGCAACGACGGGCTCGACACCTGCGGCGCGGCGCGCCGGAACGATGCAGGCGCCAAGACCGACGGTCACGACGACGGCGGCGGCGGCGACGTAGTACAGCCAATCCGCTGCCGCTGAGCCGTACAGCAGATGGCTCACGAGTCGCGTGGCGCCTGTCGCGACGGCGACGCCGGAGATGGCGCCGCTCCCGATGACCAGGACGCCGTCGCGGACGATCGCTCTGACGATTCGCGCCCGCACGGCGCCGAGCGCCATGCGGATGCCGATCTCGCGCGTCCGGCGCGACACTGTGAACGACAGCACGCCGAACAGGCCGATCCCCGTCAGGAGCACGGCCAGCGCCGCGGTGTAGCCGACGAACGCCGCCCCGATGCGCGCCGGACGCATCACGCCCGCCAGTTGAATCGGCATCGTGATCGCCTCGGCAATCGGCACGTCGGGATCGATGCGATTCACCTCCCGCGCCAGCGCGGGCAGCAGTGTCGCGGGATCGCCGGCGACGCGAATCGCCAGCCGCGAGTCGATCTCTGCCGGATTCTGCCAGAACGGCGTGTAGACCCACGATTCGGGCGACAACGCGCGGCTACGCAGCCTGATATCTTCGACGATGCCGACGATGCGGTGCGGCGTCTCCTTGATGACCAGCGTCGCGCCGAGCGCCTGACCATCGGGCCACAGCCGCGCCGCCAGTGTCTGATTCACGATCGCGACCCGCGGCGACGCGACGAGATCCCTGTCGTCGAACTCGCGGCCGCCGACGAGCGGCGTTCGCAGCGTTGCGAAATAGCGGGGTCCGATCTCGTTGAAGCGCGCGCGCATCTGCTTCGCGGTCGACGCCGGCAGCGCGATCGCGGTCCAACCGCCGTCGAGGACGGTGCCGACGCCAACCAGGCTCACCGATTCGACCGACGGCAGGACGGCGAGGCGCTGCACGACGTCATGCTGGAAACGCTGGGCGCGCTCCGGCGGGTACTTCACCAGCCGCGGCCGGAGCCGGAGCAGCGCGAGGTGGGTCGCGTCGTAGTTGCCGCCGGACACCATCGTCCGCGCTCCCGCGGCCAGCAGCGCCGCAATCGATACCATCGCGACCGCTGCCGCCGCCTGCGCGCCGAGCAGCCAGGCGCCCGGCATCCGCCGCACCGAGGTCGATCGTGGCGTCGCGTCGCTGGCGAAGGTGCGGCGGACGACTCGCAGCGCCGGCCCGACGCTGATGACCATCGCCGCGGCGAGCGCGGCGCCGATCGTGATCGAGACAATCGCCGGCGTCTGGCCGAATGCGTAGCGCAACGGATGGCCCTCGTCGTCCACCGTGAAGAATGCGGCGGCAAGCATCCCGATGAAGACGCGCGACAGGACCACGCCGGCGATCCCGCCGGCGGCGCCGAGCATCAGCCACTCGGTGGCGAGCTGACGGACAACGCGGCGGGCACTGGCGCCGAGCGAGAGGCGAATCGCGAATTCGCCCGCCCGTGCCGCAGACTGTGCGCTCGACAGCCCGGCGAGGTTCGCGCAGCAGACGGCGAGCAGCAGCAACGCGACGCCGGCCAGCATCGCCACCAGACGCGGTTCGTCGTCGTCTTCGGACATCCCGCGCACGTCGGTGACGGCGACGCCGCTGTTCTCGCCGACACGCGCGTGCAGCCATGACGCGGGCATCAGCGTCGGCATCTCCGCGGCCGCGTTCGCGAGCGTCTGCCCCGGCGCGAGCCGTCCGAGCATCTGCAGCACGTCGCAATCGCTGGCGAGCGCATCGTCGCACCACCGGTAGCCGACGCGCAGCATCATCGTCGGGATGTAGATCTCGATCGGCATCGGTGTGGGGCCGACGAACTCCGACGACGCCACGCCGACGATCGTGAAATCGACGCTGTTGATCGTGACGTGCGATCCGAGGGCATCTGGCGACGACGCAAACCACGTGCGCCACTGGTTGCTGCTGATCACCGCGACCCGATCGCGATCCGGAACCTGGTCCTCGGAGTCGTGAAAGAAACGGCCGAGCACCGGCTCGAGGCCGAGCAGTTGAAAGAAATTGGCCGACACCACGGCGCCGTTGATCTCTTTCACGTTGCCGTTCGCCGCCACGAAAAGCGGCGCCGTTGGATAGTGCGCGGCGAGGCCGCTCAACGTCCTGGCGCGCCCGCGGAACGACAGGTAATCCGGATAGGACACGGGCCCGAGGATGCGGACGCGATCGGCCTCGCGAACGGCCAGACGTTCGGGGTTCCAGCGGATGCGCGTCCCCGAGACGGCCACCAGCGCCTCCGGCCGCGGCACTGGCAGGCGGCGCGCGAACAGCGTATGCGCGAGCGTCAGCACCGTCGCGATGGCGGCCGTCGCCAGGGCGATCGTCGTGACTGCCGTCGCCGCGAAGATCGGCGCGCGTCTCATCGTGCGCACGCCGTAGCGAAGATCCTGCAGGACCGATTCGACGAACCGGACGCCGCGCGCGTCGCGGTGCGCTTCCCTGATCTGATCGAAGCCGCCAAGCGCCAGGCGCGCCTGGCGCGCCGCTTCCTCGCGGGGCATGCCGGCGCCGACCCTCTTGTCGATCTCGTGTTCGAGGTGCTGGCGCAGCTCCTCGTCGAGCTCGCGCTCGACGGCGTCGCGGCGGAACAGCGAGCGCAGGCGATGGCGCAGGTCCGCGAGCATCACCACTCCCCTACTGCGTATCGAGGAGCAGAGCGACGGCCGCGGTCAGGGCACGCCAGGCATCGGCCTGCGCGTCGAGCTGCCTGCGACCCGCGCGTGTCAGCGCGTAGAACTTTGCCTTGCGATTGTTCTCGGAGGCGCCCCACTCGGCCCTGATCCAGCCGCGCCGCTCCAGCCGGTGCAGCGCCGGATAGAGCGAGCCCTGCTGGACGCGCAGCGCATCCTTCGAGATCTGCTGAATGCGATCGGAGATCGCCCACCCGTGCTGCGGCTCGAGGGCGAGCGCCTTGAGGATCAGGAGGTCGAGAGTCCCTTGCGGCAGATCGAGTTTCGGCGTACCGGCCATGCGGCCTGTCTCTCCCCTTCGGCTTCGACAAGAGCGTAGCGCATCTCCTGTCGAAGCACAAGGGGTGGGCGAGGCGGCGAAATTAAGAAGTAGGAATTAGGAATTCGTGACACGCATTCTTAATTCTTACTTCTTAATTCTTAATTACTGGGCTGTGGAGGTCTTCTTCGCCGCGATCTCAGCCTTCAGGACCTCCACCGCCTTCTCGATCTGCGCGTCCCGGCCCTTGACGAAGTCGGCCGGTGTGTTGTCGACCAGCACGTCGGGCGGGACGCCGTAGTTCTCCATGTTCTGGCTCGTGACCGTCCACACGCCGCTCGCCGGCGTCCGGATCGTCGAACCGTCGAGCAGCGCGTATGCGCCGGTGCCGATCACGGCGCCCATCGTCGGCACGCCGATCAGCTTGCCGAGGCCGAGCGCCTTGAACCCGGCGGGAAACATCTCGGCGTCCGATGCCGACCGTTCGTTCTGCATCACCACCATCGGCCCGTAGAAGTTCTGGGGCCGCGGCTGCTGGAAGCCGGCGTCGCGGCCGATCGTGTACTGATACTCACGGCCGGCGAGGATGCCGAGCAGTTCCTGATCGATGCCGCCGCCGCCGTTGAAACGCTGGTCGATCACCAGCGCCTTCTTCGTACGGTTCGCGGCGAGATCGAGCTGGAACTGCCGCAGCGACGGCGCGTCCATCGCGCGGATGTGCAGATAGCCGATCTCCCCGTTGCTCAGCTTCGCGACCATTTCGCGCCGATCGTCGACCCACCGCGCGTACTGCAGGTCGCCGAACGCCTGCGCGTTTGCCGGCGCGATCGTCACCTCCCACGCGCCCTCGCGCGACGGCCTGTCGTTGACGAGCAGGTGGAACTTGCTGCCGGGCGCGATCGTGAGATAGCGCCAGTAGTTCTCGGCCGTCTTCAGCTCGTGGCCGTCGATCGCGATCACGAAGTTGCCGCGCTGCAGCTTGAGGTAATCGTGATCAGCGGGTCCGGCGGTGTAGATGTGGCCGACCGTGTAGTAGCCGGACGGATCGCTCACGAAGTCGAACCCCGGATAGCGGGTCTGGACCGTGGTGCGCATCGGATTGGGCCCGCCGCTCACGCCGGTATGCGACGCATTGAGGTGCCCGATCATCATCATCATGATCGTGTGCAGCTCGTCTTCGTCCACGAGGTTCTCGAGCAGCGGCTCGTACAACTCCCGCACCGCGTTCCAGTTCGCGCCGTGCATCTTCGCGTCATAGAACCGGTTCTTCATGATCCGCCAGCCTTCGTTGAACACCTGCGCGCGCAGCGCCTTGTGATCCACTTCGAGGTTGGCCGTGTAGGTCACCTGGCGCGCCGTCGCCGGCGCACCTCCGGCAGGCTCGTTCGATTCTGCGGGCGCGCCGCCGCGGCCGCCGCGGCCGCCCCGTCCCCCGGCTGCGGCCGGTGGCGCGCTCCCGGCGCCGGAGGTCGCCGCGTTCAGGTTGATCGGCGCGGCGAAGAGGTTGTTTCGCGCGCGAAAGTACAGTGTGCGGCCGTCGCGTGCGAACGCCATCCCTGAGCCCAGCCCCGCGGCCGGTGGACCGCCGGGCGTCACGACGCCTTCCTCGGCGGCTGCCGCAGGCGCCGGCGGCACACGCGTCAACTGGCCGCTCTCGACGTCGACGATGTAAATTCCGCTGCCGGAGTCGCCGAGCGGAGCCTGTCCGCGGCCGCCGCTGGCGGGCGTCGAGACGTTGAGCGCGATCGCGTGGCCCTCGGGCGCAGGCGTCAGGCCGCCGAGCGCCGTGCCGGGCACGGTGATCCGTCGCGCGCGACGCGCGAGGCCGTTCCAGTCGATGCGCACGTCCGGGGGCGGCGCGGTCGCCGCGTCCGCTCCTCCCCGTCCACCACGTCCAGCGTTCTGCCGCGCCGCCGACTCCGCCGCGAGGCCCTGCGCCTCGTTGTCGATATCGCGGCTGGTCGGGTCGCGCTCCTGATCGCGCAGCGACAGTGCCCACAACGACATCGTGGTGTTGATGCCGCCCTGCGTGGCAATGCCGTTGCTGAAGCCTTCGGCAGAGGTGAAGACGAGATAACGGCCGTCGGCGGTCCAGATGGCGTTGCTTTCGGAATACAGCAGGCGATCGTCGGAGACGTGCCGCTCCTCGCCGCCGGCGATCGGCGCGATGTAGACGTGGGAGCGCAGCGTGCGATCCTGCTTCGTGAACGCCACCCACTTGCTGTCGGGCGACACGGCGACGCTTCCGATACGGTTCACGTCGCTCGACGTGATCGTCGCCGTTCTGCCGTCGGCGACGGCGTAGCTGTACAGCTTCTTGTCCGCGGCAGTGTAGAGCAGCGATTTCGAATCGGGCGTCCAGACGATGGCGCCCTTCTCGTTGTCGAGATCGGTGATCTTCTTCGGCGCGTGCCCTTCCGGATCGCTGATCCAGATCTCGTCGCGGCCGGACTTGTCCGACATGTACGCGATGGACGTGCCGTCGGGCGACCACTTCGGGAACTGATTGCGCGAGGCCATGCTGTCGGGCGCGACGCGCGTGATGTCGCCGCGCTCGGTGGCAATCGTGAAGATCTGTCCGCGCGCGGAGACGACCGCGCGGCGCCCCGACGGCGAGATGTCGAAGGCGTCCACTTCGTCCTTCACCACGTCGACGTCGGTCTCGTTGTCCTTTTCGTCCGCCGCGATCTCAATCCGGATCTCGGTGGTGCGACCGCTCGCGACGTCGAGCTTCCACAGGCCGAAGAGCTCTTCGTACATGATCACCTTGCCGTCGCTCGACATCGACGGCCAGAACAGATTGCCGTCCACGTGCCTGGTCACCTGTACCGGGGCGCCGCCGCCGGCGGGGATCCTGTAGATGTTGTTCACGCTCTTGCGGACGTCCGGGCTGCCGGGCGCCACGGCCTTGTCGTTCGGCAGCGGATCGGCGACGTAGTAAATGGCGCCGTCGGCGCCCCACATCGGCCAGTAGCGGTTGTAGCGCTCGTCGGGCAGCAGCTTCGTGTAGGTCTTCGCCGCCAGATCGGCGATCCAGAGATCGGCCGCGAAGCTGCCGCGATAGTGCTGCCGAGTCCACACCGCAGGATGCCGGTTGAACACGAGTTGCCTGCCGTCGGGCGAGAAGCTGCCGTAAAAGCCCCAGTCGACGGGCAGCGGCCGCTCCTGTCCGCCTGCAACCGGCACTTCGTACAAGGTCGCGACGTTCGGGAACGCACCGTCGCCGTGCGCGGCGCGGAAGAGAACGTGCTGCGAGTCGCGCGTCCAGCCGACGACTTCGTCGTTGCCGCTGTGGAACGTCAGCCGGCGCGGCGCGCCGCCGGCGGCTGGACTCACGAACACGTCGTTGTTGCCGTAGCGGTTCGACGAAAAGGCAATCCACCGCCCGTCGGGCGAGAAGCGCGGATACATGTCGTGGCCGCGGTGATCGCTGAGGCGCTGCGGCGCGCTGCCGTCCTCGTTCGCCGTCCAGATGTCGCCGAGATAACTGAAGGCGATCTTGCCGGCATGATAGTCAGGATGCCGCGCCAGCTTGATCGGACCGGACGTCTGCGGCACGCGGCCGAACGCCAGGATGAAGAGCACGGTGATCGTTACGCCGGCGAGCCCCTTGCGAATCATCGCAGCCTCCTTGCGAACGCGCGGATCGTATCATCGGGGTCCTGACGGGAGTGTGGGACCGATGGGCCCATGGGTGGGTAGGGCCCATGGGGTGGGTAGGTGGGGAACGAGGGCCTTGCGAGCCTGCCCATCGTTCCTTCCTCACCCAGCCCACGGGCCCATCGGTCCCACACTCCCCGCAAACTCAGAGGTGACGCGATGTGGCAGTGGTGGGCGCTCGCGGCGATGAGTTGTTTCGCGGTGATGCAGCTGTTCTTCGCGGCGCTGGTCAGGCGCGGGATCGACGTCGCGGCCGTCCTCCTGTACGTCTTCGGCGTCGGCGCGCTGCTGTATCTGTTACACGTTCGCACGACACGCGCAGCGGTGCCCTACGCGCCTCGCGAGCTGGCGATGCTCGTCGCCGCCGCCGTCCTCAGCTATGTCGGGAACTGGCTGCTGGTCCGCGCCGTCGGCGCGGCGCCGAATCCCGGCTACCCCGTCGCGATCTCGGGCCTGCAGGCGGCGGTCGTCACCGTGGTAAGCGTCGTCGTCCTCGGCGCGTCGCTGTCGTGGAGCAAAGCGATCGGCGTCGCGCTGTGCACGATTGGCGTGACCCTGCTGGTGCGATGAACGCAAAGAGGCCGCCAAGACCGCAAAGCAGGCGTTCTAGACACGCCAGAAGGCGCGGATCGCCGTGCTCGTTGCCGCCACCGCTGCCTCGCCGCGGGCCGAGCGGATCCCGCTCGACGGCCAGACGGCCGGCTGCGGCGATCCCGCGAGCGCCTCGATCGTGGCGTCGAGCGACGCGCCGAGCGCCTGCAGATCATAGCCGCCCTCAACCGCCGCGACGATGCGGCCCCGGCAGCAGTCTTCGGCGACGGCGCGAAGATCCCGCGTCATCGCGGCGAACGCCGGCGTCGTGACCCGCATCCCGCCGAGCGGATCCCGCTCGTGCGCATCGAAGCCGGCCGACACGACCAGGAGATCGGGTTCGAACTGGCGCACCACCGGCAGGACTATTCGTGAGAAGACGAGTTGATAGTCCTCGTCGACCGCGCCGACTTCGAGCGGCAGGTTCACGGTGAACCCCTCCCCGGCATCGCGTCCGGTCTCTCCGGCGGCGCCGGTCCCGGGATAGTACGGATACTGGTGCGTCGAGATGTACAGGACGTGGGGATCGGCCTCGAAAAGGTGCTGCGTGCCGTTGCCATGATGCACGTCGAAGTCCACGATCGCCACGCGTCGTGCGCCGATCGCCCGCGCGTGTGCGGCGGCGACGGCGGTGTTGTTGAACAGGCAGAATCCCATCGCGCGGCTCCGCTCGGCATGATGGCCCGGCGGCCGCACGAGGGCGAACGCGGCGCGGTGCGAGTCGCTCATCACCCGCTCGACGCCGTCCACGCATGCGCCGGCCGCCAGCAGCGCGATCTCGTACGACTCCGGCGACGTGTAGGTGTCCGGATCGAGCGACGTGGCGCGGCCCTGTGTCTCGGAGATCCGGCGCAGGTAGTCCTCGTCGTGCACGCGCACCAGCTGCTCGCGCGTCGCGGCACGCGGCGCGACCACCTCCGTCCCGCGCTCCCGCCAGCGGGTGGCAATCGCGTCGAGCACGTCGGCGCGCTCGGGCCGCTCAGGATGTCCGGGCGGCGTCTGATGCTCGGCAAAGCGGGTGGTGTGGATCAGAATGAGAGACATGGCTGATGGCTGATGGCTAATGGCTATGGCTAATGGCGAATGGCCGATGGAAGTGATGATTGCACAGTGGATATGCGTGAACAACGAACCGCGCTCGTCACCGGCGCCAATCGCGGGATCGGACGCGAAGTCTGCCGGCAACTGGCCCTGCAGGGCTACCGCGTGATCCTCACGGCGCGCGACCGTGCCAGAGCGGCGGCCGCCGCCGACGCGCTGGGGGCGGGCGGCGACGTGACGGCGGCGGTCCTCGACGTCACCGACTCGCGAAGCATTCGCACGCTCGCGGCCGACCTCCAACGCCGCGGCGCTCACGTCGACGTGCTCGTGAACAACGCGGCAGTGCTGGTCGGCGAATCGCAGCCGGTACTGCAGACCACGGTCGACGATCTCCGCGCCACCTTCGAGACCAACCTGTTCGGCGTCGTGGCGGTCAGCGCGGTGTTCGTACCCGGGATGGTCGCGCGGAAGTACGGACGGGTCGTGAACGTCTCGTCGCAGGCCGGACAGCTCGCGTCGATGGGGACCTACGCGCCCGCCTACTCGATGTCGAAGAGCGCGCTGAACGCGTTCACGCGCCAGCTCGCTGCGGCGACCCGCGGCGGCGGCGTCCTCGTCAACAGCGCGTGTCCCGGCTGGGTGCGGACCGACATGGGTGGTCCCGGCGCGACGCGCTCGGTCGAAGAAGGCGCCGGCACGATCGTCTGGCTGGCCACGCTGCCGGCGAACGGGCCGACCGGCGGGTTCTTCCGCGATCGCCGGGCGATCGACTGGTAAATCCGCGCAATTCTGAACACGTTCAAAATTCACGTTGACAGGCGGCGGTCGAGCCCCTACTCTTTGAACATGTTCAAAGACCACGTGCGCGCCGTGCCGCAGCGCGCCGCCAGCGAGGAGACCCGCCGCCAGATCCTCGAGACCGCGCTGGCCCTGTTCCGCGAGCGCGGCTTCGACCCGACGACGATGCGCGACATCGCGACCCGCGCCGGCCTGTCGCTCGGCGCCACCTACTACTACTTCCACAGCAAGGAAGCGCTGGTCGGCGCCTACTACGACTACCTCCAGGACGAGCACGCGTCACGCGCCCGCGCCGCGTTCGCGCGCGGCGGCCGGCTCAAGGATCGCTTGCGCGCGGCGCTCCACACCAAGATCGACATCATGCAGAACGACCGCCGGCTGCTGCGCGCGCTGTTCCGCTACGGCGGCGAGCCCGAGCACCCGCTGTCGTGGTTCGGCGAAGCCACTCGCAGGCAGCGTCTCGGCAGCATCGCCGTCTTCGCGGAAGCGCTCGCCGGCGAGCGTCTGCCTGACGACGTGCGCGACGCGGCGCCGACGCTGCTGTGGACCCTGCACATGGGCATCCTGCTCTATTTCCTGTACGACGACTCCCCCTCGCAGCGCCGCACTCGGAAGCTGATCGACGCGGCGGTGGACTTCACGATCGACGCCAAACGGATCGTCACGCTGCCGCTGCTGCGTCCGGCGCGGCGCCGTGTGATCGGCATCCTGCGCGACGCCGGGCTGCTGCCCGCGACGCAGAAAGCGGCAACGGGCACGGCCTGAGCCCTCACGAGGAGCGCGGACATGATTGCACTGTTGTTGTTCTTGTCGTGGGGGCTGCTGTCGGTGCTGGCATGGGTCATGGCCTACCACGCGGGCCCTGGCGCCGGCGTCGACGATGCCGCGAACGACGCCGTCGAGCGGCCGCGCACAGCGCAGTTCGCATTGACGGTGATCGTCCTCGCCGTCGCCGCCGCCTCGATCGCCTACCGCGCCGTGCGCGACCATGGCCTCCAGCAGACCGCGGCGCTCTTCATCGGCGTGCCGGTCGTGCTGGCCGTGGTCGTGATTTTCGCGGCCCGTCCGCGCAGCGCCACCGGGGTCGCGTGCAAGGCGGTCACCGTGGCCATGCTGCTGTCGGTGCTGTTTTTGTGGGAAGGGTTTCTGTGCGTGGTGATGGCCGCGCCGCTCTTCTATCTCGTCGCGATCGCGATCAGCTATCCCATCGATCGCCGCCGCGAGCGCCTCCGATCGCGAACGCTCTACTCGTCGCTCGTGGTGCTGGCCTTCGCTCCGCTGAGCCTCGAAGGGGTGACCGAGCTGACGACCTTCGATCGCCATGCTGCGGTGACGGCGACCAGCCTCGTGCATGCCTCGGCGGCAGATGTCGAGCGCGCGCTCGTCGAGCCGCCGCGGTTCGATCGCGCCCTGCCGCGCTACCTGCGGTCCGGATTTCCACGTCCCGTCGCCAGCCGCATCGAACGCCGCGATGCGGGCGGGATGCGCTGGGTGATCACGATGCGCGGCGGAGAGACTTTTCTCAACGGCACCGAGCCCAGGACCGGCGATCTGACGCTCGTTCTCGAGGAGCATCGGCCGGGCCTGATGCGCTGGCGCGCCGCCTCGGACACGAGCCATATGACGCATTTCCTGACCTTCCGCGAATCGATCGTCAGCTGGGAGCCGGTTGACTTCCGCACGACGAGGGTGACCTGGGAGATCCGCTACGAGCGCGGCCTCGATCCTGCGTGGTACTTCGGGCCGATGGAACGTTGCGCGACATGGCTCGCGGCCGGTTACCTGATCGACGCGGTCGCGACGCCGTGACTGCGATCGATCCGTACCTGCTCGTGCGCGCCGCGTCGCTGTACCTCACGGCGATGGCCACCGCAGCCGCCTGTCTCTGGCGGCGGCCCGACCGCCGCGCGTGGAGCGCCGCACTGCTCGCGTCGCTCTGGAACCTGCCGATGCTGTTCGCACTGAACGTGGCAGCCGACCGCGCGGGCTGGTGGCACTACGACGCGCGCGGCGGACTGCTGGCCGGCGTCCCGGTGGATCTGTGGCTGTCGTGGACGTGGTTGTGGGGTGCGGTGCCGGCCCTGGCGTGTCCGTCGCTCCCGATTGCCATCGTCGCCGCGCTCGCCGTGGCCGTCGATCTCGTTCTCATGCCCACCGCCGCGCCGGTCATCGTCCTTGGACGGCTGTGGCTGACAGGCGACGCGCTCGGCGTGGTGGTCGCGCTCGTGCCGGCGCAGCTCCTGGCGCGCTGGACGGCGCGCGACGAGCGCCTCGCTGGCCGCGCCGTGCTTCAGGTGATTGCCTTCACAGGCATCGTCGTCGTTCTGCTGCCGGTCGTGGCGATCGAGGGATCGGCGGCGGGCTGGGTCGATCCGATCGCGCGGCCGGCGTGGCAGAGGACCCTCATCCTGCAAATGCTCGCCGCGCCGGCGATTTTGGGCATGACCGCCGTGCAGGAGTTCGTCACACGCGGCCGCGGGACGCCGGTCCCGTTCGATCCGCCGCGACGGCTGGTCACGAGCGGCGTCTATGCCTACCTGCGTAATCCGATGCAGTTGTCGGGCGCCCTGCTGCTCGTGCTGCTGGGGCCGGTGCTCGGTAATCTCTGGGTGTCGGCCGCTGGTGTCATGGCGCACGTTTACTCGGCCGGTCTGGCCAGCTGGGACGAAGACGAGGATCTGCTGCGCCGGTTCGGCGACGACTGGAGCGCCTATCGTCGTGCGCGACGACGGTGGGTGCCGGCGTGGCGGCCGTGGTACGACCCACGGCGGCGGCTGGCGCGACTATACGTCGCGGAAAGCTGTGCGATGTGCAGCGAAGTGGCGGGCTGGTTCGAGCGGCGTGCCGTCACCGGCCTCGAGATCGTGGCGGCCGAGACCCATCCGTCGCGGACGCTGTCGCGAATCACGTACGCGCCGGCCGACGGATCGTGCGACGTCAGCGGGATTGAAGCGGTGGCGCGCGCCCTCGAGCACGTGCACTTCGGCTGGGCCCTCGCCGGCTTCACGCTGCGCCTGCCGGTCGTGCGGCCGATCGTGCAGCTGATCGTCGATGCGAGCGGCGGCGGCCCACGACGAATCACGCGGAATCTGTCGGTCGCGCGAAGCCATTCCGGCCGAACCGGCGTCTAAGCAGCCATGCATCGACTGGCTTTGTTCGTTTCGCTCGCCACTGTGCTGACCGGAGTGGCCGTTTTCGGACAAGCACCGAAGGCGCCACCCACGACGGCACAGTCCATCAACGCCAACTTCGACTCCGTCAACCGGCGGCTGCTCGAGATGGCGAAGGACTTCCCAGCGGACAAGTACGAGTTCAAGGCGACGCCGGAAGTCCGCTCGTTCCGCGAGGTCATCGTCCATGTGTTCTCCGGCAACGCGTACGCCGCGAAGGCGGGACGCGGCGAGCAGGCGAACTGGGACGAGATGGACCCGAAGAACTACAAGAACAAGGCAGAGGTGGTCAGCGCGTTCGAGAAGACGATCAACGACTCCACGGCTGCGCTGAAGGCGGTGCCGGCGGAGCGGCTGGCGCAGTCGGTGGCGCCATGGATGGCGGTCATCGAACACAGCGCCGAGCACTACGGTCAGCTGGTCACCTATTACCGGTTGAACCACCTGGTGCCGCCGGAGTCGCGCCCAAAGAAATAGCAAAGTCGATCGGCGCGTGAAAACCTGAGGTGCGGCGAGTGGTAGAGTGTCCGGCCGTGCCTCGAACTCTTCTACTCGCCATCGCGTTGACGGCGAGCGTGTGTACGCTCGGCGTGCTTGCCCAGACTCAAGGTTTCGGGACCGGTCCTCAGCCGGCGTCTGCGCCTCGTGCGGCTACCTCGACCGGTCTTCGGCTGCTTCCACTCTCGGCGACCGCGGCTGCTCCGGCGGTGACGCTCGTTCGCATCACAGTCGGTCTCAACGGAGGGAGCGCGCTCGGCGACAGCACGGACGCCTCGATCAGTCCCGACGGCCGGTTCGTGACGTTCAGATCGAACGCCTCGAACCTCGTCGCCGACGGTCCGCACGGCGGCAACCGCGACGTGTTCGTGTTCGACCGCGCGACCGGCCAGACCACCCGCGACAGCATCGGCGCGGACGGCAGTCCGAGCAATCAATCGAGCTTCACACCCGTCATCAGCGGCGGCGGCCGCTTCGTCGCCTTTCAGTCGCTCGCCACGAATCTGGTCACTCCGCCAACCGAGGCGGGCATCGAGCACATCTACCGCCGCGACCG
>DATFWL010000438.1:0-5435 GCA_035259385.1 Vicinamibacterales bacterium | reverse complement strand
CGCGTCCGTTCGTCGAGCGTCACGCTCGCGTCGAGCACCTCACCAACGCGGAGCGCGATGTCGCTCTGAGCGGCAAAGACGTCGACGCCCTCGCGGTCGTACTGTTCGGACCAGATCACTTGTCCTGACTGCGTCTCGATGAGCTCGACGTTGACGCGCACGCGGGTACCGTCTTCGCGCACCGTTCCGGTGACGGCGCTGCCGATGCCAAGCTCCTTCGCGATGACCGGGAGCCGCTGGCGCGGATCCTTGAGCTGAGCCAGCGCCGCTCGCGCGACCACGCGCAGTCCATTCAGTTTCGAGAGCTGGTTGGTGAGCTCGTCGGTCATGCCGGCCGCAAAGTACCCTTCGCCGCCGCGCGAGACGTTCTCGAATGGCAGGACCGCAACCAGCCGGCGGCGATCGGCGACCTGCGCCGGCGCGGATGCGGCAGGCTGCGGCGATCGACTGCGCAGCCCGCTCCACCACACCAGGCCGGCGCCAGCGAGGAGGACGCCAGCGGCGAGCGCGGCCATCGTCCACCTGCGTCCCCGTCGGTCGGTGGCAGCGGGCGATGTCGCCGACATTCGCCGCGGCGAATCATCGGCCAGCGCTTCGAGCGCGAACACGAGATCGCGCGCGCTCTGGAACCGCGCCTCTGGTGCTTTCGCCAGACAGTGCTGGACCACGCGGTTCACCGCGGCCGGCAAATCGCCGCGAACGCTCGACAGTTCGGGCGGATGCTCCTTGAGAATGGCGTGCAGGATTTCGATCCGGCTCTTACCGGTGAACGCCCGCCTGGCCGACAACATTTCGTAGAGCACGCAGCCGAACGCAAAAATGTCCGCACGGGCATCAACGCGCGCGCCACGCGCCTGTTCTGGCGACATGTAGCCGGCCGTGCCGAGCACGATCCCGGGTTCGGTCTGCGGCAAACAGGTCGCAGCGTCGTCCGCCTCCTGTTCCGGTTCGGTGGCAAGACCGAAGTCGAGCAGCTTTATCTGCCCGTCACGGCTGACAAAGATGTTGTCCGGCTTGAGGTCGCGATGGACGATGCCGCGGTCGTGCGCGGCGGCGAGTCCGCGCCCGATCTGCACCGCGTAGTCGAGCGCTGTCGAGAGCGGAAGCGGCGACGTCCCGATCCGCGACCGGAGCGTTTCTCCGTCGAGAAGTTCGACGGCGACCTACGGAACGCCGTCGTGGCTGCCAACGTCGTGGATGGCGAGGATGTTCGGGTGCGAGAGGGCGGCCACGGCGCGGGCTTCGCGAGCGAACCGCTCGTGGAAGCCTGCGTCAGCCGCCGCGTGCGCCGCCAGCGTCTTGATGGCAACGTACCGCTGCAGCCGGACGTCGCGGGCGCGATACACCTGGCCCATTCCGCCTTCGCCGAGTTTCTCGACGACTTGGTACGGACCGAGTCGCGTTCCAGGCTGCATGAGTGGATCGGAACGCGCCGATTGTGCGCGGTGTCCAGTCGTGTGTCAATTCTCGTCTCGTCGTCGCGCGACGAACCCTTCACCGCGACGGGGCGCGACCGAACGCGGCAGGCCACGTGCGCGTCATCGCGATTCCGGCGATCGACGCGTGCGCAACGTTCGCATCCGATCGTCGCGGCGGCTGCGCTCCGGCAATCCACGCTCGGGCGTGGATGCGGCCAGCGTCTGCCGCGTTGTTCAGGCCGCGAACTCACGACTCGCGCTCCACGAATGACTCGATAGCTGCCGCAACGTGATCGGGGAATTGATGGACCACCCAATGGTCTTCCGACTCGAAGGAGACCAGCGATGCTCGAGGGACGTGCGCCGCGATGGTGTGGCCGACACCGATCGGGCTCAGAGCATCGCGCGTCGGCCAGATGAGCAGGACCGGGATCTTCAGGTCCCCAAGTCGCTCTGTGAGGTCTGGTACCAAGGCGCATGCCCACCGCGCGGCGTGGGGATAATTGGCGGCGTAATCCGCCCGCCACTCGGCAGCGCCGTGAACGGCCATGTTCACGCCGCCGGTCGCGGCCACCAGCACGAGGTGTGTGATCGAGTCGGGATGTCGCAGCGCCAACGCGAGGGCGATGTACACACCCATCGATTGAGCCACGAGCACGGTCGGCCTGGCGATCTTCTCGTGGACGTACTCGGCGAGATCATCGTAGCTGCCGACATCTGCGCGCGCCGGGATGGTGCCCAGCCCGGGCAGGTCCAGCGCCTCCGCCAGCCAGTCGGCCGGCAGCCGCTGAACGATTGGCGACCAGAACGCGCCAGCTCCCGCCGCGCCGGGTACGAACGCGATTCTTCGGGGTGAAGCCGCGAAGGTAGCCGAGCTACCTGGTTCGATCAGCCAGTTCATAGGCTGAGCGTTGGGCGTCTCCTCGCGAGGGTCGGCGGACCGTTCGCACCTTCCCGCTCCTGCCTCCGCCGCAGAAGAACCGATCGCCGCCATCGGACTCGAGTCCGGACACGACGACGCCGGTCGGCATCTCGAGCCGCTCGAGGACCTCTCCCGTTCGAGGATCGACACGCCTCACGTCGCTCTCGTCGCCTTCCCACGTCGCGTGCCAAAGCTCGCCGTCGACCCAGGTCACACCGGTGACGAAGCGGTTGGACTCGATCGTCCGGAGTATCGTTCCCGTCTCGGGATCGATTTGATGAATCTTCCGGTCCCGATACTGCCCCACCCAGAGCGTCCCCTCTGCCCACGCCAGTCCCGAGTCACCACCTCCGCCGGGCGCGGGGATGGTGGCAAGCACGCGACCGGTCTTCGGATCGATTTTCTGAATGCGATCCTCGGCGAGCTGGAAGAGGTGCCGACCGTCGAAGGCAGTTCCTGCGTGCGCCGCCACATCGATCGAGCGCAGCCTTTTGCCAGTCTCTGGATCGAAGGCATTGAGCGAGTCGCCGGCAGCAAACCAGACGTGATGACCGTCATACGTGACTCCCGCCACGTTCTCGACACCCGGAAACGGTCCGAACTCACGGACGATCTCGGCGGCCCTGCTTCTTGCTCGGTTCACGTTCCCATCCTAGCCAAATCGGAGAGGAGCCGGGAGTAACAACTTCGTCGCGATTCGCTGGTGATCGCGTGTGATCGTCGAGTCGATCGGAATCCCGCCACACTTGTCACTCCCACACGTTCGGCGTCCGGCGCTACGGTCTATCTCGTGACCCGCAACACCGCGGGATCACAGGAACGAACGACACACGTCGAACGGCAACAGAAGGAGACATGGCAATGACGATGATCAAAACCAGGCACCTGACAGGGACGCGTGAAGAGTGGCTCAAGGCGCGGCTCGAGCTGCTCGTCGCGGAGAAGGAGCTCACGCGGCGCGGCGACGAATTAGCCCGGCTGCGGCAGGAACTGCCGTGGGTGGCCATCGACAAAGCGTATCGCTTCGACACCGACGAGGGGAGCGCCTCGCTGGCGGACCTCTTTCAGGGGCGCTCGCAGCTGCTCGTCTATCACTTCATGTTCGGACCCGATTACGCGGCGGGCTGTCCATCCTGCTCGTCCATCGCGGACGGGTTCAACGGAATCGCCGTGCACCTTGCCAACCACGACGTCATGCTGTGGGCGGTGTCACGGGCGCCGCTCGAGAAGCTCCAGAGCTACAAGCGGCGGATGGGATGGACATTCCCGTGGGCGTCCGCGCAAAAAAGCGACTTCAATGCCGACTTCAGCGTCGGGTTTACCGAGCAGCAGCAGCGCGAGGGAGGCATCGACTACAACTACCGACGTGAGGGAGCGTGGCAATTGCGGGGCCACGATTCACCTGTCTCCCGGATTGCGGCGATGACCGGAACGGACGCCGCCACCTACACGCGAGAGCGGCCGGGCATCAGCGCGTTCGTCCTCGAGGATGGCGTTGTCTACCACACCTATTCCGCGTATGCGCGCGGGCTGGACGGCCTGTGGGGCATGTACCAGTGGCTCGACCGCGCACCCAATGG
The DNA here is from genome assembly GCA_035259385.1 of Vicinamibacterales bacterium. Classification (GTDB taxonomy): domain Bacteria; phylum Acidobacteriota; class Vicinamibacteria; order Vicinamibacterales; family CAVVIG01; genus QHWK01. The sequence continues at coordinate 1,515 of DATFWL010000438.1, read as the reverse complement.
GCGGAACGAGACCGGCGTCTGGTGGCGCCGCCACGACGAGTACGACAGGCGCTGAGGGCCCGCATGGCGACTTCAGAGCGAGCTTCACAGCACACGTTCATCGGCGTGTCAGCGCTGCTCTTTGCGGGCAGCGCGGCGATCACGATCGGCTGGTGCATGTCCATGTCGGCGACGGGAGACATGCCGATGCCCGGTGGATGGGCGATGTCCGCGGCGTGGACACGAATGCCGGAGCAGACGTGGGCCGGCGCAGCGGCGTCGTTCCTCGGTATGTGGATCGTGATGATGGTGCCGATGATGTTGCCGTCTCTCGCTCCGAAGTTATGGCGTTTCCGGCAGGAGGTCGCGAGATCAGGGGAGGCGCGCCTCGGACGGTTGACCGCGCTCGCGGCGGCCGGCTACTTCGGAGTCTGGACCGTCTTCGGAATCGCCGCGTTTCCGCTGGGCGCGTTGCTGGCCGCGATCGAGATGCGGCAGCCCGCGCTGGCGCGTGCAGTACCAGCCGTCGTCGGTATGGTGGTCGTGATGGCCGGCTCGTTCCAGCTCACTGCGTACAAGGCGCGTCAGCTCGCCTGCTGTGCCGAGATATCCGTCCGAGCAGGTGCGGTATCGGCCGACGCCGGCTCGGCCTGGCGACACGGCGTACGCCTCGGCCTTCTATGCGGGCGCTGCTGTGTAAATCTCATGATCGTTCAGCTGGTCATTGGAGTGATGGACCTCAGGGTGATGGCTGCCGTCACGGCGGCCATCACGGTCGAACGGCTGGCACCAGTCGGCGGGGTCGTCGCCCGCGTCATCGGGACCGTGGCCGTCGCGGGAGGCGTGCTTCTCGTCGCGCGAGCAGCCTGGCTGGGATGACGCACCGCGGTTCCATTGTCCGCCGTGGAGAAGACCATGAAAGGAGCGGTCACCGGCGCTGCACGACTCCACCAAGGCTCTGGCGTCGCACAAGTCCGGCGTGTCGAGTCCTCCGCGAACATCTCGTAGATCGGCGCGACGACGGAGCGCGCGAGGTCGTGCCGGCCGCGTCGTCGATGCAGGCGCGCCAGGCTGGCGGCGGCACGCAGTCCCAGCGACAGCGCGCCCTGCCGTCGCACGATCGCGAACGACTGCTGGAAGCAGTCTTCCCGCACTTCGCGGATGGCGACCTTGAGGACCGCGTCGCCGACGAAGGAGTCGGGCCAGACCGCGCCGATCGGGTTCTCCTTTGTCACCAGTTGTCCCGCCCGGCCGAGCAGGTATTCCAGGACGGCGAATGCCTTGGGCCTCAGCTTGATGGCCTGCGAGCCCTTCCAGAGACACTCGTTCACGAGATCGAGCGCAAAAGAGTCGAAGTGGATGCGGCGTTCGTCTGACGAGTTTGATCACCGTGTAGCCGGCTCGTCGGTCTCACGACCTCAGACATCAGATCGTTTCAAGCGGTGCCACGCGATCGGAACCTTCGTCTGCCGCAGCCGCTCGGGCTGAAAGAGACCCATCGTCAGCGCAATCGCCGGGGCCAGGAAGGCAATCGAT
>DATFWL010000437.1:0-3425 GCA_035259385.1 Vicinamibacterales bacterium | reverse complement strand
TGTGGCGATCGAGGCACGCAACCTCGCGCCGCTCCCGGGCGACGTCGACTTCACGGTGGGTGCCAGTCTGCCGATCTCGGGCCTGACCGCGTGGCAGGGACTGTTCCAGCACGGCCGCCTTCAGGCGGGGCAGAGCGTCCTCGTGCACGGCGCGGCCGGCGCCGTCGGGTCGATGGTGACGCAACTCGCACGACAGGCCGGCGCCTACGTCATCGGCACCGGACGCCATGCCGACCGTCAGACGGTGCTCGACTTCGGCGCGAAGGAGTTCGTCGACCTCGAGAACGACGTCCTCGAAGACGTCGGAGGAGCCGATCTGGTGTTCGATGTCATCGGCGGCGACATCGGGAAGCGGTCCGCAGGCATGATTCGAGCCGGAGGAACACTGGTGTCCATCGTCGGGCCGCCCGAGACGCGGCCCGCCGGCGGCCTGGCGGTCGACTTCGTTGTCGAGTCCGATCGTGCCCAACTGCGTGAGATCGTCCAGCGGGTGCGGGACGGACGGCTGCGGACGAACATCGGCAACGTCTCGACCCTCGACGACGCCGTCGCCGCATTGAACCCGACCGCGCGGATCAAGGGGAAGACGATCATCCGCGTTCGTCCGTAAGCGACACGCGCACATCGATGCACGCCGCCGGCCGGCGCTGTTCAGTCGGCTATGTCCCGTCAGCCCCAGCCACCGAGAGGCCGCCATGGCCTTCACGTCGCCCGATGACTACGACTGAGCTGCCGATTTGGACCCCAGCCATTCTGGCTGCCAGAAGATCAGGGCCAGGCCGTTGATGTCGCGGATGCTGAACTGCCGCCCTCCGTAGAAGGGCGTGTAGAGGTCTTCCTCGAACCGGACCTCGATTTGGTCACCGGCGGCACTCGATCCACGTCCTGCCGATCGCAGCTGGCGGGCCTTGAACAGGTCGTAGAGGTCGTGCACGCGATCGGTGAAAAACCACAGTGAGACGTTCGCAGGCCCAGGATTCCCTCCCGGCCCGAGCGTGAATTCACCCGCGCCGAAAGTCAGCCTCGCAAAGACAAGTTCCCCGCCGTCCTCGTACGCATCGTGAACCGTGAACCCAAGCGACTGATACCATCGGACCGTCGCCCGCGTATCGCGCACCGCGAACATCGGCGAGATCCTCTTTACTGACTTCGCAGCGGCGATGGTCTCCGCCTTGGCGTCTGGCTGCGCCTGCACCGCGACCGAGGACTCCTTCGCCCCGGCCGCCCTCAGCAGCCGAATGGCCGTGTCGTCGCCGCGCAGCATGGCCGTCGCCAGCGGTGTCCGCCCCTTGTCGTCTTTCGCTTCGACGTCCGCGCCAAGCTCGATGAGCATCTCCAGCATGGCGTAATCGGGCTGTCCGGCAAGGAACCCGAGTCCGTCCGGGCTGGCGAACGCGGCGTGTAACGGCGTGTGCCCGTCTTCGAATCGTGATCGGCGGCGCAGCAGGCAATCCGGGTTTTCTTCGATCAGCTGTTGAACAAGATCGCGATCGCGCAGCGCGATGGCCGAAAAAATGTGATGATGTGCCCCGCGCTCGAGGAGCAGGTCGATGACCGCCTCGTTGCCCTGGCGCGCCGCCCAACCGATCACGTCACCGTTGTGCACGTCTCCGGTCCCGTGAACGTCAGCGCCGGCATCGAGGAGAAGGCGGACGCTGTCCAGCGCTCCATGGACTGCCGCGAAATGGAGCGGCGTCGCGTTGTCTCCGAGGTCGCGGGCGTTTGGATCCGCGCCGTGTTCAAGGAGCAGCCGTACCGCCTCCGGATGGCGCGCGGCCCCGTGGAGCGCCGTGGTGCCTCCGGCCAGACGCTCACGCGCAAGCGTTGGATCTCGATGTAACAACTCAAGCAGCGTCTCGACATCCCCGGCCGCGCACGCGCGCATGAATTCAGCCACCTGCGGCGCCTGCCGGATATCCATTTCGGCCTTCATCGCGCGCCAGCTCGAAAATCCGTACTCGCGCGCGATCGATAGTTGCGCGTCGGCGAGCTTCGCTGCGGGGTTCGTCGCGCGGAGCAACGCGAGCCGCTCTTTCGCGAGCTTCTTCAGGTACTCGTAGGATGCGCGTTCGGGGAGATTGAGGGGCATAGACACCTTCCTTCCATACGCGCCCGGTGTCCGCAGCTCTCGGGCAGGAAGTCAGGGTCTCTGACGGATGAAGAACCTATTCGGGTGGGTTCGACCCTTGACGCGGACCGTGGGCCGCCCGTATCGGCCGACGCTGATTCTAGCGAGAAACCAGCAGCGACTCCAGCATGGCATTTGAACGCGAGAGTTCCAGAGTGAAATCGCCCTGTGCTGGGAATCATTGAAAGCACAGGTGATTTTGTCTGGCTGGGAGGCAGGGATTCGAACCGCATCCCATTCGAACGCGCGGGTGCCGTCGCTGGTGAAGTTGCCATTCGCGTCGTAGGTGAGTGTCTTGCTGACACCGGCCAAATCAACTTGGTAAAGGTCGCTGGTCTGATTGCCCCTCCCGTCCGCAGCTGACACTGTCGGTGAGTTGTTCCTGGTCGCGGTGGGCACTGGGGTGTCGAACGCCTCGTTCGCGGCCACGGTCAGGCGATCGTCGAGGGTGATGACCTCGAGCGATGATGGTCGCCGTTCAGCCGCGACAAAGGCGGCCGCGAGCTGCAGGGCATCGGCCCCGCGAAGCGGATGCACCCGCACGAACCGCACCGCGGCTTCGCGGACCGGGTCGCTCGGATCGACTTCGTGCCACGCATGCGCGAGGTGCCGCAATCGGTGGTACGCCTGCGTCGCCGCCGCTTCGTCGAGCGCATCGTCTCGTTCGAGGCGCGCGATCGCTGACGCGCATTCCACTTCGGTTGCCCACCACACGACCATGGTCGGATCCTTCTCGGCGACTTCGGCCACATCTTCGGCGCATTGCCTGCTCGACAGATGCAGGTCGGCATCAAGATTCAGTTCCAACGTGAGCGTCTGGCAGAACTCGACTTGCTGAGGGTGTCAGTCTTGGCTTTGGTGTGAGCTGATCGTCGGGTGCTGATCTTCGGATGGTCGCACGACCGCCTTCAAGCAGGCAGGACAGAGGCAGTCGGCGTACTTGGCTCGAAGGTCGACGAGCGTGGCGGCGTCCAGTTTCACGTCGCGGCACCAGCAGCCAAACAGTCCTCCGCACTGGAAGGACTCACCACACTTCGAGCAGCGCTTCTCCTTTTCGAACATCGCGATCTCGATTGTAATCGTCCGTACGTCGATGCTCGTCGGGGCAATCGATCAATAAACCTGTCGGCGTGTCTTGTCGGTGGTTCGTTTGAAGAGTTCTAGAGTGAAATCACCCTGTGCTGCAAGTCTTTGAAAACACAGGGCAAATTTCATGGCTGGGAGGCAGGGATTCGAACCCCGATGCCGTGGCCCGGAGAGCGGCGTCGGCATTCCCGTGCGCTTCGGTCCGCTCTGT